>JBJONT010000080.1:0-4654 GCA_046051705.1 Planctomycetota bacterium | reverse complement strand
TTTCTACTTGGTGGTTCGTAGGATTGGTGATAGAGATCCACTTGCTATACGCAGGAAGTCCATCGTACATCTCATAATGGACATCGATACCGACCGTTGATGAGGCTGAATCATCCAAAAGGGATTCATCGAATGGCCCAAATGCAGCCAATTGCCCGAAGACACAGTAAGTTGATTTCGAAACCGTAGACTCTTGATCGCTATCCTTTTTGATAGGCACTTGCGCATCGGTCGGATTACCCAATCGATCCGACTTGCCAATTCGAAGGGCCAAGGGAGGACGTGCATCCCAAGGAATTTCGAAGAGTTTATGATAGACACGGGGAGCATCTTCACCTTTATCGTTTCCCAAAGCATTCTTTGGCAATTGTGCTGCATCCCAAATCATCGAACCCGATTGCCACCTGACGCGAAGCGCGTAGATACGATCAAGTTCCAAACCTGAATCGCTAGTAGCGAACTTCGCAACTTTTGCAAGCTGCTCACGGCCGCGGTTGCGCAGCTCAAAGTGCCCATGCTCACCTCGATCTCCGGGTCGCAGATTTACTTCGACGATCCCATCGTCCCACACAAGCCCAAGGCCTGGTCCCCAACTCGTATCCAGATCTGTTCCCGGTTCAATCAGTACCTCAAGACACGAAGTGTTCTCAGGCATCGCCCGCTCGAGCAAGAGAGAATGCCCGGGCTTAGAATGGAAAGTCGATCCATTACCACGATACGCTCCTGCCGATTCATTGGCAGGCAATTGAGCCGATGATTTAACAGATCGATCAAACGCAGCATCTTTATTAGGGATGGGGGGTAGGGTCGTCCAATGCGAATCAAGGTTGTTAAGTGAGTCGCTCCAAAGAAGCCTACGGCCAACGTTACAAGGATTGTCTTGTTTCCAATTCGCATTGGGCATAGCAAATGAAAGAATCAGCTCGATACCTTTTGGTGGCCAATGAACTCCGGGAGCATGATGTCGCGTTCTCTTCCACGGGAATCGTTCTTCGAGTTGTGGTCGAATCTCGTAGGATTTGAATTGAAACGCTAACGGGTCATTCTCAAGCTTCGCTACCCACGTGGGATCGAGAAATGCGTAGTTTGGTTGCCCGACGAGTCCACCCACCGAGTACTTTTTCCCATCGATGCTAACGGTTGCTTCGGGTTTTACCCCTCTGAGGATCGAGTCCCCAGTGATGAGGTTAGTAAATCCAATCGTGGCAACATTGGGTGCTAGAACGAAACGTCGTTCGATCAGTCCGTTTGCCAATCGAATCGCTTTTCCATCTGCACTGACTTCGGCGATTGCCTTGTAGCTTGATGGATCGACAAGCCAGTCTTCACCTTGAGGGAAACCGAACAACGGTTTCACCGAGAATATTTGCATACAGCAAAAGAGCAACAAACTGATTTTCACACACACGGCCGAACGGCGCAGATAGGCTTGTGATGCTCTTTGCATTGTTACCCAAACACGTTGTGGATTACTTTTCATCGGAATAACTTCACAGCTAGATTTAGTGAGAGAAGAATTCTTTCCGGAGGCCACGTTCGAAAGCAACCTTGCAGGAGCAATCCTTACAGGAACAACTTACAGGTGACGCGAATTCCCGATTTCTTCCCAATTCTTCGGAAGCGAGGAAAGCACTCTGTTACCTTCGTCGGTCACCAATACATCGTCTTCGATTCTAACCCCACCGAACCCAGGGAAATACACTCCGGGTTCGACGGTAAGAACCATGCCTGGTTCAAGCGGACGATCTTGTCCTTTACCTAGCCGTACTGATTCGTGGATCTCTAGACCGAAGGAGTGTCCGAGGCCGTGTGTGAATCGCTTCTCAAGCCCGGCGTCAGCGAGGACTTTCCTAGCAACCTGATCGATGTTGCTCATCGACATGCCGGGTCGGATCGTTTCGATTGCGGCTTGTTGTGCTCGCCAAACCGAACGGTAGATTCGTTCGAGCTTAGCGGGAGGCTTGCCGGTGAGTACGACTCGAGTTAGGTCGCTGAGGTACATCTCATATTTCGCCCCCCAGTCGATGAGTACGAACGATGATTCACCGATACGCTTGGAGGAAGGCCGACCGTGAGGCAGAGCGCTTCGTTCGCCAACTCCAACGATGGACTTGAAAGCAGCACCTTCACCTCCTAGTCGTCGTATGCCTGCTTCGATATCGTGAGCAACTTGTTTCTCCGACATTTCGTCATGTAGCAATTCACTGGTGGAGAGAAATGCACGTTCCGCGATTCGGATTGCATTTTCGATGAGTCCAAGTTCATATGGGTCTTTGATTTCGCGCAAGCGTTCGACGACACCGGAACAACTTCGCAGTTGTTTCGATGGGGTTAGCGATTGAATCCTTTCCCATTGTGCAAGCGATGTGCTAGCAGCTTCGATGTTAAAATTCGTAGCCGTACGCTTGTTAAATTCGTGAGCAGCAGCATCGATGATCGGAACGCTGTTAGCGCGGAGGATCAGTTCAATCCCCTTGCACTCAGAGTGAATTTGCTCCTCGTAGCGTCCATCGCTCAGGAGGTAGACTTCTTCGTCGCTTAAGAACAGAAAACTATCTTCGCCGGTGAATCCCGTCAGGTAAGTGACATTGAAGGGTGAGGTTACGAGTAAATTCTGAAGGTTTCTAGAGCGGAGTTCTTTGAGGACTCGTTCACGTCGTTTTGTGTAATCAGGAAGTAGCTTTTTCGTCATATCGCTCGTTATGGAGGGTTAGCGTACGAAGTGTGGATATGGGCGGCGCATGTTATCGCAGCGAACTTACGAGTCCTTGGATAAGTTGCTCGGAGAACACATCTGCGAAGGTGAGGAACTGGAAGTCTTGTTCGAGAGATTTGTAGAGATCCGATTCATGGAATCGCAGGTAACCAGAATTCGGGTTATTTTGCACTGGTTGTGTCGAAGGGGTGCAAGGTTGAATTTTGTTTAGGATACCGTCGATCATCGCCATCAAGGTAGCTGAAAGGACGAGGTAGGGGCAAGCATTTGACTGAAGGCCGCGCACGCTCAAGGCGCGATGCCTGGGATCGAACGATCCGTAGTGAACGCTGACTAACGCCTCGAGATCATGCTCAGCCAAGATTCCGCGACAATGTAAGAGCGATGAGCCGCGGGCCACGACGGTGCCTATTTCTGGTGCTGGAGATCGTTTTGCTGAAGCAGCGGAGGCAACTGCTGCAAGTGCAGCTTGGTGTTTGATAACGCCCCCTGCGGCGAACCATGCTAGTTCGCTAAGAGCGAACTCCTGCATACCTCCAATCATCGGCTCCGAGTTCTTTGACAGGATCCAATTAGATTCGTGGGCAAGAACCACGGGGTCTAGTTCCAAGTGTTTCGAGAGCGCATGAGATTCTAGAATTGATCGCAGGACGAGAAGATCGTCGCAGGCGTTGACGAGCGATTTAGGAGACAGGAGTATTTCCGATGCTTCTAGATTGCCAAGAAAGTGGCGTTCTATACCGACTCCAGCCTCCGAGCATAATTCGGCAATTTCGCCCCGAAGCGCTGCGTCTCGATCTGCTCGCCCCCCTGTCAAATAATCCGGTTGCACGGAGTGTTCTGAATTTGAATTGATAGACGATGCAGTGCGATAGCAGAATGGAGCTGCGAGTTGTACGCTGACGGAATCCGCAAGCCCGACACTTCGGACAGCTTCTATCGATCGTTTTGCAACTTCCCGTGAATCGTATTCCCACACTTCGGCGGTCTGAGCATTCGCGACAGAAGCAAAAAGAATTAGGGTAGGGGAAGACTGAAGCGGGTCCAAGTACGATTGCTCAGGGTTCGGAACGGCGATGATGTGCGAGTGCGGGCTAAAATCCGCGAGGCCAAAACCTTGGCTAAAACTATTTTCGCTAAGTGCAGAAGCTGGGATGGTGAAATGATTCCAGCGTCCAGCATTGTCGGAGAATCTCAAGTCAACAAATCGGATGCCCTTCTCTCGGCAATAGGCCAAGACTGCCTTCGGTTTCACGATTTATAGTCCCTCAGGAAAGGAGGTTGATGGAGATTCGCCCGGGTCCCTTCCCGGCCGAACGAATCGGCACCCACAGAATAGTTTTTGCCCGCTTCGAAAGCTATGAGACTTTGAAACATTACCTTAGCCAATTCGGTTGATTCCGCTAGAGCGTGGAGCCATAATCTACCCCGAAAGCTGGGTGGATAAAAACGTAGAAACTCCGATGAAATCATCGGTAACCAGTTGGCCTTATTCCCGAGCGAATGGTAACCGAGGAGCAATCTGCGGGCTCACCTAACGGTATGCAAAGGAAAACGAAGCGAGGGTTCTCCGCATGTGGGTAAAAAGTGTAGTACCGAGATTTTTCCCTTTTTGCGTTGTTTGCATCTTCACGTTCGGGACAATCGCAAGTCACAGTGCATCGCTTTGCGCACAGAGTACATCGAATCGTCGAAATGGATCTGAACGCAACGATGAGAAGCGGGAGGACAAGCGTGTAAGCGATGCGAAGCGTGAGGTCGGCCGTACACGTACGGAACTTGAGAAACTGCAAACCGACTGGGAGAAAAAGTATCGTGCATTCGTTACTGCTCGAGGTAATTTCCTCAAACTCAAATCGCGTGAAGAACAAGTAGAGAAAGAAGCTCAAGAACGCATCGGAGAAAAACTAGGGCTACCTGCTCACGTTTTGGTGGTCA
>JBJONT010000079.1:0-19851 GCA_046051705.1 Planctomycetota bacterium | reverse complement strand
GTACGCTTCATAACGCTTGCCCTGCGCACGCAGTGCAGCTTCATAAGCCGGCCAGCCTTCGTTGATGCGTGTGTCGAGCTCCGCATACTGCAATAGCAATGGAGTTTGAATCTTCGGCACGTCTTCTACCGATGCTTGCCTGCCGTAATAGGGAACGCCCGCTTTCAATACGTCGGGCAGCCGTACCGCAAGCTGATTGACAACCCCACCACCATAGCAGAATCCAACTGCACCAACATTCCCATTCGATCGAGGATGTTTCGCCAGTTCCAACACTGCCGCATGAAAGTCCTCGAACATCTCTTCAGGCTTCCGCTTCGCTTGCATGGTTCGCCCCTCGTCATCGTTTCCTGGGTAACCACCCAATGGACTCAAGGCATCAGGAGCTAATGCAAGGAAACCGGCGGTCGCAAGCCTTCTGGCGACGTCGGCGATGTAGGGGTTAAGCCCCCGGTTCTCGTGGATCACCAAGACCGCTGGATACTTCTTTCCCGCAGTGTCCTCGCCAGGCATTTGCTTTGGATAAGCCAATACACCGCGAATCTTGCCACCACCTTTTTCCGAGTTGTATTCAAACGCTTCTTGAGCAATCCTCGGATCATCGGGCGAGACTTGCTGTGCCCAAGCGTAATTAGGAGTCAGCGCTTCGATCAACGCTTCGGCTGTCAGTCCCGCGCCCGCTAGCCCAGCTAATCGGGTCGCAAACTCTCGCCTTGAAATCCGACCATGTGCGAAGTCATCGTAAGCTACTAGGGCTCTCGGATCGAAATCGCTCGCTTGCTTCCTATCCATGTTTCAACTCCTCTTCTCAAATCGCTGTATGCGGTCGCTTGGTTGTGTTGTAAGTGGTTCTATTCCGAGAAACAAAATACGTGTTTCTCTCCACGCACCACTAGGTCCGAGCCGCTCAAGGCTGGCGTTGCATCGACCCCTTCACCTAAATCCGCGGTCGAGAGGACCTTCAGTTCCGGAGCATCTTCAATCACCACAATCGTGCCACCTCGATCTGTAAGGTAGATCTTGCCATCGGCAGCAACTGCCGACGCATAGGTTCGCATCACACCCGGAACGCGACTCGCCGAGAACAAGGTCTTGCCTGTCTTCGCTTCGACACAGGTCAGCAAACCGGTTTTCTCTTTGTAGTAGTAAAGCCGTCCGTTGGTCAGCAACGGAGAAGCGACATCGGGGGTGTCTCGGTTCTGAGTCCACTGCACACTCGATGTTCCTTCCAGGTTCCCTCGGCCGTTGATGTCAAAAGCGCCGATGAACGAACCGCGAAATCCACTAGCTACATAAGCGACGCCATCTTGAGCGACCGCCGACGCGCAAGGTCTCTGCGTTTGACCTGCGCAATACCAAAGTTCTTTGCCTGTCGCCAAGTCGTATCCACGCGCGGCGTTCTGCCCGTTCATGACGACCTGCGATGCACCTTTGTTGTCTTTTATCACCAAAGGGGTCGCCCAGCATGTTGGCTCTTGCCGCTTTGTCTCCCAACGTACTTCGCCAGTCTTCTTGTCCAATGCGACTAATCGCGATGGGCCTTCGTGATCCCAAGGCACCAGCAACATGTCTCCAGCAATCGTCGGCGAGCTACCTTCGCCAAACCCATTGCGGATGGTCATGTCACCCAAGTCTTTTTCCCAGATTAGGTTTCCATCGAAGCTGAAGGCAAAAACGCCTCGCGAGCCGAACGATGCGTAAACCATCTCTCCATCGGTACAAGCCGAGGCGGAAGCAAAGCCGTTGGTCTCGTGTGTCCCTTCGTGGGGTTTGGCAACTACGGCAGTTTTCTCCCATCGAATTTCACCGGTCTTGCGATCCAATGCATATACATTGAACGACCACTCATTGCTCTTGCCCGTTGGTACAGCACTGGTGAGAAAGACTCGGTCGCCCCAGACGACCGGCGAACCGGAGCCCACCCCGGGTATCTCCCGCTTCCATCGCATATTCTTCGTTAATCCAAAGTCACGAGGGGGCTTGGCTGAATCGCTTGCCCCGTTTCCGGTCGGACCCCGCCAATGTCCCCATGGCTCCTGACCAACAACACATTCAGTCTGCGCTGAGAAACTTCCGGCGAGTGCCAAGCTCAGAAACACAAATCGCTTAGCAAGCCTGATAACGGGAGCCATCCTTGTATTGGGAGCAATCCCTGTACTGAGAACCAGCCCTGTACTGAGAACCAGCCCTTTGCCGCAAATGGACCTTTTCATTCCGCTCTCTCCCTCGACTGCCCGTCACCCAACGCGATTTTGCTACCAACCACCAAAAAAGAAGAAATACCAGTGTAACGAAAAAACGACTTCCTGGAGCGACATTAAGCAATTCTAATAGGATTGCGCTTGGTCTAGCACTCTGGTTGGGTTTAAGCTTAAACAAGACGCAGTATTCGTCCGTTTACAGTATTGGTATGACCCTCAATCAAACATTAAATCAGTCGGTTGGCGAGCAGATGCGCGCGGAGGAACTCAGTCTCCGCGCAACGGTGCCCCCTTCTCAAGTCCCCGGCTATCGGATGGAACGATTGCTTGGTCAGGGGGCGTACGGACAAGTTTGGATTGCGACCAATTTAAATACAGGTCGCACGGTAGCGGTCAAATTCTATCTGCATCGCGCCGGGGTGAATTGGTCGTTGCTGACTCGCGAAGTGAGAAACTTGGTCTCGATGTCGGGCAACCGTGCGATCGTACAAGTTCTCGAGGTAGGGTGGGATTCCGAGCCTCCGTACTACGTGATGGAGTACTTGGAAAACGGCTCGCTCGATGATCTGATTCGCAACCGAGGTGCTTTACCGGTGACGCGAGCCGTCGAGCTCTTTACCGGTATCGCGATGGGTTTGAATCACTCGCATGGTAAGGGTGTATTGCACTGCGATCTAAAGCCGGCGAACGTGTTGCTCGACCAAGACATGCAGCCCCGCATTGCGGACTTTGGCCAAAGTCGACTCTCTAACGAGCAAACGCCTTCGCTGGGTACACTGTTTTTCATGGCGCCCGAGCAAGCTGACCTTAATGCGGTCCCCGATGCTCGATGGGACGTTTACGCCCTTGGAGCGATTCTCTATTGCATGTTGGTCGGAACGCCTCCGTACCGAACTCCTGAAACGGTGACGACACTCGATACTGCAACGAGCTTATCAGAGCGACTGAAGCGTTATCGGGATACCATTCACAAAAGTCCGTATCCACGTGCGCACTATCGTGTTGGCGGAATCGATCGAGGACTCTCTTCGATCATCGATCGTTGCATTGCGAAGAAACCCGATGATCGTTTTGATAACGTCCAACAAGTTCTCGCGGCATTAGAACGTCGGCATGTAAGTCGCTTGCGGCGACCTTTGATGATCTTAGGAATCCTCGGACCGTTGCTCCTAGCTACCATCATGGGGTGGTTCTTTTGGCGAGCGGTCTCTGTTGCGGAAAGCGATCTGTCGAACGAGCTTCGAGAAGGTGCGCTGCAAAGTAACTTCTTCGCTGCACAGTCCGCCGCAGGAACGCTTGAATCGGAAATCACGCAGCTTTTTGGTCTTGTTGAAGACGAAGCACGACGCAGTTCGCTTGAAGAGAAATTCGTCGAGTGTGTCGACTCAGCCGGCACCGAATTGCTTCAGTCTCTTGCAACCGATCAAAATCCTCCCGCGGAGAGTCGAGCTACACTGATCGATCTTCCAGCGAGAAGTGAGCTGGAGTCTATGCTCTCAAGTCGCCTGGATTTTATCCGGTCGCGCAGCGGTGCGGCTCGCGCTACTCGCTTCGATAGTTTGTTCCTTACCGATCGCTACGGGACGATGCTTGCCGCCGCTTTCGCCAACGATCCATCTTCAGCACCCATCGGTGAGAACTTCGCTTATCGCAGTTATTTCTCGGGGCAGTCCCGCGATTTAAGTCCCAGCACTCCGCGTCGCAATATCCAGCGCACCAACTCAACTCACCTCAGTGTTCCATTCAAGTCGACGACGACGAATCGATGGAAGATCGCTGTCTCTACTCCGGTTTCCGTGAAACGGAAAATCAACGAGAAGACAGAAAAGACCACCGAAGGTGTGTTGGTCTTGACCATCAACATCGGCGATCTTGAACTTCTCGCTTCCGAAAGCCAGAAGCAGGAAGCTGCCGAACGGTCCGCAGATCCCGATTATCGAGCCGAGAATCGCCAGTTCTCGGGTTTCGCTGTTCTGATCGACGGCCACGAAGGAGAGCGCGAAGGAACGATCCTGCAACACCCTTTCTTCTCGTCGATCAGTTCGACACTTAGTTCATCGGCGCCCAGCTTGTCGCCAACCAGTTCATCGACAACCAGTTCATCGGCGAGTTCTGGTGGATCGCCCAGCCCTGCGATTTCCACGGTGTTGGCGTCAAATGTGC
Organism: Planctomycetota bacterium; assembly: GCA_046051705.1. GTDB lineage: Bacteria > Planctomycetota > Planctomycetia > Pirellulales > Pirellulaceae > JBKCUI01. The sequence continues at coordinate 15,487 of JBJONT010000079.1, read as the reverse complement.
CTGTTTCAAACGAACCCGATGTCGATCTTCGATTTCAAATCGATGAGACGATGTTGCGCAAGCTCAAAGAGACAGGGACTTACCGATACATCGATCCTATTTCTTCAGATCCGCGAGGTTCTGCATATCGAGGAGAATGGATCGCAGCGTTGGAGAAAGTCGAAATCGCGCGACGCGGATCCGATGAGTTCGAACGCAAGCAGTCGACTTCATTGCTCCTGCTAGTCCAAGTCCCGGCAGATTCGATTACCGTCCCTGTCGCTACGATGGGACAGAAGCTTGCGAAGTTATTTCTCGTTGCGATCAGCGCTTTTCTTCTTGCGATCGCCTTGCTGTGGCTGATTGTCTGGCGATTCCTCCGCGTGCCAGATCCGACGAATCAGTCGGTTCGCCCCAGAGTACCTTTTACAGAATCTAAACCCCCGACGGATGCAGAAGCGACCCTTGGGGTGGAGTAGGTTTCGACCCTGCTTACCGTTCAGACGGTTAGCATTCAAACCAAGGGTGAGATCGTACAAGTTCTGAAAACGATTCGAGTTCTTTGTAGTCCTTCTTCCAGGTCGTATACAGAAATGCATCGACACCTTGGATGTTGTTGGTAGTAATGCAATCAAGCCATTGCTTTGTTTGTTCCAAAGGTTGATCGTAGTAGGCACCGATGGCTTGCCGGTGTCCACGCTCGGCAAAGTACTGAAGGCTCTGAGCTTTTTTTCCTTCGTTCCAATTAACTACCCCAATACTTTCGGGTAGTTGCAGATGAGCGAGGGAGTCACGGACTAAGTAGTACTGATCGATCGCATTGTGGTATGGATCAAACATGTCCGACCATACCCACAGGTCGGCTTGCGGTGCCACACTCTTAATGCTCTGTTGGCAGGTCTCAACATTGTGAGTCAGAATTTGCTCGCTGGTGGGAGAAGTACCAAGTTCCGGGATGTTCGTGGGCATCCAACCTAGCAACCGGACTTCGTCATGATTCATCATCCAATCGCAACTTGGAAACTGAACTGCAACTCTGCGAATGTGATCTTTTAGCAACTCCACAAATCGTGAATTTCCCAATGCTGCGCAGACTTGGTCTGGACCGATGACATGGGTGTGGTAGTAAGAGACTTCTAAGTGAGATCCGTTTGGGAAATCCCGTTTTAGTCGAATTGGAGGGGATGGATGCCAGGGACCAAACGATCCGGCAACCGGATCGTTACCTAATAATGGGTCTTCCCATGTCTCGAAATCAATCCCCTCCATCAGTTGCACCGGATATCCACCCTGGCCTCCACCCGGATTTCCACCCGGGCCTCCGCGTGGGTTGACCAGCTTTACCTCTATCGGTGCGGTCTCTGAGCGAACTAAGTTGACAGCGCCGCACGATTCAAGCTTGATTCCTCGTATCGAATAGCTCCCATGCTCCGCACCCCACGATCCAATGAGCAAGTCAATCATGGAGTGGTCTAGGGAATTGAATGTGAGTTTGTAGGTGGTCCAGTCCTGCGAACTTGCCACCGCCAAGTCGGTATAACAAAGTCGTCTTCCTGGTTGTTCATTCCCGTTCGTACCACGAGGGACACCCATCGGTTGAACTTGCACTTGTCCTTGGAGTTCATCGGTTTTTAATTGCAGGGTCAACTGATAATGCTGAAAGGGACGAACTGCAACGCGCATTCGCATTCGTGCCCGCTCTTTGGATTGGAGGCAATAGGTAAGCTCCCCTTCATGCCACCGTACCGCCGGGTCTAAGTGCATCTTCTGTTTTGCAGATTGTGGTTGATCGGAGTCCCACGCAACGGTCGGTTGGATTTGTGCTAGGGAGCCATCGATCTTGAAGGTTGCACTGCGGACCGGCAACCCTTCGGCTAGATTTGGGTATCGTGTCAAAAAGCTGTTGGAGTAACCGATAGGGCAAGTTGAGGGGAGGATTTTGAGGCCGTTTGACGAAGCGGTTTCTCGAAGTGTCTGTAGGTTTCCGAAATAGCACTTAGGGACTTTGTCCAATCGAGCGAACTTTGCGTCGTGTAGGATCACCCGGGAGAAACCGCAAGCCGATGCTCTTCGAAACAAATCGCAAGCACGAGTCACCTCATTCTCAACAAAGCAGTTTGCGCTTACGAAGATCCATAACTCCTTGGGTCGCACCTCTGGCATTCTGCTTCCTTATCTAAAATTATCTCGGATGACAATCTTCAATGTTCAAGCCATAATCTTTTGCGATAAGACGTTGATTGTCGAGTCGAATCTTCGCAGCACTTGCTTTTTCAAACGAACTGTTGATGCCTTACCCCCTTGATGACGCTTTACGACCATGGACTTCCGGTTCTAACGGTTTTAGTACGAATCCGGTAATAGTCAAACTTCCTCTCGTATCCTTCGCTGTTTATGCTCTCGATGGGAATGATGTTCAATGGATTGAGGAAAACATGGGGGGCGCAGTCGAGTTGGGCGCATCGTCAAACGCGAGTGAGTCTACCGCACAGAATGAAGGAAGTTCTTTTTCAGTATCCCCGAGACACGATTCGTCTGCTTATGCAATCGAGTTGATTCGCGATAACGCCCTTCATGCCGATTTCCGGAGAAGAATCGGTGAGTTTGGTATTCCGGTCGAGTGCTTTAGCATGCATGGAAACATGAACCACTCGTTTGCTCATGCAGAAGATCGCTGCTGCGTCTATGATTCTGAACTCGATCTCTTCTACCGAATCGTCCCTGATTCGCTTGAAGTGAATCGAAATGTACCTGCGAGCAATCACCGTAGTCAGCTTCAACCGTTCGGTCAGGATAAAGCTTACAGGATCTTGGTCTTGGCAAAGGAATCGCAACCGAGCGCGAGGATCGCGGTGTTGCGAATCATGCGGGAAATCGCAAGTGCGCAGATGTGCCTTACGAACTGGCTTCCTCTCCATGCAGCGGCCGTTGCGTACGACCAGCAAGCGATCCTTATTCTGGGTGAGCGACGCGCTGGGAAAACGACTCTTTCATTGCAACTGCTTTCTCATGTTGCATGCAGCTTTATTTCAAACGACCGGGTCTTTGTCGACGGAAGTGTGACTCCCACCCCGGTTGTTCATGGAATTCCAGGAGTGGTTAATGTTCGCCATGGAAGCATATCGCTCTTGCAATCTTCGATGGAACGGTCGGCATCGATGGGCGACAGGGATCCTTGGGCGGTTGGCCATTGGCGTGCGCGACAAACGCTTGATGAAGCAATGCGGAACACCGCTAACGCTACCTCTAATACGCTTGGTGATTTATCCTTGAGCACCCGTCAATTTCTTCATTTGACCGGCTCGAATTCGACACTTCATGCACCGATTCGGCTTGCTCTTTTCCCTCAAATCGTCGACTCCGATGGATCGCTTCAAACATCGGCTGGATTTCAAGTTCAGCGACTCTCCACCAGTGAGACTTGCGAACGACTCCAGGAGAATATCTTTCCCATTAAATCAACGGTCTTCACGCCAAACTGCAACTTGCCGAATACTTACGTTCAAGGACTCGAATCGCTCGCGAATTCGCTGGTAGCTTTAGAAATCAAAGTGCAATCTGGAAAGCTTATCCCATCTCATGCGTTAAAGCAGATGCTCGTCGCTGATTACTGAGCGGGTGCTTACTGAGCATGCGTTCATTGAGTAGGCGAACTCGCTGATAGGTTCCTGGCGACATCGACTTGCAACTCGACGAGCCCATCGATCAGTAGCTCTTCGTAGCGTCCGATCGCATGGCGGCTTGTAAACCTCGCTGCAATCCGCCTGCTCAGCTCACCCATGCGTTGGCGTTTCTCTGGAAAACGTGCGAGTTGTACAATGTAGTTTGAGAAGCTTTCGAGGTCACCCAAGTCACAGATAAGACCGTTGTCGTATACGACTTCGGGGATAGATCCTGTAGCTGTCGAAATGATCGGCAGTCCCATAGCCATGGCTTCCAAAATCACCGTTGGTAAACCCTCGCTCAGCGAGGACATTGCAAATGCGTCGAGTGTGCACATCACTTTCGCTACGTTCTCCGTTGGTGGAACGTAGCAAAAGTGTTCTTGTAAAGAATGATTTTGTACTTCGGCAAGTATCTGAGGAAGTGCCCCGACATCGGGACCGCATATGAGCAACACGCAGCGTTGCGAACTCTGCTTTAGCCGTGGCATCGCTTTTGCGAAAGCGCGAACTAAGAAGTCGATATTTTTTCCTTCCATCAATCTTCCGATAAATCCCACGACGAACGCATTTTGATCCAATCCGAGTTTTTCACGTTCCTTGTCGCGATCCCAGCGTGTCGGGTCGAAAGATTTTAGATCGATGCAAGAATGGATTGTGGCTAAATTCGAGTCTGAGAATCCGTATTCCTTTTGCCGGCTTGCGACCTGCCTTCGGAGAGTCTCGGACTCCGCAACAATCCATCGGAATCCGCTTTTGTCCTTCACCTTGCCGATCAATGCCGGTCCATCTAGTTTGTCGATCGAAACAGGAATACCTGCGTTTTTAAGAACGGTGGGTGCGGTTTTCCAGGAAAAAACCATTGTCGCATCGATTTGGTTATCTTTCAGTGCTTGCGTCAGTCGCTCGTCGTAATCCGCTTTTTCTTTCGCATCGAGTGGCGTCCATTCTTTAACAGCCAGCGGATCGCGATCTGATCCAATCATCATCGGTATCCCTAAATCCTGAAACAGCGGTACCATCGCTCCTCCGCGAAACGCGAAGAGGTAAGGGCGAAAAGATCGCTGATCGAGCGCTCGGAGCAACTCATAGCAAACTCTCTCTTGACCCCCTATCGCAAGATAGTCCACCAAGAAGGCCAATCGAATTGGTCGGTTACCCAGGACCTTCATTTTCGTTCGCTTGGATTCAGACCAAGTGAATGGCAGTTCGCCTTCGGAAATCTCTATCAACGCATCCGAATAATTCTGGAATGGCAAGTGGTTTCTGAAGCGATGAAGTAAGGAACCTGATAGTGAATAGATGGCCCAGAACAGTTCATGCAGGATGAAACTTTTTGCCGATCGATGGTTGCTGTATCCATCCAAGAATCGTCCGCGTTGTAAAGGAGACATTGGCCAAAGTCCCCAGATGCGAGCTAGCCCCAAGTCCAACGGCCCGATGCACAACGCTTCGTTGTCGATCACGCAAGGTCCATGCTCCGAGATGATGATGTTTTGTGGCTGGATATCCAAATGAACAAAACCGCATTCCACGAGCGTTGGCATGTTTGATCGCGCACGCTCGAGCAAACGGTTGCGCGTTGCTAGATCAAAGCACCCTGTTGCATGCAATTCATCGAGGTTGGCTACTAATTTGCTTTCGAGGGAAGTTGCTGAACGCCACTTTTCCTCCTCATTCTGTAGAGAGCAATGTTGTACAGCAAGTGCACCAAACATTTCGCCAAGTTCATAGAGCAGTTGAGGATCTACATCGCGTCGGTCTAATGTTTGACCCTGTATCCATTTCTCTGCGATATGCTGCGAGCTTCTAGCAACAATGTCAGGCATCGGAAACCCTTGCACCGATTGCCTTAAATCAAAGTAGGTTGACAAGTCATGTTCTGTAGGGAATTTTCGTACTTTCAATTCCCCGTGTTTCTTAGTCCATACGTGCAGGGGTGCTCGATGCTCACCGTGACTCCATTCGACCTTCACATCTTCGAGCTTCAGTACTTCAATACCCATCCCTAAGAGGAATTGAACAATTTCTGATTGGTTCAAGGTGCATGGCGAATCCATCGGATCATTTTTCGATGGGATGTTTGTCTCTTCTCTCACGCGTTCCTCTCTGAATCATCCTGATGGTCGGTTACCACGTTGCAGGTGTCTTTTTGAGGGTTTCCACGATGCACGTACCAGTTGGGGTCTTGGATCGCAACGTATCCAGGCGTACCGTACCACTTCTTCTTTACTTCAACCAATTGCTCTATTTCATCGTCGCAAATACCATGCTTCGCGAGAATTTTCCGCAAATCAGCGACTTGGGCGTTCTGATCGCGCATGGTTAAACGGGTCTCGTGGTGATCACGCATGATGTACAGAAACTCTGGAATCAACTTGACGCTCGCACCAGCTTCTAGCAAGGTCCAAACCATGTCGTAGTCATCCGCACCTGTCAGCCCGATGTTCGGGTCGACGCCACCGATCTTGAGAACCAATGCGCGATTGAGCAGCATGAAGTGACCGATGTAGCTAGCTCGTTGTTCGATCGTCTTGAGCTTTTGATATCTCACCGGATCGGCTTTGCCTTCCCACAATCTCTGTGTCATATCCTCATTCATTCCGCAACGCGCAGTGGCCACAATATCTGCATCGAAGGGAAGGCAAGTTGCGACGGTCGAGAGATCCAAGATGTCATCGGTTAGTAGTAAGCAAACTCGATCGCAGGTGGCAGATTCAAATCCGAAGTTGATCGCTCCGGCAAATTGAGCTCCACTAGGGCGAGGCAGTACCTTTAGGTTCGAATGGTCTCTCGCCATCTTCGATAAGACATCGAGGTTTGATTGCGGTGTCAAATCAGAAGTGATTACCAGGACTTCACAAAGAGCTGTCTGCATCACAGCGGACGTTACAGACTCTTCCAGCCAGCTATCGCGCTGAGTCCTCAGAGGCATCACAATTGTAGCTGCATACCTAGGCTTGCTCATGATTCGACCTGCTTTGCTGGGTTGGAATGCTGTGTGAGGTTAGGCTGAGCCTTCGGTAGCTTTCGAACGTGATGCACGTACGACAGATGGCGTACGAAACGAAAGACTGCAAAGTAAAACCTGTCTCTTGCCTTTGTCCTGAGTTCCCCGCGTTGAAACAAAAGGAGGCTTTTGACGTTCGCTAATCCAGCTCGAATGAACTCCTTGCGGAACTTGGTCTCGCCACAACGCTTTTCGGGATTGATCTTCAATTCCTCTTGATATTCACTGATCAATCGAGCTGATCCACTACCGTGCTGCCAAGCCTTCTTGATCAATCCACTCCATGTCGATTCATTCGCATGCTCGACGACAGCATCGCCGGCAAAAGCGAACTTGGCACCGTGCTTGAAGTAACTGCGCCAAGCAAACTCAGTATCTTGACCCCGTGGATAATTGGGATTGAACATACCGAATCGGATCAAGTCGTCTCGTCGAGCGATCAAGTTCGCGGAGATAAACGAGGGCGGTTTCTCTGCTTCGATACTCCTCTGTTGATCGAACAAGTTCTCGTTGAATAAGCCGATAGCGGTCGTTGGAAGCAGCGCACGAATAGCTCCACCTACAAACGAAACTCCTTGGCATTCTTCAGCGCGGTTCACCAAGGATTTGACCCATGTCGCAGTCGGTACGCAATCGGCGTCGGTAAAAGCAATCCAAGTCCCTTTTGCTTCCTGGATAGCTAAATTCCTCGCATAGGAGACTCCAGGTCGGCTTTCGAGCAAGATCTTCACTTGAGGAAATTGTTCGGAGACGATCTTAAGTGTCCGGTCAGTCGAACCATTATCGACAAGGATGACTTCAAAATCTCTACCGTCAAACTGCTGGTTTACGATAGCTTCCAAGCATCGCTCAATGGTGGCTTCCCCATTCTTCACCGGAACGACGACGCTTACGCACGGACTGTTCACACCATTCTCCAATTCATCTGCCATTACTAATTGCTACCAACAATACGGCGTTTCGAAATCGCAACGGTGTTCATCGCAACGGTGTTCATCGCAACGGTGTTCATCGAAACGGTGTTCATCGAAACCAAAAAACCGGTATTTGAAAGCGACGGTCTCGCTTGCTTGATTTTTCATGGTTGAGGCTGATCATTGTCGGACGTATGCGGTGAGCTTTTGCATTGAGCAAAAAACTCTTTCGCGAGTTGTAAGCCAGGCAAGGAACTGTACTCGCGGAAATCCTTCTCGCCGGTGGTGGGTGATTCCTGCAAATGGCCTGCGAGGATGCCCATGATTGCCATCAAGTTGAACTCTGTTGGTTCAGAACGAAAGCGTTGGAAAAACTCGTCCAAGTGGCGATCGAGCCAACGGAATTTCTTCGGGTCCTTGCGCTTCTTCTGCATCAAGGTGAAGTAGCGTTCGTAGACCGACTCCGGATGGAAGTGAACTCCGTGATTTCCAAATATCTCGGGGCTGTGTTCGTCAAGCTCCGCTTCCACGGGGCGACCGAAGCTATAGCCGGCTTCTTGGATCCTTGCGAGCTGATCCTTTTCGCAAGACTGAACGTCGCGATAAGGAAACTTCTTGACGATTGCATGCCGATAAATTTTGACCCCTTGGATCGGACGATTCAAATGCGAGTCCCACAACCATTCCACTGCAAAAGCTTGGTCGGAAGGGCTCTGTGCAATGCGTTCGTGCAGTCTTCGAATAGCCCATGGTCTGAGCAGCATGTCTTCGTCAACTTGGACGTAGTACGGCGTCTGGCAGCGATCGAGCATTCTTTGAAAAGCCGCTGACATAGGTGCAACATTCTCGATGACTTCCAAACGGAACCTTGTGTCTTGCATCGATAAATGCTTCATGCACTCTTGAAAGCTGTCGCTGTTTACGGTCGAAACAAAAACGGTGACATCTTCACTTAGTGAATTGCAGGAGGTGGGAGAATTGATGGCGGACAGCGATTTGATTTGTGCGTGTTTCGATGAAGTTTGTTGATTGCAGGCCAGTTCAGCAAACAACCGGAAGTACTCCTTTGATCGAGTGCTCCAACACCAGCTTTGAATATCGCGAAACAGTTCGCTAGCTAGCAGCACGCTATTAGCGATCGCTGATCGGATACCATCAAGAATACTGTTGAGGTTGCGTTCAACGAAGATCCCGTTGATGCCATGCTTGATCAACTCAGGCATGTTTCCGACTCTCGTCGTTACGACAGTGCATCCACACGCGGCAGCCTCCAATGCAGGGTTGGGTGTGCCTTCGGTATCGCTTGTACATACAAAAACAGTTGCACTGTTGTACCAGCTTCGCATCTGATCTCGAGTCAACCGATCGCTTCCTCGCGAATCGACCAACAAAGCTTCGCATTCGATACCTTCTCGTTGCAGTTGCTCGAAAATGGGTACGACGAATTCGTCGTATCCCTTGATGTCTCGGTGCAGTTGTGAGCCGCACCAGATAACTTTCGGTGCTCGATTGGAAATTGGCTTCTCTAAGTAAAACTTGGTCAAATCCACGCCGTTGGAAATCGCGGAGCATCGCGCAGGACGTTCTGCTTTCTCCCAGTACTCTTGATTGTTAAGTACTACCCAGTCTGCTTGCTTAAAGAGGGTTTGGAATTGTTCGAAACGCCTCGGCCAGCCGTTGTTGCTGGAGACAATCACTTTGGAGTCCCAGCCCATCTCATCGAGAAATCGGCGAACGGGTTTCGCAAGGAATGAGCAAAGGGTTAGAACCACATCTGGGGGCGGATCAGTTCCGAATATCTCCTCAATTCGCTCTCTAGGCGATTTCTCTTCTGTCGACTCCGTTGAAATAGAGCCTGTTGGAATAGGCTCAAGTGCACTTGAGCCCGCGTCCATTGCAGCAATACGCACCCGGAATCCTTCGGGGCAGTAGCGTTGCAAAGCCAGTGCGCGAAAATGGTAAGCCCATCCGTCAACGTCGTACAATATCAATACATCAATCATTTACGCCCCCTTCGCCGTGGAGCTTCTTGTGATAGTTGTAAAGCATGGCGTATCGCCCATTGAGCTTCATCAAGTCTGCGTGGTTGCCTTCTTCAACCAACCGTCCTCGGTCAATCACGAAGATTCGGGTCGCCATCGAGACGGTCGAGAATCGGTGGGAAATTAGGACTGTGGTTCGTCCTTCCGAAAGATCGCTGATTCGTCCAAACAACTCGAATTCAGCTCGAGCATCGATAGCAGAAGATGGCTCGTCCATAATCAAGATCGGTGCCTTTTTGGCAAAGGCACGTGCTAATGCGATCTTTTGCCAGACTCCACCCGATGGTTCGTATTCGCCAAAGGTTCGCCCCAGTACGGTTTGAAGTCCTTTAGGCATTTTCGTTAACTCTTTTTCTAACCCAACACGAGCGATCGAAGGTTGCAGTTCTGCTACAAGGTCGGCTTCGGATTCTTTCGAGTATTTTGCCCAGTTCCCATAAGCGACATTCTCGAGGAGCGTCACGTTGTACCTACCGAAGTCTTGAAACACAAAAGCGATCTTCTGATACAAATCGTCCATGTCGTGATCGGCGAGGGAGCGTCCGTCTATTCGAATCGTTCCCGATTCCGGTTTGTAGATCCCTGCGATCAGTTTGACCAGTGTGGACTTCCCTGAACCGTTCTCCCCGACAATCGCAATGGTTTCTCCCGGATGGATCGTGAAGGAAACGTCCGTCAATGCAAGCTGCTCTTGGCCTTCGTACCGAAATGAAACGTTCTCAAAACAAATCTCGGACCGAAAGCTCGCGGCTTGTTCCGTTGTTTCCGTCCGTATTCCGTCTGCGGTTTCTAACGGTGTTTTAGCGATAGGCGTTTCGTCATCCTTACCGTCGATGAATTGCTTCAAAGAAGCCGCATAGACTTGATGATCCGCGATCGCTGCGAGGGAATGTGTGGCGTCTTCAAGCGACTTTCGCAATCGAATGGAAGAGGCTGCGAAAAATACAATGCTACCCAAGCCAACGGTTGCCCCTCCGGGTCGCATAAGCATGCGGTAGATCAACCCTACAAACAGGATTGTGCACAGGATAGAAAATAATGAACCCCCAATAAACTGCTTAAAGTCCTTTTGAGCTTCCTCGTCTCGCTTGGTCGACAAAGCTGCTCGAAATTGTGAGATCAAGTGATCGGAGATCCCTAAGAGTCGTGTTTCTGCAACACTTTGCGGTAGTGTAAGCAATCCGACGAAATACCCGATTCGCCTGCGATCTTTAGCGCGCTCTTGAATATCTTCCGACATCTTGGAGCCAAGCCGTAACTGAAACCAGAGATAAGGAAGAAAGCAGGGGGGGACTACCACAAGAATCAATGGCTCAATACGCGCTAACATCACGGAGATCGTGACGATTTGAATCAGTGATGCGATGATCTGAGAATTTCTTCCTACCAACTCGACCAAACGCTCTGCGCTGTTCGATTTGATTTTCTCGAGTTGATTCACCGATTTGCTTTGCTCAAAGAACGAAACCGGACGCAGAAGTGACCTGCGTAGAATCAATTCGTTAATTTCGACCAATGCTCTCTCACGCAACAAGTTACGGAACAATTTGTGTGCAAGACCTACCACTGCTTCAGCGATCCCCACCCACATCAGCAGAAACAACCAATTCTGAACCCCCTTGCCTTGATTGCTCAACTGGTCGTCGATCAGTCCTCGTAAACTCATGAACAGCAAGACCGGGGTCATGCCTGCTAAGAAACCGCATAAAATCAGACCTACTGTGTAAAAGCGATTGACTCGCCACAAGACACCATATGCCCAGCGATGAACTCCTAACTGTTTACGAAATTCCTTGCCGGAAATCATGCCTTCACTTCTCCCGACTTGCTTTCGATCCTAGGCGATTGCGCTAAACTGCGATTGCGATGATTACCTAAAAGTACTTCTGGAACGCCATGATAAACGGCGTTGGCCAAATAACGAAGCTTGTCCGAATGCCGTTCGCGGATCCGCATAAAAAACAAACCCTGGCGCCACCGTCGCTGCAATTCCAACCACATGCTTGGCCCTTGCTCTATGACTTCATCGGTAGCGCTAAAGACCCCCAATCCCAGGTTTTCGATGAGTCCTTCGCTCACCGCTGATTTCCTACGCAGAATTCTCTCGCTCTCTGGGATCCTTACACCTAACCAATAAGCAACGCTGCCAAGCGCTAATTCCATAATGCCTAACCATCCGTGATCTTCTGCACGCGTTCGTACTCGACTCCAATCCAAAGGATCTTCGTCGCGATTCGAAGTACGTTGAATGAACTCCGATAAATCCACGATTTTGAAGAAGTACGGGATTCGCTGCCGACGCTCCCATGCGTCTTTTGCAATCTGCAAACATAAGACCGCAGCAAGATCTTCGTCACACATCATCGATACCTCACCGCAGCCGGTTTGCCATCGAATCGCACGTTCGAAAATCAAATCGACTCTCTCTTGGTATGGAAAATATTTTGGTACCAAGCCCCAGTGAAGATCGATAGGGATACCCGTATCGTTATGTACCAAATCTACCGCTTGGTCGTATCGCTTCACTACGCGATATCCCATATGAGAAAATACTTCAATCGCGCTAGGAGCCTGTTTTTGACGAATCAACAAGTCAATGTCCCAACCTTGCCGTAGCCCGATATCACCGTAAATGTATTCCGATAAAACGGTCCCTTTGAAAGCGATGGAGTCAATCCTGTGATTTGCAAGCTGCTGCTGAATGATCACCATCTCGGCCGCAAGCCGATTACATCGTTCAGCATTTGTTTGTACTCGATTTTCCAAGCGTCGCATCCAGCTCTTCGGGGCAGTGCCAGCGAAGTACGCTTTAGCATGCAGATTTAGTAACGGCAGAAGTCTGTGCTTGGCAGCAAGGCGAAGAAGCAGCTCCCAGTCAATTTGCGATTCATCCTGAGGAATGGTGAACTGCTGATCTGTTGGCTGCTGTTGCGAACGTTGTTCACCCAGCAATCGTTCCAAGGAGCCTTGGGCAGGGGTGGTGCGACAGCATGCCAGTAGAAGCCGGCACTCGAAGCTCCGGGCAGCATGTGTTTGCGCTGTGTCAGATTGCGCTGTGTTTGCTTGCGCGGTGCTTGTTTGCGCGGTGAAAGCTTGTGTTCCGTCAGTTGAATCCAAGTGCATCTGCTCTACTACCCGATCAAATGCGTTGTCAAATGCTCTGTCGACTTTTGAAAAGAAACAAATCGTGTTGCAGTTTTGTTGACTTGGCAAGTCCTGGGCAATCGGGGTATTCTTGCCCAAAACTTCAGTCCACACACCAACGTTGTCTATAATCCCTGCTCCGGAGAGAGTATGGTAGTCGAAGCTTGGGAATTCTCCCATACATTCGGATAAAATCTGCTGTTTGATTAGCATAGTTCGCCCCTTTCGGGATAACCCATGGGCAATCGCAAAGTCCGCCCAAATCCTACCCTTATATACTCAAACGACGAATTGTCTCGTGTTACCAGCAAGTCATAAATCGCCAACGGGGGATTGCGAGCTTTGTTTTATCCTCGGGATCGATTACCGCAGCGGAACAAATCACCTCTACCAATTGCTTCGACTGCACCCGCAGTGTGTCGGGCTCGCCCCCATTTGGGAGGACTTCGTCCTACACCACTCCCATCATCTGCACTCGTATGTGCAGTCTCTCTTTGGGTCGTGGAATCCGAAATGGAAAGTGGATGAGCAAGTTGGCACTCGCGCGGAGTTGTTGCGTTCCTTCGGAGTGGTGCTTGAGAATTTTCTTATGAAGCAAGCGCGAGGGGATTCCTCCGAGTCCTCAACGAGACGTTTCATTACAAAAACGCCCAGCGTAGAAGGTTTAGATAACTTCTTCGAACTGTTCCCCAACGCGATTCCGATCGTCCTTATCCGCGATGGGCGTTGCGTGGTCGAGTCGGGTATGAAATCATTCGGTTGGGATTTTCAGCAAGCGTCTGAGCGATGGAGAAGACGGGCTCGCAAGATCTTAGAGTTTGAGTCTTCGCCGCACGCTGCGAGTCGACCTTGGCTGAAAGTCCGGTTTGAAGACCTCGTGCGCGACGAGCAAGGATGCATGACTGCAATTCTAAAGGGGCTCGGTCTCAACGTCGATCTCTACGACTTTCAACGCGCCGGCGAATTGAAGATTCTTGGTGGGTCTCAAACCGCGCAGAAGAGCGGTGACTTGCACTGGCGCAGTACCGATAAGCCGACCGATTTCGATCCCACTCAACGCATTTCGCATTGGACTGACGAACAGCGCGAGCAATTCAACAAGATCGCAGGCGAAGAGCTCAGGCTACTGGGATACCAATAGCATAGACGCCCGCCGGTTGCATGCGGGCCCAGTGGTTAACTGCGGGCCCCGTGGTTACTTGCGGGCCCCGTGCTTACTTGCGGGCCCCGTGCTTACTTGCGGGCCCTGTGGTTAACTGCGGGCCCCGTGGTTACTTGCGGGCCCAGAGTGAGTCGTAGATGTCCGCAACGCGCTGCATGCGTTGGGTAAAGGAAAACTCGTCCTCGATAAGCTTTCTCGCTTGAGCGACGCGATCATCGATCACCGATCCGTAGATCGATTCTAGGACTGAGTTGTCCAAAGCGTTCTGGTCTCCGGGTTCAATCAGCCAACCTGTCTTATCGGGATAAATCAGTCTTGGTACACCTGCAACTCGTGTAGCTACCACTGGTACTTCTAACGCCATCGCTTCTAACACGACGTTCGGTAATCCTTCGCGAATACTGTTCAGGAGGAATGCATCCATGGCTTGGTAAAAGCCTCTTGTATCGGCGAGTTGTCCGAGCAGTTTGACTTGTGACGCAAGGTTGTGTTTCGCGATCTCTTTTTCGATTTCAGGGCGATAAGGCCCATCGCCTGCAACCCACAAATGAACTCGTTTGCCTAATGCATTTAGCCGGGAAATCATCGCGATCGCTTCAACGATTCCTTTCTCTGGAGATAGTCTGCATACCATCCCGATCATGGGCTCATCAATTGGTGCACCGATGTCGCGTTTGGCCTCCTGCCGGGGAGTTGTTCGCGTGAAGGTTGCGAGATCGATTCCGTTATGAACAAGGTGAATTTTCCGGTCGGGGATACGAAGCTTGCGACACTCCTCTACGAGATCTTCTGAAACGCAGATGAGCTTTTCGTACCATGGCAAGCATCGTTTATCGATTGCGATGTAAAGAGGCATGCGGCCGGTTGTGTCTGTCCAGCCGTGCAGCATGGTGGCCATGCGCATCTTATGAAATCGCCTTGCGATCAATCCAATCGCATTGGATTTGTAGTCGTGAGCTTGAAACAGTTCGATCTTTTCCCGGCGACAGAATTGAATCAGCTTGCTTACCACGGAAAAGTCGCGGATGCCATGGTCTTCGATCAGCGTCAACGGACATTGCTGCTTCTCAGCGCGCGTTCGCAAGGACTCTTGGATCACTGGATCGGGTGGGCACAAGTAAACAACATGCGCGTCGTACCCATGCTTGCGGATGAACCGAGGTGAATTCAGGATCGTCTTTTCCGGGCCTCCGCCAGTTCCAGAAACGACGCGAAGGTGCATCATTTTTCGCATGAGTGCTGTACCGATAGAGGTGACCGCAAAGCCGACCAAGTAAGAAAAGGGAAGGGGTTATCGAAACGGAACGAGTCACTGCGCCGCTTTGACACAAAATGGCCGCTCTGACACGAGAACGCTCTGACACGAGAAGTCGTGCCATAATATCTAGGCACTCGAAAACTAGCAACCAAGAAACAAAGCCCTACCGATTGGGAGATTCCCGCACCGTTTCTATGTTGCATCTTCATCGCAGCATGCTTCCCGGGTACACTTGCCAACTCATCTGTTCGATTCGGTAATCGATCCTAGGATTACCGAATCTTCTCACTACCCATCTGAGCTACCGACTGGAGCA
>JBJONT010000078.1:0-2944 GCA_046051705.1 Planctomycetota bacterium | reverse complement strand
AACTCGTCACGGAATCCTTTGGTTCGAAGCATCACGCTTTCGACTTGAGGGAAGTCCAAGATAGCAACTTTGCCTTGGCCTCCGAGGGCTTCGATCATCGCTATCGCAGCTTGTCTGCCTCCGCTGTAATTGTCGGTTGCAACGTGAGTGATCACTTTGGCTCCCGAAGCGATTGAAGCGATATCGGCGGTGAAGACAGGGATTCCTGCCGCGTTGGCTTCTTGAATCGCAGTCCCTACCGCGCGGCTATCGCAAGGAGTCAGGATAATGGCTGAGACTTTTTGAACGATAAAGTCTTTGACTTGGTTTTGTTGTTTGTTCGGATCGTTATCACCGCTGACGCTGATGACTTCGTATCCCGCCTTGGCCGCAGCACCTTTCACTGCATCGGAGATTTCGATAAAGAACGGGTTTGCACTCGTTAGGATCGAAATGCCTATTCGCTTTCCTTCTCCCTTCGGAGTTGCCGTCTTCTCAGATGCTGCGTCGCTTGAAGATGATGTACCACCACCTTGAGGTTTCGAACCCGAGCAGCCGATCAAACTAGTGCCCATCGCTAGGAACAGTGACGCAAGTAGCAGTGACGAAAGGGGCAGTGCTCCGGCTGATTGCCAAATGGAATCGACTCGCTTGGAGGGGGCCGAAGTGTGTGTCGTCATTGCGTGTTCTCCGTTAAGTTTGATGGAAGTCCGATTGTGCCTTGGCTGGAAAGCTAGTTGTTATTTCTTTCCTTTTCGCTGGTCGGGCCGAGGCGGACGAGCTCTCTCCGGTGGACGGTTTCCTGATTTCGTTCCTTTGGGAGTATCTCCGGTTTCACTTGAGCCTTGTTTCTTTCTGAAGAACGGTTCGAACAGTTCTGCAAAAGTCTCGGGTGGCTTGGTGTTCTTCAGCTTCGGTTTGTCGGATTTGTTTACCGAAGGCAAAGCGGGTCGTTGGCCTGGGCTGGTATTGGCAACCGCAGAGAGAATTTCGTTGACTGTTCCTTCTGGCAAGGCTTCGAACTCTGCCTTGGGGGTGTACCTCTTGATCAAGAATCGTTCGATCAAGGACCACGTGGAGGAGGTGATGAAGTAGATGCACAAACCGGCAGGTACTCGGAAGAAAAGGACTCCCATGAAGATGGTCATGATCATCATCATCTGCTGAGCGGTGCGAGTCTGATCATCGGTCGCTTTGGGCATCAGGATCTTCTGCTGGATGATAAACAGAGAGATGGTGATCAGTGGCAAGATGTTTAAGTAAGGTCCGAACCATCCCGATCCACGGCCGGCGATAAAGTCCGGCATCCAGCTATGCCAATCGAGCATCATGTCTGGGCCAGCGAGATTCGAGCACCATTCGATTCCAGGTATCAGCGGTTGTTGTCGCAGTGCGACGTCAACAGAGACGCAACGGTATAGCCCGATGACGATCGGCAACTGAATCATCGCAGGCAAGCAGCCCGCGAGCTGATTGATGCCGGCTTTCTTGAGCAACAGTTGTTGCGCTGTCATCATCTTTGTAGGCTCATCTTTCAAAGCCTCCTTAAGCTTGCTCATCTCCGGTTGGATCGATTGCATCTTTTGTGCGTTGACGGCCATTCGTCGCGAGACGGGGAACATCAACGATCGGACCATAACGGTCAGCAAGATAATGGCTAACCCATAATTCCCGACAACGTAATAGAAGAAGTGAAGGATCAAGCCGAGTTTCACGGCGAAGAATCCGAAGATGTCCCAACCGTATTCGATCGCTTCGTCCAAGCCGTATGCAGCTAACAATTCCGGTGATTTCGGACCTGCGAAAATCCGGTAGTCGGTGGAATACTCTTCATTCGGTGCCAATGTCTTCGATTGCGTAACGAACCAAAATTCGGTGTTGTAAGCTTGTTGGCGATTTCGGTCGAATCCCGAGGCGTCTTGAATCTTGTCATTGAGAACCTTTGCTTTGGCCTTTTGCAAATCTTGCATCGACTCGAGTGAGTCTTCGGCTGGCAACATGGCGGCTGTAAAGACCTGGGTGTCTAGGCCGATGTAGGCCAAATCTCGTTTGCTGCGAACATCTTGCGGGCCAAACAAAGAGAGGTCAGGATCGGTCGGATTCTTCTTGGCATGATCGACCAAAGCGCGAGTCATCGAAATCGAGTAGTTCTTTTGCTTGTCTCCAACGATCACATCCCGAGCACCAGGCGCAGAGAAGAAGTGCGGGGATAGCTTGGTCGGATACCACCAACCTTCTAGCGAGATGCCGTTGAGTCCCTCTTGTCGCAATGCGATCTCGTGAGGTTTCTCATCGAGGTTGCGAACGATCGTGGACATCTCCATGTGGTATCGGTAGTCGTCGGCGGTAACCGGCTTAGCATCGGATCCCGTGCCCTTCTTCAACCGATACTGTTTGACCAGTTCAAGGTTCGCATCGATGCCCGCAAGCTTGAGTCGTTCGGTTAAAGGCAATCGGAACTCTACGCCCATACCTCCTTCGACTTCCAAAGGACTCGCTTGCCAGTTGGCATCAAGGGTCCCTTCTAGACCCGCGATCACCCTCTCGCTCTCAAAGATCTCTTTGCCATCGATTTTGGCAAATGTTAAACCGCACGATCCCTTCGGAGTGTTTCCGACAACTTGCTCTTTGGTGAAGTCATCTTCGGCTCGCAAGATTGCAGCGGGTTCTTCGGTCAGCTTCGCGATGAATGTCTTCGTCGCCCCCGGCGCAGCGGCTCGTTCGACTTCTAAACGCAATTCGTCGCCCGGTTTCAAACTGTTGAGGGTTTTGGTTAATTGATACAGAGTCGCGGGGCCATCGAGTCCTTCCCAGTTGACGAGAACGTCGCCAGGTTGAAGACCCGTGAGTTGCTCTTGCTGACAGATCGCGGTCGCGGCGGCCGATCCTCCTGGGACACTATGAATGATCACCCCGCCCCCGGAACGTTCCTCCGGAGCGAGGTACCCCAGATACCCACCGATGT
>JBJONT010000077.1:0-12391 GCA_046051705.1 Planctomycetota bacterium | reverse complement strand
GTCCAAGTCCCAACCAATCGACCACCTCAACGCAAGAAACTTCCTGACATCGTCTGCCGTGATATCAACGATAAGTTTGAACGTATCGTCCAAGAAGTGAAACAAGTCCATGCCGTTGGTCGACCTGTTTTGATCGGCACAAGATCGATTGATAAATCGAATCTCCTTGCGGAGATGTTGCGACGCGAGGGAATGACCGTACAGGTCCTCAATGCCAACGAGATCGAACGGGAAGCTGAAATCGTAGCGCATGCGGGCGAATTCGGGCAAATCACTGTTGCTACCAACATGGCAGGTCGCGGTACGGACGTGAAACTCCACGATTCCATCCGTGAGATCGGCGGGATGATGGTTATCTGTACCGAATTGCACGATGCAGCTCGAATCGACCGACAGCTCATCGGCCGATGCGGTCGCCAAGGAGATCCGGGTACCTATCGACAATACCTCGGCATGGACGACGAAATCATCAAAAATGGCTTCGGATTGAAAGTGGCCGACAAATACAAAGCGATGGGGGAACAAGGCCGGGTTAGCGAATCGATGGCTGGAATAATTCGCCGCGCCCAGCGAAAAGTTGAACGTAAACATTTCCGCGATCGAATGGCACTGCTTTATCACGAAAAAGAACGAACTAAAATCCAGAGAGACATGGGACAAGATCCCTACTTGGATACGGCCGAATGACGTTCGCATGGACCAACTCGTGGATTCGCAAACCCAACTTACTTATATCGACCTTTCGACTTTAAGCCTTCGTCGTTCGGCTCAACAGTTCATCACGCCCCCTTCGAACATCCTATCCGCCTTCGTTTGCGGTTCGGAGAACGCTTCGATCAGCGAACTCTTTCGCCCTGATTCGATCGAAACGCTTCACTTGCGATCACCGGTCGTGCTCTTTGGACAAAATGGCACCGGCAAAACCGTCCTCGCTCACGAATTGCTTCAGCGATGGTGTAAAGCCAAAACGAATCGCACAAGCACCATCACCGACGGTACCGAATTCGCCAGAGTGCTCGCCCGCAGTATTAAAGCCGACGACATGGCTCGGTTTCGACAAGTCTACCGAGAATGCGATGCACTGCTGATCGATAACATTCACGACTTAATCACAAAACCAGCATCCCAAGACGAGCTGATCGCAATCCTCAACGATTTCGAATCGCAAGAAAAACTCTTCATTGCAACCGCTCCTGAACTTCCGCGTCTAATCGGACTCAACCCGTCCCTTCAAAGTCGACTCTCATGTGGTATCACCGCTGCCCTACACCCACCTGGCAAAGAATCGAGAATCGCTATCGTCGAGCGGCTCGCAGGCGACTTCCCTGAGAGACCTTCACGCGATGAGCTTATAAAATTCTCCGACAAACTCGACGGTACACCGACCGCCTCACAACTCAAAGGGTTGTTACTGCGGTGGGCACATCAAAAGCGAATCGATCCAAACTCCAAACCGAATTCAGAGAAGCAACTTGGGCGCATCACGAATAACCGCGCCGCACCTCGCGCAAGTTGCCACGACGTCTTAAGATATGTCGCCAAGGAATTACAACTCTCCTTGGAACTCCTGACCGGACCATCTCGAAAGTCGGGGATCGTCCGTGCGCGAGGTCTAGCGATGCTACTGATGCGGCAATTAACCGACGAATCCTTTGATGCCATCGGAAGCCACTTTTCAGGTCGGGATCACACCACGGTTATGCACGCTTGCAGAAAAACGGAAAAGGAACTCCCCGAAGATGCTGAACTGATCCGAATTTACGATAAAATACGCCAGCGATTCGCCTCGTGAGGATCTTGTTGAAGGTCTTGCCCAAACCCCGAATCCCCCTCCATCCCCTCCCTCCTACCCTTCCCCTTCCAGTCTTTACCCTTCCAGTCTTTAGCCTGCCTAAACCTTTCTGTAGTTACCTCCCTGCCTTTATTTCACTCAATACAGATATTCAGCCATGAGCCAAAAGTCTCGTACATCCTCCGTTCGTCGCTTCGCTACTCAATTAACCCTCGCATGCTTGAGCTCTCTTCCGACGTCTTCGCTCCTACCGTCCGCTTTCGGGCAGGATGCGACGACCTTCGAGCCCACACGCTTTGAAAAAACTACTGTCGCTGCAGGACTTATCCAACCGATGGAAATGGCCGTTGCACCCGATGGGACAATCTACTTGATCGAACTCGCCGGCTTGCTCAAAGCCATCAATCCCGAAAACGGTAGCGTTCGCAATATCGGTAAGCTTGCAGTCACCACCGAACAAGAAAACGGACTTATCGGGATCGCACTTGATCCGAAATTTGCCACGAACCGTTGGATGTACCTGCAATACTCTCCACCAGACTTCACCGGTCAGCATATCAGCCGCTTCACCCTCAAAGAGGATGGGACACTGGATCTCGAAAGTGAAAAGATCCTCATGAAGTACGAGGAGCAGCGCAAGGAGTGTTGCCACCATGCGGGCTCGATGGAATTCGGTCCAGATGGCTGTCTCTACATCGGTACTGGAGATAACACGAATCCCTTCGGTGACTCCCAAGGCTTTGCCCCTATCGACGAGCGTGAAGAGAAAAGCGCTTTCAACGCGCTTCGAACCAGCGCAAACACGAAAAGCTACAACGGTAAAGTCCTACGGATTCGTCCCACGGATGACGGATCGTACAGCATCCCCGATGGGAACCTATTCCCCAAAGATGGCTCGATCGGGCATCCGGAAATCTACGTCATGGGTTGCCGAAATCCTTGGCGACTGAATGTTGATCAACGCACTGGTTTCCTTTATTGGGGTGATGTCGGTCCCGATGCAGGTGGCGATGGAGCTCGCGGACCTCGTGGCTACGACGAAGTCAACCAAGCTCGCAAAGCTGGCTTCTTCGGCTGGCCATTGTTCATCGGAAACAATCGCCCCTACATGCAAGTCGACTTCAGCTCGGGGTCTATTGGGAACGTCTTTGATCCATCGAAACCTATCAACTTCTCTCGATTCAATTCGGGCTCTAAAGAACTACCTCCAGCTCAACCGGCTTGGATTTATTACCCTGCTGGTGAATCCAAGGAGTTCCCTGCTGTGGGAACCGGTGGCAGGACCGCTTGCGCCGGCCCAACCTACTACTTCGATGAAAAACTGAAATCCGATACCAAATTCCCAGCCGCAATGAACGGGACGGTATTCATCTACGAATGGTCCCGCAATTGGATCGTAGCGGTCAAACTCGACAAGGATTCCAATATCGAAAGCATGGAGCGGTTCATGCCCAAAGAGTCCTTTATCCGCCCAATCGATCTGCAGTTCGACCACAACGGCTCTCTGCTTGTGATCGAATACGGTGAGACTTGGGGCGTTAACCCCGATGCGAAGCTCGTCCGAGTCGACTATCAAGCAGGTAATCGGACTCCCATCGCGAAGATCGCGGAAAGCCCCCGCGCAGGAAAAGAACCTCTTACCATCCCATTCTCCGCTGCTGGTTCAACGGATAAAGATCGCGATCCACTCGAATACACTTGGTCGATTATCAATTCAGCCGACTCCACTCAACGAGAAATCATCGGTAAAGGTGAATCGATCGAATACACCTTTAATAATCCCGGTGTTTATAACGTCGAAGTCAAAGCCGCCGATCCGAGGGGAGCTTCTTCTACGGCCGTTGTCCCAATCATCGTAGGAAACTCCATTCCTAGCGTTCAATTCGTTTCCCCGTCCGACGGGGACTTCTTCGATGCAGGTGAGAAGATCGCTTACCAACTATCCGTTACCGATATGGAAGACGGTAGCTCCGACGAGAAAGTGGTCGAGACTACCGATTTAGATACGCTCGATCCAGCAGCACCTGATCGTACAAGCGTCCAAGCGAACGTCATCTCCGCCGCCACAGCGTCGATCAATGAAGAAAGCCTACCCGCAGGCTTGAAAGCGATGCGTTCGAGTGACTGCTTTAACTGCCACGCTCTCGACAGAGCGATCGTTGGCCCATCCTTCCTCGATATCGCGAATAAATACCGAGACCAAAAAGGTGCCCTCGAACTCTCAGTCGACCGAGTCTTAAAAGGATCCACAGGCGTTTGGGGTAAAGTTGCAATGCTACCCCATAGCCAACACACGCGAGAACAAGTCACGCAAATGGTCACTTGGGTCTACTCCGCTCAACCCGACCCCACTTCACAAACTCTACGAGGTATGCGAGGCCAAGTCGAACTTGCCGAGAAACCTGAGAATGCCGGTGCCGCAATACGACTTACCGCTCGTTACCAAGACCTTGGCGGTCCATCCCTACCAGGTTTGACTGGACTTAAGACGATCGAACTCAAACCGCGATTGCGAGAAGCAGAACGGGCAGATGTGATCGTCAAAATGTCCGAGCTTGGTAGTCACAACGCGGGGAACGGAAAGTTCCTTGGAGCGATCGACCACGGTTCATACTTCATCATCAAAGATGTTCGATTGAATCAAGTCAAATCGATAAATTTCCGTGTCTGCTCGGCGGGTGCAGGAGGTGAAATCCTCGTTCATCAAGGAGCCATCGACGGCCCTGTCGTCGGAAAGATCCGCGTCGATGTCAATGGAGATTGGGACGGTTGGTACGATCGTGCAACCGAGCTCCAACCGACCGTTGATCGAGCTGACCTGTACTTCGAAGCTATCAACGCGGAACGCAAAGGCGGATTGATGAACATCGACTCGGTGCGATTCGATCGTTAACGCTTCAAGCCAAGTAAAGCTTGTTGCTGTTCTAGTCTTCTTCAAAAGAATCCTCTCCGGAGCAATCAACACCGATTCTCCGGAGTGCACATACAAGCTCGCCAAGTTTGTTACACCTTGGCACCAATTCCCAACAAAACACCCCAAAAATCGACGATTAGAGGTACTAACCCGAAGTTGGCGTGCCAATTTACTTCTGTATAGACGAAACTATATCAATCCAGCGCGCTCCTTGCGTGCGGGGAAATCACGAACTCTTGGGTCAGCAGGTTATCAACAATGCATTCGCCAAAGGTCGAACTCGCCATGCGATCAAGCAACTCTGGGCACTTGATTCTGCTCGGGTTCTTGAGCCTACTCGGGCTCTTGTTCCTTGAAGGACTGATTTCGTTCTCCTCACCGGTCCTAGCTCAAGACTCACAGAATGCTCAAGCCCCAGTGGATCCGCAAACAGTACGCAATCTGCTCCTCGAGCGATGTTCGGCTTGCCATGGATCAGATACCCGCGAATCAGGACTAAGACTCGACACTCTTAAAGGTATCAAAAAAGGAGGGGACTTCGGACCTGTCTTCATTGACGGTAAACCGGATCAAAGCGAACTTATCCGCCGAGTTACCTCGACCGACAAGAACAAGCAGATGCCTCCGGATTCTGATCCGCTCTCCGAACCGGAAGTGGAACTGCTGCGTCACTGGATCCTCGCTGGCGCCCCGTGGCCTGATAAGCTTGACGAACCCGATGAGGCGGATGCCCGCCTGAATCATTGGGCTTGGGGCAAGCTACAACTTCCCGATGTTCCACCGGTCGCTTCTCTCCCATCGTCATCTCCAAATATTGAGCAACCACAAAACGCAATTGATCACTTCGTTCGAGCTCAACTCTCCTCCCAAAATCTCCTGCCCTCCCCACTCGCAGATCGTCGCACTCTGATCAGACGGCTCTACTTCGACTTGCATGGTCTGCCCCCAACTCCTGAGCAAATCGATGCATTCGTCAATGATCAAGACCCAGAAGCCTATTCAAAGCTAGTCGATCGACTTCTCGAATCACCTCGTTATGGAGAGCGATGGGCGAGGCATTGGCTTGATGTTGTCCACTACGGTGATACACACGGATATGACAAAGACCAACCCCGGCCGAACGCTTGGCCCTATCGCGATTACGTCATTCGCGCATTGAACGAAGACAAACCCTATGCACGGTTCATCGAAGAGCAAATCGCCGGTGATGTCCTTTACCCTGAAACGCGAGACGGTTTTGAAGCGCTCGGATTGATCGCCGCAGGCCCATGGGACTTGATCGGGCACAACGAAGTTCCAGAGACGAAGACTGACGGTAAGATCGCCAGACATCTAGACCGTGACGACATGGTCGCCAATACCATCGGAACCTTCTGCAGCGTCACTATTCAATGTGCCCAATGCCATCAGCATAAATTCGATCCGATCACCCAAGACGACTATTACTCGCTTCAGTCGGTCTTCGCTGCGATCGATCGCGATGACCGCGAATACTCTCCTGACCCATCAATTCAGCGCAAGCACGCTGAGCTCAAAAGCAAAATCGCGGAACTTCGCACCAAGAAAAAATCGCTTGAAGATAGCATCACACACAAAGGTGGAGAGGCAATTGTTCAAATCGATAAACAGATCAAAGAAGCGGGACGTAGCCTCGCGACCGCTCAAGGTGGTTACCACAGCAACATCGAGACAACCGATGATGTCTTGAAATGGGTTCAAATCGATCTCGGAACTGAAGAAGCAATTCATAGTGTTTCGCTTCACCCATGCTATGACGATTTCAATTCCATCGGTGCAGGATTCGGATTTCCGAAGAAGTATCGTGTAGAGGTCTCTAATGATCCGGACTTCAAGGATCATGTTGCTACCTTCATCGATCTGACCGGCAATGAGGTCCCCAACCCTGGTGTCCAAAAACAAACCCACAAGGGCGATGTTTCCGGGCGATTTGTTCGTGTAACAGCTACTCAGCTTGCGAAACGATCCAACGACTACATTTTCGCGTTGGCAGAAATCGAAGTTCTCTCAGCGCAGGGTACCAACCTTGCCGCAAAGAAATCGGTCTCATCGCTAGATTCGATCGAAGCCCCATCGAGATGGACACGTAGCAATGCCGTCGATTCCATCAGCCCTTTTATCGCTAGCGGGGATGTCACTAGTTTGAAATTAGCTCGCAAGGAAATACTCTCGAGCAAAGGACTCCAAGGGGAGAGCGACGAACTGACCGCGATTGAAGAACAGCTAGCCAAGACGGAACAAGAACTCAAAGGCCTCGGCCCAATTGCACGAGTCTATTCCGCAACCACCCACAAACGAGGTGGTGTCCCACGCAACATTCACTTGCTGGCTCGAGGAAATGTACTGACTCCGTTGCATGAAGTCCAACCTGGAACTTTAAGTCTGCTTACGAATCTACAAAGCCGATTTCAGTTGCCCAAGGAGCATCCCGAAGGACAGCGCCGCGTCGCTCTTGCGCGTTGGTTAACCGATCATGAAAACCCGCTGACATGGCGAAGCATTGCCAACCGCATCTGGCAGCATCACTTCGGGCAAGGAATCGTCAGCACACCCAACGACTTCGGCTTGATGGGTGGTAAACCGACGAATCAAGCATTGCTCGATTGGCTAGCCGTTTGGTTCCGTGACAACGGTGGATCGATCAAATCATTACACAAACTGATCGTCTGCAGCGCTTCGTATCGTCAATCCAGTGCACCGCGTCCGGAGTGTCTAGCTATCGATTCAGACAACCGATTCCTCTGGCGGCAATCGCCTCGAAAGTTAGAAGCCGAAGCGATTCGGGACTCTGTATTGTCTGTGTCGGGTACACTCGACTTGAAGACCGGAGGACCTGGTTGGCAAGATTTCAAAATCGAACACCCCGAGCACTCCCCGCACTACGAATATCAACTTGCCGATCCCGAAGATCGCTCCACTTGGCGTAGGAGTATCTATCGGTTCATTGTTCGCAGTCAGACCCAGCCATTCATGACAGTCCTCGATTGCGCAGATCCATCGATGCGCGTTGATAAACGCAACCAGAGCATCTCCGCGCAGCAAGCTTTAGCGTTACTCAACAACGGGATCATGCTTGTGCAATCCAGAGAGTTTGCAAAAAAGGTTCGAACGCAGGTGGGAGATGATATTCCAGCTCAAGTGAATTTCGCATTTCGTGCCGCGATCGGGCGTGTTGCCGAACCCCACGAATTGGAGGTCCTCACCACACTCGGACAAAGCCACGGATTGGAAAACGTCTGCCGTGCTCTGTTCAATCTCAATGAATTTGTCTGGATTGACTGATTGGAAACCACCCATGCATAACCATACAAATTCTATTGATAACGCTTGTCGCACCGAAGCTTTCCGATCGCCGATGAATCGGCGAAGTTGGCTGAGCAACTCCGGCATCGGAATCTCAGGCATTGCCCTTGCCGCGATGCTTGCTGAGGAATCACGTGCAGAACGCGCTGAACACCCAGCGCGCGTGTTTGAACCGAAAATCAAACGGGTCATTCAACTGTTCATGGCCGGTGCTGCAAGTCACATCGATCTATTCGATTTCAAGCCGGCGTTGGTCAAACATCACGGCGAGAATAGCGATTTCGGTGAACCTGTCGAAGCCTTCCAGAATGGCTTGGGGCCATGGCTCAAACCCATTTGGGAATTCAAGCCTTACGGAGAGTGCGGCAAGCTACTCGCTGAGCCAGTTGCACCACTAGGAGAAGTCGCAGACCGACTCGCCTTCATTCATAACATGGTCAGCACATCAGGCGTACACTCTGCAGCGACCTTGCTTCAGACCACCGGTTTCGTACTTCCTGGTTTTCCAGGAGCGGGTTGTTGGGTCAGCTATGCATTGGGTTCGCTTAACGACAATCTCCCCACGTATGTCGTACTACCTGACCACCGTGGATATGGCTCGAACGGTGTCAAAAACTGGGATGCGGGATTCTTACCCGCGCAATACAGTGGTTCCGTAATCCAACCCATCAGCGAGCAACCGGTCGCTGATCTATTACCGCATCGAATTGGTGCGAACTTCACAACATCTGCTGCGGACGCGCAAGTTCGCGAAGCGCTCGCGGCGATCAATCGACGCCATTACGAACAACGAAGTGGCGATCAGCAGTTAGAAGCCCGGATCCAGAGCTACGAGCTAGCTGCGAAAATGCAATTAGCTGCCCCGGAAGCGTTATCGCTCAAGGATGAACCGGAGCACATATTGCGCATGTATGGCATTCAGAACGGTCGAACCGATTGGCCAACGGATATCAACATCGAAGAAGAAACCCATCTCTTTGGTACACGTTGCTTGACCGCCCGAAGACTGCTCGAACGAGGAGTCCGCTTTGTGCAAATCTGGAGCGGAAACGATAACGGCTTTCCTAGACGAAATTGGGACTCACACGAAGACGTCAAGCGCGATCACGGGCCGTTGGCTAGAGGCATGGCCCACGGAGCATCGGCGCTGATTAAAGACTTGGCGCAACGTGGAATGCTCGAAGATACCCTTGTGATCTGGACTACAGAATTCGGGCGTATGCCCAGTTCGCAAGGAGGTACGGGGCGCGACCACAATCCATTCGTCTTTACAAACTGGCTTTGCGGCGGTGGAATTCGCGGAGGGATCACCCACGGGGAGAGCGACCAATGGGGGTATAAACCACTGGATCGAAACCGTCCGACCTTGGTCCACGACGTACATGCCACCGTTTTGAAACTTCTCGGTCTAGATCACACCAAGCTTACTTGGCTACACAATGGTATCGACCGTCGTCTGACGGATGTCCATGGAAACGTGATTCCTGAAATCTTAAGCTAAGCAATGCAACATGAATACGATGCAACGTTTACTGACGAACACGGCACTGACGAACACGGCACTGACGAAAACGGCACTGCTCGCCTTCTCGGCATACATATCCCTTTCAACAACGCTTCTGGCAAAACCGTGGCAAGCGAGTCAACAAGACTCTGAATCTGTGCGACAAGCTCCGACGTTATTGATTCCGGGTGAGCATGGTGTGGGGCATTACGTCAACGATTTCGAAGTCCGTGACATTCGAGGTGGAGTAAGCCAACTCCACCAAGACTCCCAAGGCGGCTTGACCGTGATTGCAATGACGAGCACGACTTGTCCCATCAGCAAAAAGTACTTGCCAACGCTAGTAGAGCTTCATCATGAGTTTGCGAATCGCGGGGTCCGATTCATCCTTGTCAATTGCATAGCGGCAGACAAGATCGACGAAATGAAAGAAGCTGCAAATCGCTTCGACTCAACCATCGAATACGTGTTCGACAAAGACTCGATTCTTTCAACGCAGGTCGGGGCAACGAGCACCACCGATGTTTTGTTACTCGATGCTTCGAATACGGTTTTGTACCACGGAGCGATCGATGACCAGTACGGTTTTGGGTATTCCCTCGAGATGCCTCGCGCGCGGTATCTCCGCGATGCGATTACGACAGCTTTGGATGGACGCACCGTATTGGTTTCGGCAACTGCCGCGCCCGGTTGTGCATTGGATTTGCCGTCCGCTGAAACGCTATCCGTTGATACAAGAAACACCGAGATTACGTACCATCAGCAAATTGCACGTCTCATGCAGCGACACTGTGTCGAATGCCACCGCGAGGGAGGTGTTGGGCCGTTCAGGCTCGACACGTTCGACGATACAGTCGCACATGCTCCGATGATTCGACAAGTGATCGAACGAGGAGTCATGCCCCCGTGGTTTGCAGCTCCCACGTCGGGGCATGTTAGGTCACCTTGGATCAACGATCGCTCCTTGGCGGACTCAGAAAAACGTATGATCATCGATTGGATCGAAAGCAAAATGCCGGCTGGTGATCCGAGTCACTCGCCCCTACCGCGAATGTTTGCGGATGGTTGGTTGATCGGAAAACCAGATGCTGTGTTCGAATTCCCTAAACCGATCCCGGTCAAAGCTTCCGGCACCATGCCCTACCAGAACATTGTGGTTGATACGGGACTAGAGCAAGACCGATGGGTCCAAGCGATCGAAGTTCGTCCGGGAGATCCCAGTGTGGTGCACCATGTTTTAGTGTTTGTCCAAGGGACCGATCAAACGGATAGTTCCCAGGGTGACGATGCAGACGAGCGCAGCGGATATTGGGGCATCTACGTCCCTGGAAACAGCACCCTGGTTTATCCGGACGGATATGCTAAACGCATTCCTAAAGGTGCCAAACTCCGCTTTCAAATGCACTACACACCAAACGGGACAGCCACACAAGATAGCACTCGAATCTGACTAATTTATTCCAAGGAAGCCCCACGCTATGAAGTACGGGTCGCAGGTGTGGTAAACCCAAGATTTAAAATCCCGCCAGGAGCGGAGAATCATCCTGTAGTCGGGAGCATCAAGAATATTCCCAGTGATGTTCAAATCTTAGGTTTTCTGCCCCACATGCACTTGAGAGGTAAAGCAGCTCGGTTTGAGTTAATTTCAAAGGATCAGTCTAGAGTATTGCTTGACATTCCCCGTTACGACTTCAACTGGCAACTGCTCTATCGTTACGCTGAGCCCCTTATGGTTCCCGCAGGCTCAACCGTTCAATTCACCGCTTGGTACGACAACAGCCGGAGCAATCCAGCCAATCCAGATCCAACCAAGGAAGTCCGTTGGGGACAACAAACGTTTGATGAAATGCATCTTGGCTATGTCGAGTACATCGTACCAGGTTCCAAACTTGGCGATCCAAATCCCCTCAATCCACGGAATCGTGTACGCGGAGCACTTCGCGACGCCTTGGCCAGAGGAGCCGCGAATCGTCCAAACATTGGGAATGCGATGTTTCTTCAAATCGATGCCAATGGCGATGGACTAGTAACACGCGATGAGGTCAAAGCCAAATACCCAAATAATCCAGCCGCATCGACGACAATATTCGATCGTCTCGACGCGGACAAGAACGACATGTTGAGTAAAGAGGAATTCAGTAAACTCGCGGAAGTACTCGGGAGGTAACACCTCTCCTATTTCAATAAGGACTTGTGGAACGTCGAGCAATCGAAAGTATTCGCTTTACCAATTGCTATGCTACTGTATCGGTTCGCTGTCCTTGACGCGTTGGACTGCACACCGGCAGAAATCCAAATCGTGCAGGTATTTACAACTGGATTCCGCAGGGACACTCCATCAACGCGCAGCGGAGATTCTTCAAAAGGTCTACGGAGGCGATCAAGACGAGACGTACTCCAACAATATCGCCTTTCACCAACATCTTGACAAACTCGCCTCGCTATCGTCGTCAATGCTCCAATAGATAACAACACACGACCTGTGGTCTTAGCCCTACATGGAGGACAAGGTAGTGCCCAAATCATGCGAACGAATTCGGGCTTTGACCAAGTCGCCCGGAAGAATGAGCCCAATAAACCATCTTGACCGGTACCGAACGCACTCCACACGCCCCAAAGCACTCAGCGTTTTGACTCCGACCAAGTTATTCGCTTGTTATTCTCCAAACTCGCTCTGGCTTGATCGGAGATCGCCAATGTACGAGATAATCGCAATGTCCCTTCACGAGCCGCAAATAGTTCCGCTTGTTCATCACTCATCGTCCGTAGCCCGGTAAGTATCAAGTGCCCTTGATGCGAAGCAAGGATCTTCGCAACAGGTAATGTAATTTCCTTCACTTGATACAACGGCAAAATCATC
>JBJONT010000076.1:0-3857 GCA_046051705.1 Planctomycetota bacterium | reverse complement strand
GACCTGCTGAAGCTTCAGTCGCTTCTTCAAGAATCCCAATCTCATCGTGAAGTCTTTCGCGACATTGCCTTATTGCATGAGCAGCTTTCGCAAACGCTCCCGTTACTAGCTTTGCCAGCCGAGGCGATAAGGCTCGCCCAACAAGTCGAGCAGATTACGCTCGCCAGACAAGCCGAGCCGAAGAGTGCGGATCCTGCTCCATCAGTGCGACAGCGATCGAACCGATCAACCCTTGCTCTGATCGGCGTAGTTGCAGCAACTCTCGTCCTCGTAACACTGCTGCTTCCGTCGCGAAATAGATCGTTCGCTGGAAGCGAACTTCAACGCATCCTCCATGCCAACCAAAACGTGATCTTGCACTACCGTATCGATGTCGACCAAACGTCGCGGATGAAAAAGTCTCGATCTAAGACCAATACCGACGCGCGACCTCCAAAACCGAGCCTGCATCAAGCCGAGTTGTTTGTTGAAGGTTCCGATCGCTTTGTGTTGATCCGTACTCCAGAGGTTGGTCAAGCGTTCATTACGGGTTGCGATGGAGCGATATCGTGGGCTATCGCACCACAAGGGGCGGTACGAGTAAGCAAAGACTTGGGGCAGTTCAACCGCGATATTCCCGGCCACGAGCATTCCATACCCTTGGCCAATCTAAAACTAGGGTTCGAGAAAATCCAAAAGGCCTACGACGTACAATTCCTCGCTCCCGCACCGGATGACTCTACATCGGATAGCTCAGACGACACTTATAAATCAGATTCGTCGGGAGGCGAAGCGTTACTTATTGCGACCAAGCACCGAGGGGAGCGAGGCCCCAAACGCATTGAGATCCATTACGACTCGATCACTGGCGAGATTCAACAAATGCGTTTCGTCGATATGCCCTACGGTCCTGATCAAATAACCATTCGCTTAAGCCTTCTGGATCACACACCGGTTCCAGAGGATTTCTTTCATCACACCTATCACCACTCTTCCGATCGGACCGTCATCGATGAATCCCCATAAGACTCAAACGAATGACCAAAGCACATCTGTTATCGATTCAGCGAATCACGCATGGTCCTATCTAGGAGCGATAAAGCATCGGTACAAGTGGCTTGGGATTCTTGTGCTTGCCGTCGCAAGCTTTGGAGCTTGGCAAGGTTTTGCGCAAGACCCCGCAAAACAAAAACCACGCAAACCGCAAATGTCCGATACGATCAAAGCAAATATGTATGCGGACAATTGGTTCGTGCTTTATATCAACGGCGAACTCACTGCGGTCGATTCCATCCGATTCATCCCGCATAACGTCATCTCCGTCGACGTGCTACCAACATACCCCATGAACATCGCCGTCATGGCCAAAGACAACGCAGATCCAAATACCGGCATGGAGTATGCAAACACAAACATCGGTGATGCCGGTTTCATTCTGAAATTCTCTGACGGAACGATCACGGACGCTTCATGGAAAGCCCAAGCGTTCTCGAAAGGTCCAATCGATCGGGACACCAAGAACCCAAAAGCTGTCCACACACCAATTCCTGAGAATTGGTTCGCGGTCGATTTCGATGACTCCGGTTGGAAACAAGCGAAAGAGTACACCGAGGAACAAGTCAGTCCTAAACAACCCTACTTCGAACACGATTTCCAAGGTGCGAAGTTCATTTGGTCTGATGATATCGAACTCGACAACACCGTCATATTTCGAAAAACAATTACCTCACCACCTGATGGGAAACCACGAGCTGACTTCAGCAACCTCAACAACGTCGTGCCCGACTCACCACCGCGCCGAAATCGCCCTCCTCGCTAAATCGCACTGCTCGCTATTCATGTGAATCACTAATTCGTGCAACTCACTGCACAGTTTTCTACGACAGATCCTTCTACCATAGAACTTTTGACGATAGATCAAATCGCTTGCATCGAACCGCAATGTTATTCATACCCATCATGACCGACCAATCGCACAAGCACACCGCACACATCGCTTCCACGCTCCGCTCCCTCGTTGTGCTTGGGTCCTTGGTACTATCAAACCCATACGTTTGGTTGCAAAGCAGTTTTGCTCAAGATCCGCCGGAGGCGAACTCACCGAATCGCAATCGAGAGGAGCGAAATACACCTCAACGGGATCGAAACGAAGAACGGGGTCAGCAACCTGGTCAACTGCGAGGTCAGCAACGCGGACAACAGCGGGATCAACAGCAAGGGCAACCTCCTGAACGCCGAGGCGGTCAGGGCGGAGGTGGACAGGGAGGAGGGGGTCAAGGCGGCAAAGGTGGTGGAGGTGGAGGCAAAGGTGGCGGTGGAGGGGGTAGCGGTTTGGGTGGGTATGTAAAACCACCCTCGCCAGCCAACGATGTACCTTCGCGTCCCTACGACATCATCCTCGGTCGCCCAACAAAATCTACAGTAACCTTGCGCATCCTACCCTTCGAGCAAGGCCAAGGTCGAATCCGATATCGATCGGCCAATTCGTCTTCTTCCCCTTCCAACGAACCCGAGCAGCAGACCGATTGGATGGAGTATCAAGCTCAATCCCCATTGAATATCGAACTGACGAATCTTCTACCGAACACCCGCTACAACTACTTCTGGGAATACCGATCGAACCCAAGTTCCACAGCCGAAAGCTCTCAAGAGTTCTCGTTTCATACGCAACGAAGTCCATCTGATGAATTTGCTTTCACCGTTTCATCCGATTCCCACTTGGATGAAAACTCCAGCGGAGAAGTTTACCTTCGCACCCTTGCGAACGCTTATGCGGACCAACCTGACTTTCACCTCGAACTCGGTGATACATTCATGACGGGCAAATACAAGCAGCCCGAGTTTTCTTATGGGCATTATCTCTCGCAGCGGTACTACTTCGGATCGATCTGCCACTCCGTACCCCTCTTTTTTGTTCTAGGAAATCACGATGGGGAATCGACATCGCGAGGCAACACCCTTTGGGCAACGAGAACCCGCAAGTCCCTTTTCCCAAACCCAACCCCCAATGATTTCTACTCGGGAAACAAAGACCAACTCGATGGAATCGGAAACCTCGATGACTATTACGCTTGGCAGTGGGGAGACGCACTTTTTATCGCGCTGGATCCTTACCGCTATACGACAGAGCGCCCTCGACGAGGGGAAAACAACACCCAAGGAAACTGGTTTTGGACATTAGGTGATGCCCAATACCAATGGTTTAAATCGGTCCTTGAGAAGAGTGATGCGCAGTATCGGTTCGTATTCATACATCATCTTGTCGGAGGTGCGGACCAGAACAATCGAGGCGGAAGCGAAGCTGCTCCATATTGGGAATGGGGTGGCAAGAGTAATGATGGCCAAGACGAATTCAAGAAGTATCGACCTGGATGGGAGAAGCCTATCCATAGTCTGCTAATCGACCACGGCGTCCAGGTCGTGTTTCACGGCCATGACCACATATTCGCAAAACAAGACCTTGATGGAATCGTCTATCAAGAAGTCCCACAGCCGAGCCATGCGCGTGTGGGCAACACGCGTACTGCCGCCGAATACGGATACTTATCGGGTGAAATCCAACCGAGCTCTGGTCACATCCGAGTTCGGGTCTCACCCGAGAACTGCCGAATCGACTACGTTCGGTCGTACCTTCCAAAAGACGAGAACGGCAATCGAAAGAATGGCGATGTGGGTTACTCCTATCAAGTCGCACCGTATTCGAAGTAAATAAGTAGGAGGAAAAACTGCGAATAGAAAAAATGGTAACTGCCAACACCGTGAACCGCTCGCCCGGGACATAGTCCCAGGCTACGCGGTGTGGGCTATACGTAGCCACCCGCTGCCAAGCGGTGGGAGTCGCGAGGAAAACCTCCACCGTCTGGCGACGAGTGGCTACG
>JBJONT010000075.1:0-12541 GCA_046051705.1 Planctomycetota bacterium | reverse complement strand
TCCCGAATGGATCCCTCCCTACCGGCTCTGCCGACGCCTCCGACACTCAGGTAAGCAACGAGCTGAAGATATCCACAACGGGGATCGTCACAACTTGCATCCCACCGACAGATTCGAAGGTCTGGGATGCTATTCGAAACGGACCGGTAAATTCTCAGTTCTCCACCAGCCTAAGCGATATAGAGTGCTCTCCACCAAGTCACAGCATGCTTGCACTGCACGCGAACGCGGGGATCACTTTCCGATTGAAGCACGATGAACTGAGAAAAGCATTTGTCAACGAGCAACAACCTAGCGATCCTCCGAATCCGCAGTCATTCGTGTTTACCGCCAAAGTCGGATACTTTGGGCAAACTCCTACCGCCGGAGCAGACGTGCACGTGCTTGTTGACGGCAACGTAGTTTTTAAGCGACTTAGCCTCGGACGTAACGATGGTCTCCAAGATATCCAATGCGAGCTTGGGCCCAACAACACATTTCTCACGCTGATCGCCACCGATGCAGGAAACGGGATCAGTCACGACCAAGTCTGCTTCATCGATGCTTCGGTTGCACCTTTGCATGCAGAGAAGTCGGACGAAAAGCGTTCTCAAGACAAGAAAGATCGCATCGATGCGCTACGTAAGAATTCTGCTTCATTGGCAAACGACTTAAAGTCGTTACCGGAACCTAAGCGCGTCTACGGCGTGAAAGCGGAAACGCCAACCCAAACACGTCGCATGCATCGTGGAAATCCCGAAGACTTACGGGAACCAGTCAAACCTTCCTCCGTTTCATGCGTCGGACCAATTCTTTCGGAACTCGAAATTCTCGACGAGCAATCAACCGATGCCCAACGTCGAATTGCGTTGGCAAATTGGTTGACTTCCGTCGAAAATCCACTTCCTGCTCGCGTGATGGTCAATCGCCTATGGCAGCATCATTTCGGAAAGGGGCTAGTAGCAACCCCAAGTGATTTTGGACTTGGAGGTGCGACGCCATCCCACCCTGAGTTACTAGACTGGTTAGCCCAACAGCTTCAAACCAGCGGTTGGTCGATCAAGCGAATCCATCGAATGATTCTACTTTCGGATGCTTATCAACGACGCTCCTCAGGGAGCAACGAATTGGCAGCTACTACGGATAGCCAAAACCGTTTGCTTTGGCGTCAGAATCCTCGGCGACTAGACGCGGAATCGCTGCGCGATGCCATGTTGTGCGTTTCTGGATCTTTGAATCGAACGATGTATGGCCCCGGGTATCGCGACTTCGACTACCAAGAAGAATATGCACCCGTTTATAAGCATCGAGTGTTCGAAAACTCGGACGTGTTCCGCCGAAGCATCTATCGATTTGTTGTGCGCACCACCCCTCACCCGTTCTTAACCACTCTGGATTGTCCCAATCCTGCAACGCTTACACCCGTAAGAAACACAACGACCACCGCTATCCAATCTTTGGCTACACTGAACAACGCATTTGTACTTCAACAAAGTGAGCAACTTGAAAATCGCATTAAACGCGAATTTGGGGACAACCC
Organism: Planctomycetota bacterium; assembly: GCA_046051705.1. GTDB lineage: Bacteria > Planctomycetota > Planctomycetia > Pirellulales > Pirellulaceae > JBKCUI01. Next base: position 11,022 of record JBJONT010000075.1, on the reverse strand, counting down.
TGAAGCCCAAGCTCGACACGCGATTCGATTAGCATTCGGAAGGCAAGCGACCGACGAAGAAATAGCAAGCGGGGCGGGATTGATTCAAGAAGCAGGCTTGTTTCAGTTGTGTCGAATCCTACTGAACACGAATGAATTCGTTTATGTCGACTGATGATCCTTAGGCCATTGGCTCAAGTTGCGATTAGCGGTTCAAACAGCTTGCACATAAAAAGAAAAAACGAAAATGCAAAAGACCAACACTATCACAAGCATCGCATCTCCGAGCACCTCTGTTCGTCGCGATTGGCTGACGCGACTGGGAAGCGGCTTGGGTGCTATCGCTTGCTCGACCTTGCTTCACAAGCACGCTTCAGGTGCTTGGTACTCTCAAGAGGGAAAGCAGGGGCCCGAGGGAAAGCAGGGGTCTGAGGGAAAACTGGGGCTCCATCATGCTCCTAAAGCCAAGCATGTGATCGAGATATTTTGTCCTGGGGGACTAAGCCATGTTGATACGTGGGATTACAAACCCGAGCTTGAACGATTGCACGGAACCCCCTTTGATGCGGAACTCGGCAAGCAAACATTTGCTGGAGTTGCAGGGACTCATGCAAAGAGCTTTTGGCCCTTTCAACAAAGGGGGCAATCAGGTTTATGGATATCGGACCTGTTCCCTCAACTCTCGCGTTGTGCTGACAACCTTGCGTTCATCCACTCGATGCAGAGCAAATCAGCGTTGCATGGCCCTGCGATGTTTATGATGAATAGCGGCTTCATCCAACCTGGCTTTCCCTCCATGGGCTCATGGGTTACGTATGCCCTGGGAAGCGAAACAGATAACCTTCCGGAATTCGTCGTATTGCCCGATACACGCGGGTTGCCGCCGGGAGGAACCATTAACTGGGGAGCTGGGTTCTTACCTGCGGTTCATCAAGGGACCGTTATGCAAACAGGGGGATCGCAAGAAGTCATCCGCGACTTGTTTCCAGCCCGTCCGATCAATCCAGACGATGAAGAAAAAGGGATGAAGTTATTGCAGCGTTGGAATCGTCAACACGCGAGTAACCGAGAATCCGATTCGTTGCTTGAAGCCCGTATCGCATCGTTTGAACTCGCAGGAAAACTTCAGCTCAGCGCACCGGAAGCGGTTAACATCGGAAACGAAACTGCTGCGACTCAATCGCGATATGGACTGGAGGATCCCGACATAGGGCCATTCGGCAAGCAATGTTTGCTTGCGCGACGTTTAGTAGAACGAGGAGTTCGATTCGTTCAGATCTACTGTGGAGCAGAAAACACATCTCAAAAAGCCATCCGGCCGAACTGGGATTCTCACGAGGACATCGTACGAGATCACGGCTATTGGGGTAGGATTCTCGATACAGGGGCTTCGGCACTCCTCGAAGACCTCAAAGCGAGAGGACTCCTCGAATCGACTTTAGTCATTTGCACCAGTGAGTTTGGCCGTCAGCCCTTTATGCAAGGATCTCAGAAGGGTAGAGATCACAATCCGGGTGCTTTCACCGCATGGCTGGCCGGCGGTGGAGTACGTGGAGGAATGAGTTATGGCAGCAGTGATGCCATCGGATTTAAAGCGGCAGAAAAACCAACTTACTGTTACGATTTGCACGCCACCGCCCTGCATCTGCTTGGGATCGACCACGAACGGCTAACCTTCTACCACAACGGTATCGAACGCCGCTTGACCGATGTTCACGGCCATGTGATCCATGAGCTTATTGCTTAGGTCTACAAACCTCGGGCTCAGCGATGAAACTTAGCGATAAAACTTAGCGATAAAATTCCAGCGAACCGAACCGGCAGCCGGTTAATTCAAGGTTTGGGAAATCCTTTGCGTTCGTTTATACTTACGCTCTTGGGTCACGTATCGAATCAACTATTCGATGCCCCAATGGACTCAATCCCCAATCCCGCACTTTCCCTAATCTACACTTTCATGGAGTACCTTTCGTGAATCGATTGGCCGATGTCTTCCAAGGTTGCATTCCCGCACTGATGACCCCTTGCACCCCTGATGGTGCTCCGAATTTCGATGATTTGGTCAAAAAAGGAAAGGAGCTTATCGGACTTGGAATGCGCGCAGTGGTTTATTGCGGTTCGATGGGAGATTGGCCATTGCTGACCGATGCGCAGCGTCAGGAAGGAGTCGCAAGACTTGCAGCCGCTGGGGTGCCAGTTGTTGTAGGCACCGGTGCTCAAAACCCAAAGATTGCGGCTGCGCATGCAGCCCACGCACAGCAAGCCGGTGCGGCTGGACTGATGGTCATCCCTCGAGTCCTCTCGCGTGGCACTTCAACCTCCGCACAGCGCAGCCACTTCGCTGGAATCCTCAGCGCTGCAAAAAAGCTCCCTGCGGTGATCTACAATAGCCCCTACTACGGATTTCAAACCCGCGCCGAGCTCTTCTTTGAACTGCACCGCGAATTCCCCAATCTCGTAGGATTCAAGGAGTTCGGTGGAGCAGAGTCGCTGAGTTATGCCGCAGAACATATCACCAGCGGAAACGACGATCTCGCGCTGATGGTCGGGGTCGACACCCAAGTCTTCCACGGTTTCGTTCGCTGCGGGGCGGTCGGGGCAATTACCGGTGTTGGAAACGCATTACCACGCCAAGTCTTACGCTTGATCGAACTCTGCAAGAAAGCCGCCTCGGGTTGCGTGGAATCTCGAAGGCTCGCACAAGAACTCGACAACGCGCTCGCCGTGTTATCGAAATACGACGAAGGGCCAGACCTGGTCCTCTACTATAAGTATCTCATGGTGCTCGAAGGCAATCCCGAGTACGAATACAACTTCAACGCCTCCGATGCCCTGAGCCCAAGCCAAAAAGCATTCATCCACAACCAATGGTCTTTGTTCAAGGCTTGGTGGGAACGTTGGCCTGGCGCAAAAGGCTAACTAGGCCAATCCATCATCCCGATGGGCGAACAATCGGGTGAACAACTTCAATGCGTATCGACGACTAACACCAAAAAGCAAACGGAACAAATAATGCGTCTTCCGGCACTAAAAATCGTTACTTTGCTCGTTTGCTTGGCGTTCGTTCTACTTGATAGAGCTCAGTCCTTTGCCGATTATCCCGATTGGCCCCATTCGGGATCTATTTACTTGCTGACCACCCCCGAAGGTGCAAACCTTCCTGCAAGCGCGGTCGAAGAAAATATCCCAGTGCTAATTCACTTGCATCGAGACTTCTTCGATTTTAAAGCTGCAAAACCTGACGGAGCGGATATTCGATTTTCTCTCGATGGTAAGAATTTGGCTTACCAAATCGAACAGTGGGACCCTCAAGCAGGAACCGCGAGTATCTGGGTTCGAATCCCAAAGGTTCTTGGCAACACACGCCATGAGCTAAAAATCTATTGGGGTAACTCGGCAGCATCAAGCGAATCGAATGGACAAGCCGTCTTCAACGATTCGAACAACTTCCTTAGCGTGCTTCATATGGACGAAGCTTTGATCGACGAAGTTGGAACCATAAAAACCAAAAATGTCCAAACGTCGATTACCGACGGGCGCATCGGTCAAGCTCGACGGATGGAGGTTGGACAGGGAATCGTATGCGGTGAGGAAAACGAAGGCTTTCCGGTTGGTGCAAGCTCGCACTCGACCGAAGCTTGGATTCGCCCGTCTCAATCCAATGGTCGAGCGTTAGCTTGGGGAAATGAGCATGCCCAAGGCAAGGTTGTCATGCATTTCAAAAGCCCCCCACACGTTCAAATGGAGTGCTACTTCTCCGGCGCAGATGTTTCGAGCATTGGGCTAATGCCCTTGAACCAATGGACTCACATCCTGCACACGTATGAAAAAGGTGATTCGCGAATTTATGTCAACGGAGAACTGAGCAACACTTCGCAAACACCCAACGCACCTTTGGCAATCAAATCGCCATCTCGGTTTTACATCGGTGGTTGGTACAACCGATTTGACTTCGCAGGCGATATCGACGAGGTGCGTATATCGAAAGCGGTCCGTTCCGCAGATTGGGCAAAGCTTCAGTACGAAAACCAGAAAGCCATGCAGACGCTTTCAGGATTGTTGGTTCAACCTGGAAAAGAGTTTTCCGTGTCGAGCGAACGAGCGACATTAGCCGAAGGCTCCCAAGCGACCTTTACCGCGAAAGCTCTCGGTGCACAAAAGCTTTATTGGTCGGTGGTAAAGGACCAACGCGAATCGGTCGTGGCTGTCGATCGTTTCTCCTACACTTTCGATGCGGGTCGTGTTTCAGGTGAGACTACTGTTCGATTGCGATGTAAAGCAATCTATCCCGACGAGGTACTCATCCGCGATATCGACATCTCGATCCAAGAACAGATCCCTGAACCGGTGTTCACTCTAGAGGCACCGAAGCGTTGGGATGGCCGACAGAAACTTGAGATTTTGCCTTTGATAAGCAACTTTGAAGCGATGAAGGCAGCGGGAGCAGCGGATTTCGAGACTCAATGGGAAGTCGGTCCGTTTGCAACCATCAACGAAAAAACAACTCAAAAGCTGACCCTCCAACGATCACAACAAAGCGGTAAACTGCGTGTTACTGCAACCTTAAACAATGGCGGCGAAAGCGTTTCTCAGGCCGTTGACATCGACGTTATGGAACCCGACACGGATCCTTGGGTAACAAGAAAACCTGCCCGGGATGAGAAACCTCAACAAGGCCAATTCTATGCACGAGAGGATCGCAACGTTGGAATCTTGCATTACAACGGGACACTTGATCCGAGTATCGAATCGAAGTTCAACACTGTTTTTCTTCGCCTATACGCGGATGACAAACCGGTTCAAACCTCTACCAGCAAGCTCTCCGAGGATCGCTCATACGCCCTTTCGGTTGAACTTCAACCTGGATTGATCCAATATCGAATTGAGTTTGGTGTAGATGGCGAGCGGGTACTCGATTCGGTCGGTGATCTGCTTTGCGGTGATGCCTATATCATCGATGGCCAATCCAATGCACTCGCAACCGATACAGGAGAGAAGTCCCCGGCTGAAACTCATCCGTGGATTCGCAGTTATGCGAAGCCTTCGGGAAACCCAAAAGAAAACGAAGGCAATCTTTGGGTCCGTCCCGTTTGGAAAGCGCAAGAAGGGAAACCGGACGGCCAGCCTGCTGAACTTGGATGGTGGGGAATGGAGTTGGCAAAGCGACTGGTCGAAAGCCAAAAAGTTCCAGTCTTCATGATCAATGCGGCAGTCGGCGGGACTCGAATCGATCAACATCAACGCAATCCCGAAGACCCAACCGATGTTACTGGTATCTACGGCCGAATGCTGTGGAGGGTGGAACAAGCCAAACTCACCCACGGCATCCGAGCGATTCTTTGGCACCAGGGAGAGAACGATCAAGGAGCAGATGGACCAACAGGGGGATTTGGTTGGGAGACATACCATCCGTTGTTCATCGAGATGGCGGCAGGCTGGAAGCAAGATTTCCCAAACGTCAAACGGTACTACGTTTTCCAAATATGGCCAAACTCTTGCAGCATGGGTGGGCGCAATGGCTCGGGTGATATGCTTCGGGAAAAGCAACGGACCTTACCGACCCTTTTCTCCAACATGCGAATCCTTGCGACCCTTGGGGTCGAACCCGAAGGTGGATGCCACTTCCCTCTCGAGGGTTGGGGTAAGTTTGCTCAGATGGTTCAACCTTTGATCGAGCAAGATTTCTACGGAAAGAAAACCGTTGGTGCGATCACTTCTCCGAACCTGCAGTCCGCAACCCTCGATCGAACGCGAAGGGTGGTGAGATTGCAGTTCGACCAACCGATCCTTTGGGACGAAAGCCTCGCCGGGGAGTTTTATCTCGATGGGGTAAAAGGGAAAGTGACAAGCGGAAGTGTATCGGGCGGGGTGCTGACCCTTGAACTCGCAGAACCAACCACAGCTACAAAGATCACCTATTTGAAGGAGATCGATTGGAAGCAATCGCGATTGCTCAAGGGGCTCAATGGGCTCGCAGCGCTGACCTTTTGCAACGTCGAGATGATCCTTGAATAAGCCTTGGTTCTAACGCAGGGCGGATCCTCTCAATCCTGAAAGGCTCCCAAACACCTTATTAATTTCTTGGTCACTTTCCGTGAATATGCTGACGAATTCTTAGCGGTTATTCCGATTCCGTAACCTGTCGTGACTGTTACGGTTGTATCGATTATTAGGAATAGCCTCACTTATGCTATCACTCACATCGGGTTTTGGCCCAATTGGATCCGCAGGCAAAAAGATAGCCGCAAACGATGCAGATCTTTGTCCTAATCGTCGTGTTCCGGGATTCAAACGATCATGGGCTTTAGGTGTCCTTGCATTCAACGCGGCCCTTTGGCCACAGATCTCCTCGAATGCTCAGGAATTGGTTCAACTCTCCGAGCCAGCAACCCCTTTGGAACTTCTCGAAGCGAGATTCAAAGAAACTGAACTTCGACTCCGAGCCCTTGAGTCGAGCATTCAAAGTCAGGCCGACCCTTCCCAAGCCCTCTTTCCGGCCGACGCAACAAACCCGACAAATGCTCAGGGATTGCAATACTACACTTCGAGGCAAACCGACCCTTCGTTCGATCCCCAAGACGCGGCAGCGTTAGGGCAAACAGAGTCCTCCAAGGATTCGAAGTCCGGTGAATCGAAATCCAAAGATGGAAGCGGTAGCGAAGAAAAGAAGTCCGAAGACAAGGACGCTAAAAAATCTGATAAGAAAGATGAGAAGAAGGACGAGAAGAAAAAGAAAACTTGGTTTGAGAAGTACACGTTCCGTGGATACGCGCAATTTCGCATCAATGAAACGCTGGACTTGCAGGACGGTTCGTTCCCGAGTTACTTCCCAGGTGATATTTCCGTTGGTGATAACCAAAGCTTTCTGCTTCGACGAGCACGGTTAATCTTCTCCGGCGACGTGTCGGAGCACCTTGGAGTTTATCTGCAACCTGACTTTGCTGCATCAATTCCAGGAGTTACCGATCAGATCAAATATGTTCAGATTCGAGACTGGTATAGCGACCTATATTTAGATACGGGCAAGGTTCACCGATTGCGGATAGGACAATCGAAGATTCCTTATGGTTGGGAGAACATGCAATCGAGTTCCAACCGTTTGTCTCTGGACCGAAATGATGCTTTCAACAGTGCTGCTCGCAACGAACGCGACTTAGGTGTGTTCTATTACTGGACACCGAAATCTGCGCAAGACTTCTTCAAGTACACTGTCGACGAAGGTCTCAAGGGATCAGGTAACTACGGTATCTTTGGGTTGGGAGTGTTCAACGGCCAAGGGGGTTCGTTTCGCGAACAAAACGACAACCTTCACGTTGTAGCACGGTTCACACTTCCAAGAACGCTCCCAAATGGCCAGCTCTACGAACTCGGCATTCAAGGCTATACAGGTGATTACAACGTTTTGACATCTCCTGTTTCACCCCTTGGAACGGGAAGCTTGATCAACCCATTCTCGAAGTCCACCGGATATTCTGACGAGCGAATCGGATGGTCAGGAATCTATTACCCGCAACCTTTGGGGTTCCAAGCCGAATGGAACGTAGGCCGAGGCCCGGCATTAAACGCCCAGCAAACGGCTGTCGAAGAACAGTCGGTCAAAGGGGGCTACGCTCAAACGATGTATCAATATAAGAGCAACTATGGGGTCATGTTCCCGTTCTTGCGGTATCAGTACTTCCGGGGTGGATACAAAACAGAGCGGAACGCACCATACGCAAGGATTGATGACTATGAAATCGGGCTTGAGTGGCAAATGAACTCATCGGCAGAGTTGACGACGGTCTACACATTTGCCGATCGTACCAACACAGCAACGCGCTCCCAAGCAAACACCTTGTCCTACGGTCAGTTCGTCGGTGATGTATTGCGAATGCAGTTCCAATTTAATTACTAGCCATCAGCATCGAACGACTACGCTCAAAAAGGCAAAGTCGTTCAATGCTGTGATAGTTTTTGCTGTAGCTCTTCGGTTGAACAGTGTAATTGCTACACGGGTTTTTCTGAGCAAGAGCTACACATCGCAGAGCAGAACCGCTTCCTTGAGCCCCTCGTACGCGTCGCGAGTCGGGATGAACTCTTGGCCAACGTATCCCTTGTACCCCAAGCGATGCAGCAATCGCATGATCGGTGGGAAATTGATCTCTTGATCATCATCGAGTTCTTTGCGTCCAGGGTTCCCTGCGACGTGAACGTGTCCGATGAGATCGAAGTTCTCTTCCAAGCGTCGCATGACATCACCGTGCATGATCTGCACGTGGTAGACGTCAAACAACATCTTCACTCGCTCCGAGCCTACACCTCGAACGATTTCGGCAACGAGCGTAAGATCATCCCCTTGATATCCCGGATGGCCTTTCATCGGGTGAGTATCATCGCGGGTGTTCAGATGCTCCAAGCACAGCGTCACTCCTCGTTGCTCGGCCAATCGAGCAACTTGCTTCAAGCCCGCAACGCAGTTCTCGATACATTCGCCTCTTGAAATCTCTCCGCTATTTGGATCTTCTGCATTGCGCCATTTGTAGCCGGTGAAAGCGATCACATTTGGAAAACCAGCCGCTGCCGTGTCTTCGATCGCTTGCGTCATCCTCGTGATGACTTCTTCGTGGTAAGCCTTGTTGTTAAAACCTTTGATGAACGGCGCCCCTGGCATCCCATTCGGTGCCAAGACGCACTTCAATCCGTGCTTCTTGATCGTCGCCCAATCTTCCACTGGCATGATTTCCACAGCATCGCATCCGAGCTCTTTTGTGACTTCACACAGACGATCCAATGACCACTGGTCGCCACAAGCCTGATAGCACCATCCAACGATCGACTGACGGATATTGTTCTTGAGTTTTAACATCGCTACTTTTCTGCTGAGAGGAATAATGGGTCAGTAAACAATATAACGGCTCACCCTAGGCCGTTGGTCTTCGAACGGCCAAATCCTTGACTCGAGCCGCATCCACGGAAAGTATCCACGGATCCCCAGCGATTCGCAAGCCGACCGAATAATCCTTGGGAGAAGATCCGCCGTAGCATGTCACGACGGGTTTCATGTAGTATAATTCAGAGGAATACATCCCCTCCGATTCGCGAACATTCCCCCCTCCCATACCAGGAATGCCCTCCCATGAACCACCACCGTTGTGCCGGACCGACCGATCGTCGGGGTTTTCTATCCATGGGTTTAGGAGGCTTTGCCACCCTCTCGCTGCCTGGCATCCTTCGACTTCAATCTCAAAACGCCGCTGCGGCAGACCCGCTAGGTTCTGCTCCAAAGTCCGCATCCAAGGAAAAAACAGCGGTCATCATGGTCTGGAAGCCAGGCGGATGCTCGCACATCGACACCTACGATCCAAAACCGGAGGCGACAAGCGAATATCGCGGCCCGTTTAGTACCATCGGAACCAAAGTCCCCGGATTGCACTTCACCGAACTGCTGCCACGCCAAGCCGCGATCGCAGATAAATTCACCGTCCTGCGTTCCATGCGGCAGACCGCTCCTGGGCATCCGGCCGGCTCAATGCAAATGCTTTCCGGAGACCCCGACACGCGAGATAAGCCGAAACCGAAATACCCTGACTGGATGACGGTCACGAACTTTCTGCGATCTCAACAAGATCAACGAGACAATCCACTCCCAAGGTACGTCGGGATCAATCCTCCTCTGGAATACAACGGCCCAGCGTACTTGGGAGACATGTACTCCCCGTTTACTGTATCCGGTGATCCGAGCGCCCCGAATTTCTCTGTCCCAAATATTGGGCTCAATGATCCGAACGAAGTCCAACGACTCGACCGACGCAGTTCGCTTCGACAAAAACTCGATACCCTAACCCGCGCTTTCGATCGCGCCGGAGAACTCGGCGCCTTGGATCAATTTGAGTCCCAAGCGATCTCCTTGCTCACCAGCCCCAAAACCAAAGAAGCATTTGACCTCACCAAAGAAGATGACGCGACGCGAGATCGCTACGGCAGAAACGCTTGGGGACAACAACTACTGATGGCTCGACGGCTTATCGAAGCCGGAGTAGAAGTCCTGACCACGAGCCTCAGCGGTCAACTTTGTGGTCGCGTCGGCAATTGGGATGATCACGCTGTTAATCACCACGTCTTCGATGCGCTGCGATTCCGCGCGGAAGCTTACGATCAAGCCGTAACGGCTTTGATCGAAGACATTTACGCCCGAGGCCTCGATAAACGAGTGCTCGTGGTAGTCACTGGTGAATTCGGTCGCACCCCAAAAATCGAATATTCACCAAGCACAGGTGCGGGTAACGCTAGCGCTGCGGCAGGTACCATCCAACCCGGTCGTGACCACTGGCCACGCGCATTATCAAATATCTGGGCAGGTGGTGGGATCCAGACCGGACAAGTCATCGGGGCTACCGATAAACGGGGTGAAGATCCCATCGAACGCGCATGTTCCGCAGGGGATTTCCTCGCAACGATCTACCATCACCTCGGTATCGATGCCGCATCGACCTTCATCAAGGATTTCAATGGGCGTCCGACACCCATTGTCGATCACGGAAAACCTATCCCCGAACTCCTCGGATAGTTTCTGTGACTCAAGGCTAGCCTCACCATGCTCAACTTCCAAGGCCCTTTACAGACCCTTTGCGACGGTGTCAATCGCCGGACATGGCTCCGGGTAGGTTCACTGAGCGCCTTTGGACTTGGCCTCAATCACCTATTGGCCAATAGTTCGCTCCAAGCGAACTCGCCCAACCCACCTGCGTCTGCAGAAAAATCCCCAAGCGCGATAGCAAGCTCGTTCGGGAAAGCGAAACGTTGCATCGTTCTTTTCATGCTAGGGGGGCCACCCCAACATGAAACTTTGGACCCGAAACCGGATGCACCCGAAGAAATCCGCGGGGAATCGAAACCGATCGCGACATCGACACCAGGATTGCACGTCGGGGAACTGATGCCCCTGACCGCGAAACTTACGCACCACATCGCCGTTCTTCGCGCCATGGCGACCGACGATAATGCGCATTCGGCAAGCGGCTACTGGATGCTAACAGGGCAACCTCACTCCCCTCGTAACGCAGA
>JBJONT010000074.1:0-12800 GCA_046051705.1 Planctomycetota bacterium | reverse complement strand
TCGACCAATTCGTCGGAGAGTTTAACCGGTTGACCCATAACGACTTCCTCCGAACCAATGGTAGCATTTTGCTACCCGTAAGTCCAGTTCGTACAGGTTGCAATCGCTGTTTTGCTCATCGGAATCCTCCAGCAAACAGGTTGTGTTAGCCTAATCAGAGGGAATTCCACTTTCTAGTGAGGCAAAACACGATCATGCTCAACCGCTATTTAACGATGATGCGATTCACAATACCGTTTCTTGTGTGTTTATGCTCGCTGAGCGGATTGGAAGCGAGTGCTAAGGATTCTGCCGCGGAAACCGGTTTCCAGGAGCAATCTGTCGAGTTCCGCAGTGGCGATGTCAAGCTCGCAGGAAGTTTGCTTTTGCCAAAGAGCGATGTGCCTGTTCCGGCCGTTGTCTTTGTCCATGGCGCGGGCCCACAAACTCGGGAGTCATACCGTGAGGTGGGTGAGCATTTCGCGAGCCAGGGTATTGCCGCGCTAATCTACGACAAGCGCGGAACGGGCCAATCCGGCGGTGTCTACGAGAGTTATGCGCCCTACGAAAATCTGGTCAATGACGCTCTCGCTTGCGTTGGCTTCCTGAAGCAACGTAGCGATATCGAGACATCACAGATTGGCATGTGGGGGCTCAGTCAAGGAGCGTACATCAGCGCAGCAGCGGCGTCCCGGTCGGCAGACATTCACTTCGTCGTTGTTGTAGGGGCTGACGTGGCTGACGGCATGCTATTCTACTATCGTGACAACTTGTTTCGGAAATATGGCCTGTCGGACACGTTGCGTGACGTGGCTGAGAAAGCACAGTTGGGCGCAGATACATTGTTCTTCTATCTGCGAGACGAATCGCTTCTCTCGACATTTGCTCCGAGATCCTATCCGCCGCCTGACCAATATGTGCATCCCGCATGGAGTCGGGTTAACCAACCGGTGTTGGCGATGTGGGGACAATTGGATCAACACATTCCGGTTGCCGAAAGCGTTGCGGGTTTGAAGTATTCGCTGGCTCAGGCGAACAATGAGAAATGGACGATGATCATCCTGCCGCGGGCAAAGCACAGTTTGGGGATCTCTGACACAGGAGCGATACAAGAAAAGTGGCGTGGATATGCGCCAGGGGCTTTGCAAACAATGACCGACTGGGTCCATGGAGTGATTGATGCCCCAGCGCACATCGCAACCATGAAACAAGAGGGCTCCGCCGAACAAACAGGCGTACTTTCAAAGCTCATAGGCTACGAAAAACTGCGTTGGTATGGCAACGGATTCGTGCAAATAGCACTTATTGTTCTCTTCCTGTTTAGCTTTCTTACCAACACGATTGCGGGTCTCCGATGCGTTTTGGCCAGCCTATCCAATCGTCAGAAAAACGCGACTTTGCAGACATCAGACAAAGTTCTCAACTTCAAACGCGGGGTCTGTGCCCTTAACCTGCTCATTCTGACCGGGATACAGGTCATCGTGATTTTGGTGATCGATCAAATGCGCCCGAGTTGCCCGCCAATCTTGCTGTTCCTGCCGCTACTGGGAACCGCTTCCACGATCATGACCGTCGCCCTACTGATTGTGATATACAGGACTCCCCGCGACCACCGCTGGACTGCCGTGAAAAGCTCCCGCTTCTCGCTCGATATACTTTGCTTGGTCCTTTTTGTCCCGTACATGTTCTACTGGAATCTGATCGGATATCACTTTTGATTCAAGGGGGAGCATACTGAATTGCCACGGTAGTCGACTTCGCTGGGCGATCTACTGAGGTGAAGCAGACTCCGAAAAAATTCGAAGTTAAACAAGCTTCCATCGCCGCCAAATAGTGAGGAAACGACATGATGATTCTCGAAAAGGAATGCTCGACAATTGAGGAACAACCCAGCAATCGATTGATTCAGCGTCTCATGCAAAAACGATTTGAAACGAATAGCCTCATTCAGGAATGTCCGTAGGCATGCCGGGCAAAACACCAAATTGAAGTATGAAGTCGAACGTGCACATGCCTAAATCTTACGCCGCTTTCCTGAACATAGGAAAACCATGAATGCCACAATCTCGAACTCGAAGTTGACATGCAAATTGCCCACAGAATTTCTCCAGCAAAGGAAATCCACGATGGAGTTAAACACTTCACAACAGATAAAGTCAAATACACGTAACCGGTTTAGAACGTTGATCGGCTGCTTGTTACTGACGACACTGCTGTTACTTGCCAACGTTGAAACGCATCTGAACGGATATGCAGATGAGCCACTAAGTCAAGAGAATCCGAAGACGTTAAGTTCGGGCGAGGACGCCCTCAAGTCTTTGAAAGAGGAGTTATCCAAGGCACTTCGCCATCCTGATAAGGAGGCAACAGTTGATCAACTCCGCGAGTTCGAGCCAAGATTTCTCAGACTAGCTCAAACCTATGCGAAAGAACCTGTGGCAATGGAAGCGGTTCAATGGTTGGCCGAAACCGCCGACCCTGGAAACGTGTTCGACGACGGATTGGCGTTGATCGAACAACACCAGATCCATAACGCAAAAATCGATAAGTTGTGCCGTACCCTCGTTTTCAGAATTTCGCCACGAGTTGAACCATTTTTGCGGAAGGTTGCCGAGAAGAATTTGGACCATCGTATCCAGGGTGTCGCCAACCTATCCTTGGCTCGTCACTTATTGGAACATCGAAAGGCGGTGCTATTTCTACAGGCGAATGAAGGCTCGCGTGGAGAATTTCGGGAACGTCACGGCGATGCAATCGCGGACTGGGTTCTCGCTGCCGATTCGAAAGAAGTCTTAACCAAGATCGATTCGATTTGCCAGATGATTAGCCGCGACTATGGCGACGTTAACGACGACGAGTATCCAATTGCAAATGGACGACAGCGTACACTTGCGGATGCAAGTAAGGCATTGCTTTTCTCGGCGAACCCCGTTAACCAGATGGCGCGATGGGTCGCTGGTCAAGGAGTGGGGGGGGCACGCGTCGACTTGAGCAGCTATCGAGGGAAGGTCGTAGTATTGATGTTTTCAGCCAATTGGTGCGGACCTTGCAAAGCGATGTACGACCAGCTTAGGGAGCTCCTGCAAGTACACGTAGACAGGCCCTTCTCGGTCATTACGGTAATGGCGGACGACGAGCTCGCAAGTGTCTCGCATGCAGTTGAATCAGGAGACATAACGTGGCCAGCAATTTGGGATGGCCCTAATGGTCCGATCGCAAGCGAGTGGGCCATTACGTCCTATCCTTCGATTTATTTGATCGACCGTGATGGCCGAATCGCTGCGGTAGATCTCCGAGATGACGCTCTTGACGAGCAGGTCTCAAAATTGTTGGGAGTCAAAATGGAGATGCGTACCGAAGTCGAAAAGAGATCGAGGGTATCGCAGTTGTCTTTCGCGAAAAAGAACATCATGGGAAGTGAGCTGCCGAAGCTGCTAGAAGGGTATGTCAATCTGCGAGAACTCGACCTAAGCGATAATCATATTGCGGACGAGGATTTGATACCCCTTCTGCAACTGAAGGAACTGCGCGAGCTAAACCTCGAACACACACATGTGACTAACAAGGGACTCGAGACGCTTGAGGGAATCTCAAGCCTAAAAAGGCTTCACCTTTCAGTGCATCCATCCCAGGGAACGACTGCTGACGGGCGACGTAAACTCAAGAAGTCCCTTCCAGAAATAGAGATTTCTTTCATCACTCACTGAACCGCGCAGAAAGACGTCACCAGGACGGTAATGCTACCCCGGCGTTCTCATTATCGATCGCCGAGGCAAGATTGCGTTTCACAGTGGAATCGCACCTGAAAAACCTGATGCATATATGGAAAAAATGGGTGAGTTGCTGCTGATGGCTGAGCAACTAAAAAATGACCACAGACCTAAACAGTCCTGGCGGAAAGTTGCACAGACCAAAAAAGGTCGCAGCGAAAGTCCCGACTGTTAAGCAGATTTTCCGTAACGCGGCACACTTAGAGAGACCCACCGAACCGGTATCGAACTCAGCAAACCCTTGTTTTTGCGGCACTTCCAACATCGACCTCTCTGAGAAGGTTCGATATCAGGGTTGGTACGGGGAGGGGTTGGGTCGATGCAAAAACAAGTGATTTGGTTCAAGTCGAATTCAAGGGAATGCCTAAAGGATCATCTGTCGCCAAGTCAGTGATGAAGGATTCTGAGTTCGATCTCACTTTCGATCCGATGTTGTTTAGCTTCGATGCTCCGCAAGGCTATCAATCGTCAACCGCCGCGAAGCTGCCGGAGTTGCTGCCATTCGAAGAAAGCTTGGTCGAAGCACTCAAAGGCTATACCGAGCTAAGTGGTGGTTAGTTCCCCAAGAGCATTACAGATAGTGCCGAATGACCCACATTGCGGACATCGCGGCGAACTAGGTGCCTTTGTTGATTGATGCATGATTAGTGCCTTGGTTTTCTGTTTCGTTCAGTATCGCTGCTTCTGGTTACTTGAGGATTGGTGAAGCAGACATAACGTGAATTCTTCAGAAATCTCGAAAATTCCGTAGGCCAGTATGAAAGATTACCGCTAATCGTGGATGATTCTCATATGGAGATCTTATGAACGAGTGGCCGGAAACGATGTGAAGGTCGCATTGAAGCATTGCGCTGGGCATCGGACTTACAAAAAATACTTATCAAAATTTGCTCATTGGGAAAGATTCCGGCCAATTCCTTCGACTAAGTATCTGGGACTGCAGAATACCGGAGGATTAGATGGAATCGTGGGAAGAAGTCGTCAATGAGCACGGCCCGCCAGTTTTTCAAGCTGCTTGGCGAATTCTACGCCATCCACAGGATTGCGAAGATGTCGTGCAGGAAGTGTTTATCGAAGCCCACCGAGTGTATTCGCAGAGCAAAGTTAAGCACTGGCGTGCGTTTCTAGTTCGCTTGGCGACATACCGTGCGTTGGACGCACTACGCCGTCGTCGATCGTTCTCCGAATTCGAACCAGCCCTCTTGTCGAGCCGAAGCGTGGGGCCCGAGGAAAATGTAATGGTGGATGAAGCGGAAATGCAAATACGAGCGTTAATTGCCGGACTGCCTCCGCGACAAGCCGAAGTCTTTTGCTTGTCCCATTTCGAAGAGTTATCCCATGATGAAATTGCGCAGACACTTCAGATTTCCGCGAATGCAGTCTCAATCGCATTGCACAAAGCTCGATTAGCCCTGCGAAGCTTGGTGAATCCACAAACCCCAGGAGTACGAAATGAACATGACTGAGAACCGCACCTGGGAACGTGATATGCCAATTAGTTTTTACGAGGCCATGAATGCTATTCGGAGTGATCAGGGGCCGCCTGATTTACTCTCTTGCTCACTTCAAAATGCGATCGCTTTAGAGAAGCAGGTTCGAACTCAAGGCGAAGAAGATGTTGTCAATCTAGCTCGAGGGGAACATGAAACCAAGCGATCGCCCGCACGAGTTCGAAGGCACATGCAGATCGTTGCATCGGTCGCGTGTCTCGCTGCCGTTGTGATGTTGGCCTTATTCTTCACTTCAGAAGGGATTGCTTTTGCCCAAATCCAAGAGCGTCTGAATGCCATTCGATCCGCGAAATTTCGCTATCGACAAGTTGTGTCCATGCAAGAAACCAAGGACCTTGTTTCGGATTCAGCTTCCATTGCGGTATCTACTCGACAAGACGGGAGTACGATGATCGAAATGCCGGATGGTCGTCGGATCATAACAAGCCTACAGCGCGGCAAACGTCTTGAGGTCAACCCTGATGAGAAGACGGCTAACGTTTCGCACATCCATCAACTATCCGATTCACATGACATCGTCGAGCAATTGCGTTCCTTGGACAAGTCTTCTAAGGCCTTACCCTTGGACAAACGCATGGTCGGTGGGGAGTTGTGTGCGGGCTTTCGCATAGAACAGCCTGACGGAACTCTGTTGATGTGGGTGTCCCCCAAGACACAGTTGCCGGTTCGAGTCGAACGGATCGTGGAGATCAGGGAAGGAGCCAATTCGCCTTCGGAGTCGATTGAATCGTTTGAAGACATGGTCTTTGATGTTCCTTTGAACGACGAACTTTTCTCTCTGGATCCACCAGCAGGCTACGCCGTCACGGAAAGTGGGAAGCCTCGAGCGTCCTTAGCGGAGGTCTTCCGAGAAAAGTTGATCATTGCCCCCAAAATTGGACTTGGCCCGTTGCAGTTTGGTATGAGCGAAAATGAAGTTCTTGAGTTGCTCGGTACTCCCGACGACGTAATCACTCGAGTACCGATGGTTCCAAATGCCGACGAAGTAGGTGAAGTAGACGGCAAGAAGCGGCCACCGGGAGGAGAGCTAATTGTGCTGACACAGTTAAGGGTTCTTACCTATTCGGGATTGGGCATCTCACTAACCTTCGAAGTTAGCGCAGGTCTGAAGGGTATTACCTGTAGAACCCAGGTTCCGATCACAAGCGAAATTTTGTTGCCAGGTCAAACAATGGAAGGTATTCGCTTGGGATCTACGAGCGACGAATTGATCGTCGCGTACGGCGAACCCGATGGGATCCGACATCCCGATGGAAGTGAAAAGCCTCCTCGCAAAGTCCATGCTTCTTGGCAATACGCGAAGCTTGGTTACGTTTTCTCGCTCGATGAGGATGGCAAGGTCTCCTCAATTGGGTTCGATGACGGAAAACCCAGCCGGCTTCGTTTCGAATGGCGCGTGCCGGTAAGTAAATAGTCAGCTGAACTCACTAGGGGCGGTAGAGAACATGCTCCCTCTGATTGGGCTTCGGTTTTACAGGGAATTCGATCAAACAGGAGCCATAATGCTGGGGTCTGGGTTGAAGAGAGTAGAGGACCCCAATGGATAACTGGCCGGAAACGAGTGAGAGTCTGATTCTGCGGTTGAACAACCAGCAGGATGTGGCTGCATGGAATGAATTTCAAGCGATTTATCGTCCCGTGGTACTACGCATGGCTCTTCGACGTGGGTTGCAACTTGCCGATGCGGACGACCTGACATGGCAGATTCTCAATCTCTGACAAATGGAAATTGAAAATTCCCGAAAGATCACGTAACAGGACGCGATGTCAGTTGTGTATCTCTATAGGAAACACTCATGACACCAACTCCGACCACTCGAGCCAGCTTGCTATTTCGACTTCGTGATTCTCAAGATCATGAAGCCTGGGTGGAATTTGTCGAGATTTACGAGTCCGTCATCTATCGCCAGTTGCGGAAATGCGGCTTGCAGGACGCGGACGCTCGGGAGTTGATGCAGGAGTTTTTCATTGCGGTCAGCAGACGGATCGAGCACTGGGAATTGGCCAAGGAACGAGGCTCGTTCCGCGGCTGGCTGCGGCGTGTTACCCGCAATCTGGTCATCAATTGGATGAGGCATGGGCAGCGGCGCATGATTGCCTTTGGTGGTCCAGAGTCGCAGTCATTGTTCGCAGATGTTGCGGCGGATGACTGTCCCGAATCGACCGATTTCGATACTGAGCTTCGTCGGTCGACCTTTCAGCGCGTTTCTGAATGCGTCCGGCAGGAGCAAAGTTTAAAAACTTGGCAAGCGTTTTGGAGCACGGCCATCGATGGGAAAACACCAGCGATTGTAGCTCGGGAACTTGGAATGAGCGTCGGAGCCGTCCGGGTGGCCAAGTGCCGTGTGTTGGCTCGGCTAAAAGAAGTCGTTTTTACGTTGGAGAATGAATCATGAACGATGTTTGTTCCATCGAGCTACTAACCAATGCGGTCGCGAATCGCTTAACGGCGGACGAAGAAGCGGCTTTGTACGATCATCTTGAGCGTTGCGAGGCGTGCTGTGCTCGAATGGAACAGCTTGCTGGTGGCGAGCAATGGCAGAAGGAAGCAGCATCGTTGCTAAGTACTGATGAGCTGGATGCTGCGGTCCCTGAGCCAACGGTATGGTCGGAGGTTGACTTCGGCGTCGAACATTTAGAGCCAAGCGAAGATGCGAATGTGTTGGGCCAGCTCGGAGGCTACGACGTAATTGCGATCATTGGACGTGGCGGTATGGGAGTTGTGCTGAGAGCGTTCGATCGTGAATTGAAACGATTTGTAGCCATCAAGGCATTGTCTCCGCATCTAGCGCACAGCTCGGTGGCTCGCAAGCGATTTGCACGCGAAGCGCAGGCCGCTGCCGCCGTGGTCAATCCGCATGTTATCGCCATTCATCACGTTCAGCCAACGGGCCGCTTGCCGTTTTTGATCATGCCGCTGCTTACCGGTGAATCATTGGCACAGCGACTAAAGTCCCGCGCGCCTTTAGAACTCACGGAAGTATTGCGGATCGGGATGCAGGCTGCTGTGGGATTGGCTGCAGCCCATGATCAGGGACTTGTCCATCGCGACGTGAAGCCCGCCAACATCTTTCTTGAAAAAGGGGTCGAGCGAGTCGTGATCACCGACTTTGGACTGGCTCGCGCGGCGGACGACGTTTCGATGACTCGACTGGGAGTCGTGGCGGGAA
Source organism: Planctomycetota bacterium (assembly GCA_046051705.1). GTDB lineage: Bacteria > Planctomycetota > Planctomycetia > Pirellulales > Pirellulaceae > JBKCUI01. The sequence goes on along the minus strand of JBJONT010000074.1, from coordinate 4,370 downwards.
CACCGGAATACATGTCGCCGGAACAAGCTCGCGGCGAGGCACTGGATGGTCGCTCGGACCTCTTCAGTCTTGGCTGCGTAGTTTACGAGATGGCGACAGGTGTATCGCCCTTCCGATCCGATTCAACGATTGCGACCTTACGGCGGATCGTCGATGACAAGCCCGCTGCGATTGCCTCACTTGCCCCCGAATTGCCGCCGTGGTTCAGCTACATCGTTGAACGTTTGTTGTCGAAGGACCCGGCTCAGCGTTTTGCTTCGGCGACCGAAGTTAGCGAATTGCTGGAAGCATGCCTGTCGCATCTTCAGCAACCAACTTCGGTGCCTCTGCCCGCTTCGCTGGTGCTGCACGCCAAGGGACGCCACTGGATTTTCAACTCAAACAAGAAAGGAAAATTGACTATGCTTGGCATACTCGGAACGGCATTGTTAGGAATGATGTTATGGCAAGGGACGGAAGCGCCAGACATCAGCGGTGAATGGACTAGCGACGAATGGGGCACCGTGGTTCTCGAAGCCAAAGAACCGGGGCAATACGAGGGTACCTTTGGCGGCAACGACAAAACAGGCAATCCAACAACAGGTAACTTGCCGCCGGAGAAGGAACCCTTAACCGCTTGGGGAAAGGAAGTCGGGGGCCTCCAAGCTGGCTTGGGCTTGGATTACGGCAATCGGCGAACCTTCGGCCACGGCGAGGTGATTACGCTGGTGGTTCGGCTCCGAAACGTCGGCAAAGAAGCCGTGAAGTTCCGGTATCTCCGCCAGGATCTCTACGAGAATCTGGCAGTCACAGACGCCGATGGAATAGCGGTTCCACAACGCAATACGGAAGTCATGCGCCCACACGATCAGGTGATTGAGAACCTGGAACCGGGTAAGGAGACGGTTCTCGAAACACGAATGCACAGTTCCAATGGTGTGCCATACGTCCTCATTCCATCGAACAGTAAGGATCTAAAGCTGGATGAGAACGTTCGTCCGCTCGTCGTTGGGATAGGGAAAGTTCAATTGCAGATCGAGAAGGTGTTCGGGACTTTTTCGTTCGACTTCCCCAAGCTTTCCACCGGAACGCTGGAACTCGAAGTCAACAACCAGCCTGGGGGCGCAGAGTTCAGCGGTTCAAGTTCCGAGATACATCCTGCTGGGTCTCCGCGTGCGTCTGGCGTACCCCCCCGCTCCAACAAAGGCGAATCGGGCACGGTGCATCTGAAATGGTCACGAGTCGAACGCCGCTTCAATGGCACTTGGGGAGTGGGCGAGAATCGCAACTGTAGGATGTCGCTCCGGCTGGTTGGCAACGAAATTCGAGGAGGATTCACGACTGACAAAGAGAGTCAACTGACAACGGGTACACCGCTTATTGGCGATCTGTTGTGGAGACGTCGAATAGTCGATGACTCTGGGGATTCGAACCATTCTGTAGTCGGTTATGGCGTAGGGGATCTCGTGGAAGGCGGCGACGGTGCCCCCCAATCGTCCGTGCGAGCCGAAACACTTGTAGAACTCATCAAAACCGTTGTAAATCCCGACTCTTGGGATGACGAAAGAGTTTCGATCTCCTTTGAGCCGTTAAAGAACAACAATCTCTTCATTAATCACGAACCTGAAGTTCACGTCAAGATACAACAATTACTTAAGAGCATTCGCAAGTTGCAAACAGGTAAGCAGACAAACGCGGCAGTAGCCATCAAAGAAGGTGAAACATCCTTGAAATCAAATGGAACATTCAAATTCCAACGCGAGATTGAAGAGCGACTTCTCGTCGCAAAGATAAGGAACGCCCAACTCAAGCTTGAAAGAGAAAAAGCTTTTGAGAATCCAGACGCCGAAAAACTGAAGGAATTGCGAACTACGCTCGAAGCCGCTGAGGCGGAGTACAAGCAGTATCAAACTCTCAGTGAAAATCATGGTTCGCCCAAAGCAACCGATTCAATCGCCGACTTGCGAGCCACACGAAGCGTATTCACGGTTCCGGACGGCGGTAACGTTGAGCTGGGAGGTTTATCGGCCTATGCTGAGCCCAAACCTGCTCCGCTCAAAATCCCTCTCGGCGAAATCCTCGTGGATGTTTATGCCGGGCGAGGTGTTTGGAATTCGAAGGATAAGGAGGTCGACAAGCTGCTGAATTCGGTCAAATTGCTGCGGGGAGTTACGGTCCAAGTTCACGAAGATGGCAAAGGGGACGCCTTCACGAAGGCCGAGGTACGCGACCCTGTGCCCGTTCGTGAGGAGCCTGCGGAGACTCAGGAGCGAGAAGAGATGATTCGATTAATCAAGATCGCCATCGACGAAGCGCTTCGGGCGCACAAGGTCCCCAATATTCGATGGCTCGATGCAAGTGGAAATCAACTTGACGGACCGATACCCACTGTGCCGGCACAACCGCCGACCCCTGCCAACACGGATGATTCAGCATTATCGGTGGTTGATGAGACGCTTAAGTCACATATCGAATCGCTGAAGCCACTTCAAGGAGACTGGGTGGTTGAATTACCGGGCACGCAGTTCTATACGGCCGATAAACTCGGTGACTCCGCCGTTTCCCATTTTGTAATGCGTATCCGGACGAATCATGTGGAGTTGCGTCCGTTTCCGCATTCAGGCGAGCAGCCTGTGTCGAAGCTGTTGCTTCACCCGATCCAGGATGCGAAGCCAGGGCATTTTCTGGTGGATACAGATCCGTCGGCCGTGGATCAGCGGTTCTCTCCTGGAGAGTTCTCGTTTGAAGTCCAGGACAACCAACTCCACGTGAAGCTCATCCCGGCAAAATCGAGCGAATCGAATCGACCTGATCAAGGCAGCGAAGCCCCGAAGGGGTTTTCAGCGCGTCGGGCGACGGACGAAGAACAACGCAAGTTCGCACAAGACCGATTTCAGCACACGAGAATGGTTGGCTACAAGAATGCAGATCACACAAATCCAGAGGCCGTCGTCGAAGCCTACGTTGCCGCGTCTCTCGCTGGCGATGTAACAATCGCGACCTCTCTTGCGGAAGGCTATGCTGCACGACCGGACCAAATCATCGGCTGGAACAAACACTGGAATCTAAACGACTTCGCAATCAAGTCTGTCAGAGTTCGCGGGCGGGTTGTCACGCCGATGCGGGTCACTGCCAAAGAGGCGATCGTCGTTTCCGAACTCTTGCACCGAACATCGCCAGCAAACATTGGAGATGTCTCAGTCGGCCATCACGTGACGTTTTTGAAAAACATCAATGGCAAATGGGTTGTCAGTGCATTCGATCTGTGGACTGCAGAGCACTACAACCAGGGAATCGGGAATTTCCTGAACGCCGCGCAGAACTCGTTGAACGATGCTGCGCTGCCTCGTTACAGGTCGTTCGACGCGGCTACGAAGAACCAATTTCCGGAGCAAGAGCCGTGATCTCGTACGCCCTAAGTTGCTTTCGGTCATCCGCAACGAGTTCTTAGTGTGTCGCAGGTACTGAACTCCCGTCTGGCGACTTGGATCAAGGGCATCGTCATGATCAACAGCCTGGGGTGCGAGACGAAACCCAACGACGTTGAGTAAATTCTTAGCATCCAACTGAGCGTATAACGGCGTCTTTGTGGCTGACATTGCTGCCAACCGCCTTGCTTGCTAGGTTCGTCGGTCGTCGGAAAACTAACCCACTAGCTCATCGAAGGCATAAAATGAATCGAAGCACAGAAAGTCGCTCAATTCTTCGACCGATCGCAATTATTTTCGCGATGCTGCTTGTAGTGGCGTTTGGCCTCCTTGCATTTTGCACCATGACAGTAGGCGGAACCGCGTCACTTCCTAACGGGACTACCGCCGTCATCAATGGTCCTTTTTCGTGTTCTGATATTCCTCCCACCACGAAGATCGAAGCTGGTGGCCACACCTTCACATTCTCTCCCACAACTATTTCCGTCGACGGCGTACCAGTTGGACCGCTTGATGCTTCTGTAACCTCTGTTCAAATCGACGCTAACTTTTGGTCTGCTTCACTACGCGTGAACGGTAGTGAAGTGACTACTGTTCGTTGAAGCGGACTAGAATTGCATATCGAGGCCGCAGATAGCGAGCATATCGTAGATCAGGATGTCCACACTGCTGTTGTGAGACGGATTGGCCGCTGATTTCGCTGTGAAAACCCTGGCGTTTTCCATTTCAACAAGTGGAAGTGCATCCGGCCAGAAAAATTCCCGAAGGCTCACGTAACAGAACGCGGTGTCAGTTGTGTATCCTTTTTAGTCGCGCAATTACATTAATATTGGGAGAGGAAATTGATGACACAGATTTATTGCGGTGAAGGACGTTTCAAATGGGGAGTGAAGAATATCGTCGCCACCGACGAAAGCCGACTGAGTTTCCAATGCCAGCCGCCTGATCGCTTCCGTGAAGAAC
>JBJONT010000073.1:0-10804 GCA_046051705.1 Planctomycetota bacterium | reverse complement strand
GATCAATCGGCGTATCGGTGGTACCAACCACGGTGTGGTCGTGCCAAGGGATCATAAAGATCACTCTACCGTCGCTCGTCTTCGGTACAATCACCGCACAATTCCCAGGAAGAAAGGACTTGGAGAGGACGATGTGAACTCCTTGACTAGGTGCGATCATCGGCCGATTAGATGGTGAATCTTGCGAGCGAAGCTCATCGCAGAAAGCTCCCGTGGCATTGATGACGCAAGTTGCTCGGATGGGGATAGGTGCATCCGTCGGTGATTCTTCGTCGGTCGCCAGCACACCTGTAATCTTTCCTTGTGCGTCTTTGATGAAGTCCGTTGCCCGGACGTAATTGCAGACCGTAGCACCACCTTCGCTCGCCGACTGCAATATATTCAGCAGAAGTCGAGTGTCGTCGAACTGACCATCGGAATAGAGAATGCCGTACTTCGCTTGTTCCTTTGCGATGGTCGGGACGCTGGCCAAGCACTCTGCGGCATTGAATCTTTTGGCCCTTGTAAATCCGCTCTTACCTGCAAGCCAATCATAGACATAGAATCCAAGGGAGTACCAAATCTGTTGGAGTCGATTAGCGCATGGAACCAAAAACGAAAGCTCATGGACAACATGGGGGGCGTTTTTGCGAAGACGTGTTCGTTCGTGAAGGGCTTCTCTGACCAAACGGACGTTGCCTTGCGCTAAATAGCGGACACCACCGTGCACAAGCTTCGTGGAGCGGGAAGAAGTTCCTTTGCCAAAATCGTCTCGCTCGATCAAGGCGACGGATAGGCCTCTCGTTGCCGCATCGAGCGCGATACTTGCTCCGGTTGCACCCCCACCGATAATCAATATGTCCCAATGGCTTTGTGAGCGAATTTTGCGAATGGATTCGTCGCGAGTAAATGAGTTTGGTGACATGGTCGGGATACTTTGTTCAACCGAGGAGTTAAGAGAAAAGGTGATCGCAGCCTGAAACGATTATTTAGGTCGGTCCCAATCCCGTGAACGACTTAACGCATCTGCCCATCGTTCGCGCCGAGAATTCGCCTCCTGCGGTTTGATGCTCGGTTCGAATCGACGATCCGTCTGCCAGATACTTTGGATCTCTGAATCATCCTTCCAAAATCCGACTGCGAGCCCTGCAAGAAATGCCGCACCGAGACTGGTGGTTTCGATGATCTTAGGACGGACTACAGGGCATTGCAGAATGTCGGCTTGGAATTGCATGAGTAAATCATTTGCGGAGGCCCCTCCGTCGACTCGTAATTCGGTAATCGTGCGATTTGAATCCTTTTGCATCGCTGCAAGCACGTCTGCGACCTGGAACGCGATCCCTTCAAGGGCCGCACGTGCAAGGTGACCTGCGGTGGTACCTCGGGTTATTCCTACAATGGTTCCTCGCGCATAAGCGTCCCAGTAGGGAGCACCGAGCCCTGCGAACGCCGGGACGAGGTAAACTCCATCACTGTCGGGGACTTCTCTCGCAAGCGATTCAACTTCTGCTGCGGATTTAATGATCCCCAATCCATCGCGCAACCATTGGACGGCTGCCCCTGCAATGAATACCGATCCCTCTAGCACATACGATGTTCGTTCGTTGCGCCGCCATGCCACGCTTGTCAGAAGCCTCTGTTTTGACGCGATTGGTGTTTCGCCGATGTTCATCAACATGAAGCAACCCGTGCCGAAGGTATTCTTCGCCATGCCAGCTTGTGTGCAGTTCTGTCCGAATAGGGCCGCTTGCTGATCCCCGGCTATCCCTGCGATGGGGATCGGTTCACCGAACAGTGCAGGATGCGATTCGCCATAAACTTCGCTAGAGGTGCGTATCGAGGGGAGGACCGAGGAAGGTATGTCCAGCAGTTTAAGAATTCCAGGATCCCAGTCGGAGGTAGCCAGATTCATCAGTAACGTACGAGAGGCGTTGCTGATGTCGGTCTGGTGTATCGCGCCGCCGGTCAGATTCCAGAGCAACCACGAGTCGATTGTTCCAAAGGCGAGTTCACCTTGATTGGCAAGCTCCCGGGCTTGAGGGACATGGTCCAAAATCCACCGAATTTTAGTACCGGAGAAATAGGGGTCGACGATCAGTCCAGTTTTACGAGTGATTTCTTCTGCTTGGCCAGTTTGCTTTAACTCGTCGCAGTAGGGTGCCGTGCGTCGGTCTTGCCAGACAATCGCGCGATGGATCGGCTGTCCCGATTTACGGTTCCATACTACCGTCGTCTCCCGTTGATTTGTGATCCCGATGGCTGCAATTTGACCCGGAGTGATTCCGCATTTCGAGATGACCTGTTTCGCAACATCGAGTTGCGTGTTCCAAATCTCCATCGCATCGTGTTCAACCCAACCAGACTCGGGAAAAAACTGCTGAAACTCCTTTTGAGAAACGCCTAGGACGGTACCATCGTGCGAATAGAGGACTGCACGTGAACTTGTGGTGCCTTGATCGAGCGCCAGTATCGCTTTCATATTTCTTGATCCGAATCAGAGACTCTGGGAGGTGGAGTTCGATAACAGGACTAGCATAGCAAATTCATCGATGCTTAGGTTAAGAAACAGTGTCTACTTCTTACACCTTATTCGGATCTAGTCGTGCCACTTACCCCAACACGAGGTTGCGGTCCCGTGCATCGATCCTATCCGTTTGTAACTCAATACCTATACCTTGGTAGTTGCTAATCGGTTAGACGTTCCGATGGTATTGAGCCGGGTACTCCACACACCGGGCCGCTTGCGCGACTCCGCTAACGACCTCGAGAATTCAAACGCATTGGATCGAAAGTCGAGCGACAGCGATTCGGTCATGATCGAATTGGTGTTTTGTCATAGCATTCTCGATTCGATTACGATCACGAGCACCGTTTCACTGAGCACGAGTACGGTATTTGGGATTGGTTGCTTATTCTGGGATTCAACGATCATGAGTGTCTGACTTATTGTAAGTAAAAAGCGGCCGCTCAGGGAATTCATTCAGATTGGTTGGCCTTGTATCTTCTTCGTGCTCGTGCTCAGCATCGCGGTGCTCGTGCTCGTAATCGCTTCCCGAAGGATGCAGCCTCGTTAACGACCTCGAGAATTCAAACGCATTGGATCGAAAGTCGAGCGACAGCGATTCGGTCATGATCGAATTGGTGTATTGTCATAGCATTCTCGATTCGATTACGATCACGAGCACCGTTTCACTGAGCACGAGTACGGTATTTGGGATTGGTTGTGCAGTTAAAAGCGGCCGAGCAATGAAATCGTTTGTATTGGTTTGTCATTTCTCTCCTTCGTGCTCGTGTTCAGCATCGCGGTGCTCGTGCTCGTAATCGCTGCCCGAAGTATATTCGCTAAGGGGTTCCGAGATACCATCGAATTTCATCGCCATTCTTGTCAACATCGCCACAATTCGCACCAGTTTAGATTTTAGCTCGAAACATGTTTCTGGATTCAGACCGCCGGAAACAACCAGCACGTCTTGAATTGCAGCGCACTCCAACGCCGAACCACGAGCAATGTCGAGAAACCTCGCTCGATCTTTTAAGCTGCGTTTGCCGTTACCCTCTGCAATGTTCAACGGAATGGATTGTGCAGCACGTAACCATTGATCGCGAGCGTGACGATGTAGTCCCTCTAACGACCTCGATAATTCAAAAGCATTCGCGACGTACTCGATCGAAAGTTGATAGACATCGAGTCGGTCATGGTCAAATTGGTATTTTGTCATAGCATTCTCGATTCGATTACGATCACGAGCACCGTTTCACTGATCACGAGTACGGTATTTGGGATTGGTTGCTTGTTCTGGGATTCAACGATCATGAGCGTCTGACTTATTGTAAGTTAAATTAGATCACTCAAGGAATACGTTTGAATTGGTTTGCCTTAGCTCTTCTTCGTGCTCGTGCTCAGCATCGCGGTGCTCGTGCTCGTAATCGCTGCCCGAAGGATGCAGCCTCGTTAACGAACTCGAGAATTCAAACGCATTCGATCGAAGGTCGAGCAACGTCGAGTCGGTCATGATCAAATTGGTGTTTTGTCATCGCATCCTCGATTCGATTACGATCACGAGCACCGTTTCACTGAGCACGAGTACGGTATTTGGGATTCGTTGTGCAGTTAAAAGCGGCCGAGCAATGAAGTCGTTTGCATTGGTTTGTCATTTCTCTCCTTCGTGCTCGTGCTCAGCATCGCGGTGCTCGTGCTCGTAATCGTTGCCCGAAGGATGCAGCCTCGTTAACGACCTCGAGAATTCAAACGCATTGGATCGAAAGTCGAGCGACATCGAGTCGGTCATGGTCAAATTGGTATTTTGTCATAGCATTCTCGATTCGATTACGATCACGAGCACCGTTTCACTGAGCACGAGCACGGTATTTGGGTTTGGTTACTTGAACTGGGATTCAACGATCATGAGTGTTTGACTTATTGTAAGTTAAAAAGCGGCCGCTCAGGGAATTCGTTCAGATTGGTTTGGCCTTGTATCTCCTTCGTGCTCGTGCTCAGCATCGCGGTGCTCGTGCTCGTAATCGTTGCCCGAAGTCTTCTGCCCGTTTAACGATCGAGAGAAGTTACAAGCGTTCGATCGAAAGGCGAGCGACAGCGAGGCGGTCATGATCAAATTGGTGTTTTGTCATAGCATCCTCGATTCGATTACGATCACGAGCACCGTTTCACTGAGCACGAGTACGGTATTCGTGATTCGTTGCTTGTTCTGGGATTCAGACGGAGCAACTGAAATATTGTAGGTTGCACCAATACAACGTATCTCGCAAGGTAGTTATGCTGCGAAACCTAATGGTGTCCGGCGACGGTTATCCTTACCCGATCTCCCCGCTCTGTTCCGGCAATGTTAGCCAGTCGCAGCACTGACGTGCGATCCGACGAGAGAGCAACATTGAGTTGTGGGTATCCATTGTAACCAAGGAATCAGCCACATCGTCATGCAGGGTGCACGATAGCGGGACAAGAGTATCGAATCGACCGGCAATTGTCTTTATTGTACAGCCTGTCAACTTGGGCAATCGAAAGTTTGGATCCATCGTGAGCCTTCGGTGATCCAAAATTGGAGCAAATGGCCATCGCATGAACGAGGGAATCAAACAAGTGATCGGCAATGTTTTTAGTGGAGGAGCTAAACATACAATCGGTCCTCGCCACTTTGAAGCGAAAACCGCCTGCCAGGTTGCAATGCACCCAAGACTGTGGGCGACTATGGCATGCGGTTTTGATTCGTGCAGATGCTGCGCAAGTCGATGAACAATACTACTCAGGTCGAGCCCAACGCTTGGATATCGGAAGAGTTGCACCGACGCAAAATGCCCCTCAAGCCGATGCATTAGTGGCCGAAAGACCAATGAAGCGACTCCAAAGCCATGAACGATTTGTAGCGACGAATTACGCACCAAGATGATTCACAGACCCTATTTTTATACGGATCAGCCTAAACCTCTGTAGACCCACTATTGCGGCCTATCACGCAAGGTGTCCATTTCTCGAAGTCCAATGATATCCGGCACATGCGAGATGATCAATCAACGGTTGGATCGATAGGCTGTTTCGGCTGATTCTCCCTACCCCCTGGTTTCAAGAGCTCAAAAGAATAGTTCGAATCCTACCTCCTCCATCCGTCGACGACGAACTGCCAGAGCGATGACGGACGATGGGGCTGCCTGTCTCCGGGCCCCTCCATTTACCACTGCGTGGCATCCAGGTCCAGAGGCTTTGGTTAAACGCAAACGAGTACAGCGGCGGTTACTGGAGGACGAACAACCCAATGTAGCAATTCAGCCGAAACAAGTTTGCGATTGTTGCAAAATGCAACGGTTCTTAGTCCCCTAATCCTGACTCAACTTCAGGAAATCGTAGGCAACGGACTCATAGACGCATAATTCTCTTGGTCGCACTCATTCCAGTATCGCTTTTGCCAATATTCCGCACTCCAGATGGCACACCTTTTGCTTCTACATGAGCAAGCTTGCGATACTTCGCCAAGACTTTGATCGCTGTGCATTAACACGTTAGTTTATCCATCTTAAATTGAATCCGATTGGAAATATCATGGTTGCCCCATCGCAGTCTTTGCACATCGCTAGGAATATTTTGAATGCCTTCGCCGCGATTGCCGTGCTGGTTAGTTGCATCGGGAAAGCTCAGGATCAAACGCCCTCGGTTACGATCGCAGAGGAACCCAAGTATATCGATCCGATCGCTTGGGTTCCCGAGGGACTGCGAACGAAAGTGACGCACAGTTTTCAAGAAGTACCGCTGGGCGAGGTCGCCGAATGGATCCAATCTCAGACAGGCCTGAGTGTTGTTCTTGATGAACGCGCCTTAGAGGAAGAAGGAGTTTCGACAAGCGAATTGCTGACCGAATCATTGAAAGAGGTGCCGATCTATCAGTTCCTAGACCGGCTGGAGAGAATCGGTGTGGATTGGACTTCGGATGGCAGAATGATCACATTGCTGCCGCTAAATGCAAGCGTTCGTAATGTACAGTACAACATAGGCGATTTGCTCGATATGGAGTACAACCCGGGGAATCTGATCTCCGTCTTGACATCGACAATCGACCAAGATTCCTGGTTGGACTACGGCGGCAACGCGACGGCCGTGTTGCTTGGCGATGTTCTTTTTATACGACAGACACCTCGAACCCATCGCAAAATTGCAGCGCTTTTAGAAGGACTCCGACGTCCGGCGCGTATAACTTGGGTAGATGAGTCGAACGAGCATGAATCGATCCGCGCTATACTCGAAGCTAAAACCTCGGTGCAATTGAAAGGTACACCTCTTGCCCAGGCCGTTCAATCCATATCGGTGCAGCATCAATTAATTATCCGCCTAGATCGGATGGCGCTTAGAAAAGCTCGGATCTCGGAACGCTTGCCAATCTCCGTCGATATTCGCGAACAGAACCTAGGAACAATTTTGGAATTTATAACATCGCAGTATGACCTCGGATGGTTCTATCGAGACGGCGTGGTCTGGATTACCCACGTTGGTGATGCCAGAGCGGAAAGAAAGCTTGCGATATTCGATGTTCGAGATCTGTGTATGACCCGTTCGGATTGCTCGAAACTTCAACAAGCCATCGAAGGACAGGCGGATCCCGGCCATTGGAGCAGTGAGGGCGGGACTGGCATCATCGAATTCCCATCGGCAGGAATTATGGTGATCTCGCAACGGGAATCTGTTATCGATGAAGTCACCGCGCTCTTGGATAATTACCGATCTGCGTTGAAGAATTCGAAACGAAGAATGTCTGCTGAAGTCGATCCCGAAGGCTATGAGACCAAGTACTACCGCATGCCAACTGTCGTTGCTAATGATCTTCGCTCGCTTCTTCCAAAACTTATCGAACAACAAAGTTGGATCGAAAGCGATTCGGCCATCGAGGGTGCGAAGGGAACAATCCAGACTTGTCGTTCGCTCAGCGCTCCGCTCAACGTACCAGCGGGATTGAATAACAAGTCGGCCTCTGAAGAGTATTCGGTTTTAATCATTTATCAAAAACGTCGGATTCATCCGCAAATCACTGAACTTCTCCAGAAAATCGAAAGAGGAGATGCACCGGGCTTTGGGGGAACCGAAGGGTTAGGCGGCGGCATGGGGACCTCGGGCAACGGTAATGGTATCGGTGGAATGGGGGGGATGGGAGGCATGTTTTAGTGGTTATGCTCTCGATGAAGCGACGAAAACCATAGTAAATTGAGCCGCGGTTCGCTCGGGTAAACTGCCACAAGGCGATTTTGGATCGTCATGCTCGGCGGCGCTGACTCGGTCACTCGCCGTCGGCTTTCGTTTATAGAAAACGTCGACCATAGCTTTACACGTTTCAAGTGCGGCTTACCGGATTTCTGGGTGCGTTCAATAATCTCGATATATCCCGTGGCGTTTGATCCAGTCGTTCGCAGCATCACGCAATTCGGAAATAAGGTGGACACAGGTATGTCGTACAGACTCTAATTCCTCTGGAGGGATGTCGTGAAGCTGTACCAAGTAGTTGTATCGCATCCCAATAAAAAGCAGTTGGTCCATTCCTAGCGATTGTTGATTCGTATATATGCGATCTAACGCCTCTGGTCCAACAGCATGCATTAAGGCAGAAAGCTCACTGTCGGGAGCTGAACTCGGAAGAGCCATTCGAGTGATAAAATGATCCAAAAGGTATTCAAGAGCCCAATGTGTGTCACCAATCGGAATATGGAACTCATCACAGAATAACTGCAATTGAGCGGCGATCGATACCTGTGTTGGCGGACACATGTCAAGCATAGCCAGCAAAGTGTCGTGGTAAAACCCTGCGGTAAGAGTTTGATCAGCCAAAGCAACGATGTCTGAAGTCGAAACGCCCGAGAGGGTCTTTTTAGCCGCAAGAAACCGAAATCGATTTAGAACCTCAACAGGAATTTGGTCAATCAAGAACCTGTCTCCATAACTGCAATCATGAACAGTATGTGAATAGGAATGGAATCGCTCGGAACGTGGGTAAAAGATCGGCCCGCAAGTGCATCTTCACTCGGCCATGAAAACCTCTGCGATCTGCCAATCGCGAAGGGTGACAAAATAGCAACGGAACTCCGGATCGCCTTCAACGCGGTACGTGATCTCGATCGTGTTGGAATCATCATACAAATTGATGCCAACGTGAGGTACTAGCCGAGATGTAAATTCGCGCGGAGTTTTAATCTCGGGATGACACCTGGCCAAGGCCGTGCAGATTTCAGGCCATAACTGAGAGTGTCGAGCCCGCAGTTCAACAATCACGTCACGCTGGAATTGTGAAGGGCCGGAATCATCTGCCCGCAAGTGGATGTGCGCGGATTCAATCGGGGCAGAATCAAACGGGATGTCGGCATCCCAAGCGTCGACGTAGTAATTCATTTGGCCAAAATCTGGATCGTCGACGGTTTGCTTCGGACTGCCGATCATGCCATGGGGTTCGTCGTAATCGCCAGCGGGGAGAATACGAATCGTGATTTCATCACCTGTTGTAACCTCAGGTGATGGCCATCCTGCGTGATGTTGCCGATCTTGAGATCCGTCGAACATTCCTAGGCCACTGATCTGGAGATCGTGGGAGTGTCTTGGCCTGGATGTTTCACGTATGTGAGGCCGACCGAGAGTACACCGTTCCCTTTGATTCCACAGATGCATACACGTTTTCCGTTCTTAAGTATCTCGAATCGAGTTGACATACAGTGAGGGTTTACCTTCGGGGCAGATAGGCTGTTTCGGTCTGGCGATTCTGAATCGTAGGTCAGAATGAGTATTGCGGTGTGGGGAGGGTGCCCGACGAATGGAATCCTTACCTAAATGCGTCCTAGTTTTCGCGTTTCATGGGTTTGATCGCAACAACGCAATTACCAGAAGCGACTCTCATAATCATCGATAGCATTCGGCTTTGATGACCTTAGGTTAATCCAGAAATAGTAAAAGAACTCGATTGCGGGAAAGAAGTATAATAGTGTCTGGATTGAAAGCCGCAATCCATCGAGCCCCCAACTCTGCGTAACGGCACATGCGATTGCAGCAACGGTCGTAACAGCGAATAGTGAGCGGAGATGAAATTGAAATGGAGGATGTTTTAGTTGCAACAAGCGAACGCGATCATCGATTTGCTTCCTGTGTCTTGGATAGAGACACTCGTCACAGGATGCATCAGGTCCATTTCGAAGTTGACCGCAATTTGGGCAAGGATGTCGTGGTGCCATAGCGATTCACTCAATTGAAAGAATTCCAGGCTTTACCCAGTGGTAGGTGTATGCATATGCACCGACCAATCACCTCCTTGCTAACATGAATTCGCACACATAGAGCGCCATCGTTTGAGTGTGCCAGCAGATTCGCTTGGTTTCTCGTCATGCTTGAAGTGTTGAACACCTTTCCTTTATTTCGACGAACGCGGGGGGACGAGCCCAAGCAGTTGAATCAACGCAAGTCAAAACGCTGATCGAGGGCTTAGCGTGCACTGCTTGCTTTTACTGATTTTAACCTCAAGTAAAGTGGATCGCTAGCTACTTGTAAACTCGATGTGATCCGTGTTCTCCTTGAGATGCGTTAGTGATGGTGTTGGGAAATGAAAAAGCCCGATCAACCCGATTGCCGTCAAAATGAGTCCAGAAACAACGCACAAACCAGCCCATCGACGTGCGTTTGTCTCAATGCTAAACGGACCGAAACAGACAGTAGATGAAAAACAGATCGGGTCGTTGTTTTCCTGCTGTTCAAATGTCGCCGCGTAAGTAGACGCCCCTATCGCTGCGGTCGCAATCAGCACGAGAGGGAAAGCCAATGCAGTCATGAAGATCCAGAAGAGTAGCATGGTTGGGGCTTTCATGTTCCAGAATCCTAAGGACGAACGTCGCCATTCACTGAGTAGCGGCGAGTTAAGTTTCTAAAATTCAAGGTGGCCGACTAGCCACTTTGATTCAATGTTTTTCATACGGCCATCATGGGTTTTGAGTTATTGGGGTGCCGTCCAGACAGGCGGATCCGGTACGGAATGAGTAGCAAGAGTCCTTGGCAAGTTGCCACGACGATTGCTTGGTTATCAAGGCTACATTTACCAGAAGCCCCACCAATTTTCTTTAAGCCATTCAATAAATCCTGTACCGAGGAAGTAGCCGAGTGCGCCGCATAAAACTGCGCCAATGAGTATGGTGTCACCCGTGAAAAATGGGGTCCATCCGGGATTTGTGTGGGTAATGGTATAATCCCTGGGGAAAGGAACCCCCAGAAATGCAAGACAAGGAACTCTACCAGCATCTGCTTGGCCTAACAGCACCTTGGACCGTCTCCGAGGTCAAACTCGACATGCAATCGCAAGAG
>JBJONT010000072.1:0-10328 GCA_046051705.1 Planctomycetota bacterium | reverse complement strand
TCGTCGTTGGCCTGCTGCTCACGCATCTGCTTGAGTTTGAGAATGAAAGGAACGTTCTCTTCCTTGGTCGCTCCGGGAAGCTCAAACAACGTTGCTACCTTATTGAGCCAAACGTAGTTCTCAGCGTTGGTGTTGATCGGTGTCCAATCCTCTGGCGTCAAGGCTCGGCCGGGAGGAGTGTTGTCCTCCTCCGGTTCGTTCGCATCGTTGCGGCTTGGTGCCCAACTTGTGGTGCGGGGGTTCGGTCGCAGCGGCAAAAGGGTTTTGATGAGCTGATGCTCAATGCGATTGCTTGCGTTTTCCGGTGCTCCGGCGAAAGGAATGTCCGGTGCGACTGCATCGAGGATCTCTTCGAAGATGCTCTCGTTGAAATGCCGAGAGATCCCGAGCATCACATAGACAGCTCGATCGACCCGTGGACTGTTCTGGGAGATGTCTGGATAACCACCCTGAGTCTTAAAGGCGTAGTATTTGTAGAGCTTTTTCGCTTCTCGTTTCTCGCGATCATTGAACATTCCTAGCTACTCCTTTGGATAGCGGACATGGCTTGAGATTGTTCCATCGAATGGAGGAACTCTGCTTGATCCTCCGACTCCGTCACATTTACGTACCACTCCTTCGGAGGTGTGATACCGAGTATCAAACCGATAGAGGCGAAGGCTCCTTGTCGGACGGCGAGGGACTGTTTTGCGAGTCCGCGATGTCGGTTGAGCCACAATCCGACATAGAGTTCGTAGTCTTCTCGCCGGAGCTGCTCGATGTCGGTGCCGTATATTCCGCATAGGTCCGCTCGAACTGAATACTTTTTTTTTGCAGATCGACCCATTCGTAAAATGCACGAAACAGGGAAAACATTTCATTGACGGTAAGGCCAGGCTTCTTGGGGGACTCGTAGTCGGTCACTCCAAAAGCCTGCCGAATCGCATCGAGCATCGTGTCGATAGCTTGCTTGTTTCCAAGCATTGCTTGT
Source organism: Planctomycetota bacterium (assembly GCA_046051705.1). Classification (GTDB taxonomy): domain Bacteria; phylum Planctomycetota; class Planctomycetia; order Pirellulales; family Pirellulaceae; genus JBKCUI01. The sequence goes on along the minus strand of JBJONT010000072.1, from coordinate 9,358 downwards.
TTGGGATGAATGTCCGCGCGAAACTCCTTGTGCGACTCAAAGGACATCATCACGCTGATCGGATCGACCCAGCGATCGAACTTCCCATCGTTGAATCCGAACATGCCGCGATTCGCTGCGTGCTTTTCCTCTCTGGCTTTCCAATAGAAGAAAACAAGTATCACCAGGAAGGTGGTAAGTGGGATCGCCAGCGCAAGGGCCGATAAAGACAAAAGCATTTGCATAGTGTGTTACCTTGCATCCAACAGGTCTTCGGCGTTCGCCGTTGATTGATCGGGGACTTTGACTTTTCTATCGTGGATAGTTCTGCCGAGTGAATCGGCCACCTTAATGCGGTACACTCCGCCGCGAGTGAATTGGGCAAAGCGAACCATCGTCAGTACGCAGTTCCCATTCGCATCCGTTGTGCCATGCGTGACTTGTCGCGAAATGAGATAGTTGTCAACCGTGGGGTTTTCGTGTTCGAGGCAGGCCGTCACCGATGCATTCTCAACGGGGTTTCCAAGGTGAATGACGGAAAACAGGACGTTGCAAAGTCCAGCGAACGGTGCTGGAGGGGTGATGCCACCCGGTGACATACCAAAGGTTTGCGAAAGATTCGATGCAACGACCAGAGAAGTTGGGGTGAAAGTAAATCCAGTGGCGGTAATCGATACGGTCCATGTCGCATCATCAACACTAAAGGACACAACTCCCAACGGATTGGTCGAAGCGGAATACGTTTCACCCGCTCGACTAAGTCGAACGCTTGCTCCTTGGATTGGTTGATTGCTATCGCCTAGGATCGTCAGCGTAACGGCTCGTGCCCCCGTCCCGGATCCTCCTCCACCACCCGTGGGGGCAAGGCTTAGTGCATTGGCGGACCATTTCGCCGTAGCGGTTCCCCCTCCGGTAATCATTGCGATTACGTCGTTGAACATGGAGGCCACGGAGTTACCCACCCTGACCAGCAAGGTATTCACCCCGGAGAGCGTTGCGTTCACACTTGCCTGGGTACTTGCAACCGTGGATTGCATCGCAAGAACGGCTGATGCTTCAATCTGGGCAAGTGTGGGCTTTGTGTTTATTATCGCCTGCGTATCATCCTGAATTGTCTCAATTGCGTTCTTACACTCGAGTAAGCTTGCCTGTTTGGCAATTACTGTCGATGACTCAATTTGAGCAAGCGTTGGCTTGCCGTCGAGACTTGCTTGTGTCGCCCTGGAGCTAACGGTTGTCTCATTCGCGATGCTTGCAGGGAAAGTGACCGTTGCTGATGCAAGGACGCTTTGGCCCCCTATTTGAATTACATTCGATTTGCGGGAGCGATTCTCGATGGAAAACGAACGAAGCGGTACGCGCGCAAGGTTGATGCCATCGACCACGCCAGCAGTACAGATTACGTCGTAGTCCTCACCCGAAACATAAAACGTGGGGTCGGCGGAAGTATCAATGGCAACACGGTGCACACCTGCTAAACCGTCAAAATCCACGGTGACGGTGATCCCGCTGGTGGATTCACTCACGGAGTTTTTGTAGACGCAGAACGTTGGGGCAACGCTGGGAGTCGTCGGAAGTTTGGTTTGATCTGATATGGTCGGGAAGGTGAATCTCACCACCTGACCTGCCAAATAATCTCCGATGTACCTGCTCATGGATTTAGCCTAGAAGTGGGTGCTCGAAGGGATTAAAAACACCGCTGACCGATCCATAAACTTCGGATTCAACCAGTGATAACGTAAAGGTCCTCCACAATGCGGAAGTAGCGACGGTCACGTTTGTAGAGGGCCATATAGAAGTCCGCTCTGCTTGGTAGTCCAATCGAGTCTGCCAGATGACTCCATCTGTAGCCGTAAGCACATTCGTCAATGGACTCGGACTTGCCAAAGAGTTTGTAGCATTTCTGTTAGCGACCCAGGAGACAATGGACTGGGCGGTTGCACCGGACTGAAAAGTATTAGCAGTCTGAGCCCCGTAGTTAATTGTGACCGAAGTACCTGAACCGGTGGAAATGTAGTTGGGAAAGACAAGACTCTTTGCAGAACCACGCCAAACTGTGGCAAAGATGTTCTTGGCATTTGTCCATGTCCCTGCCGACTCGTTTGAGCTCGCCGCGTAACGGTACGCGATCGCAAGGGATCCATTAGAGATCGACAACGAGACACGCGTTACCCATCCACTAGGTATCGTAGGCACAGTGCTGGATCCGTCGTTATAGGCAAACCAAAGCAGAAGGTCTCCGGCCACATGAGAGGGTGGCTGGAGGGTAGCCGCATTCACCGATGTACTTCCGACTAAGCTTATTGCCAAGGTTTAGGCTCCGTTGCCGGGTCTCCATTCCAAATCGCCATCGCCTCGCGATAGGCTTGGAGGGCATCCGCGAACGCGTCAATTTTTTGACTCTTATCCTTCTCCAGAAGCATCGCTTTGAGTGCTTGCTCGATGTTCTCTAAGGTTGCTTGCAGCCCATGGAACTCCAATAAGGAGATCATTCTCCGAACGTGTTTCGCTAGGATCTCTGCTCCTGGGACTGCTCCAGAGGATTCCAGTAGGTAAAGCTTTTCCTGAATATCGGGCCGAGACAATTGAAGGCCTGGATCTCCCGACAGAGCATAGATCGCCCACGTGGACCCCTGATCGAGCGCGAGGCGTAGACGCTCAGTTGCATCGTTTCCCAACACATCCGCGATTCCGCTCCACGTGTAATTCTGGGCATCGACGTATTGGATCGATGGAGTCGATAGGACAGAGAGCAACTCACTGGCCGAAGCGACTTCCCAGCCATCGATCGTTGCTATTACGTCTTGCAGATTCATAACAAACTCTTTGTTGTTCTTACCGAAGTTTCCTGGAAGGGATCAGTCAGAGGCGAAACAGAGCGTCAACGTTCGATCAGCACCTTGATTGACCGGCGAACCCGATGCGTTGGTCGTCAACTTCAAGTAGGACAAGCCAATGAAGAGCTCCGGCTTGGTGATCGGAATGTAGCGGTTTGCACCGCAGGGTTGAGAGTAGACCGAGGCTCCATCGTAAAGAGGAGCACCCGGGCTACTGCTACCGGCCTCAAAGGTAAAGCTAGTGCCATCGATTGCCGCAGGGGTTTGAATCGCACGCAGCGACATTCCCGTTGGGGGTGTGATCGCTACGGAGTTCGCCTGATAGGGCATGGTAATTGTGCTGACGCTCGTGGTTTGCATCGGATTCTCTTTGCTTTAAGAGGAGGAGGAATCGAACTATGCCGTACGCTCTTGGTTTGCATGGCGGCATCGTTCGGTTTGCGTTTTGATGTGGGCAATATCCGTGCGACACTCCCTTAGCTCAGAGCAGACTCGGTCCATCGTCTCCCCCGTTTTCTCAAGGGTTTTGTTGGTTGCATCCAAGTGCTGTGTCGTGGATTGCAAGTGCGAGATTGCAGCATCTTTGAGTGGAACTAGCACGATCGAAAAGAAGGCTCTAGCTCCCTTCCAAAATCCGTAGAAGATCGCAAGGATGATTGAGACGGCTAGACCATTGTTGAAAATCCACTTCATACTCTCTTCACTCATTTTCTAAGCTCACTTTCCAGGCGTTCAGGTGTCATGTAACCAGAGATCTCAACGGTTCTCTGTCCGTCGCAAACGATAAAGTGCGGCAGTCGTTTTACAGTGCTCGAATCGCCATAGGCGAAGGTGTATCCCATCGCTTCAAACTTCGCAGCCTCGCACCGTTTCCATCTTTGACACGGCTCACACCACTGCTCAGAAAAGACGATGATTTCCTTTTTGCTAACTGGCAGCGGTGAAGGGTCCGATACGGGTCTGTCTGGGTGATAGGGTTCCTTCTCATCCAAAAAGAAGTCCTTGAGCTTCTCGGTCGCCTCGTCGCTTTTCTCCTTCACTTCTGCTACGACCGATAGCCATGAGCGAACCGAATCGATGACGCCTGACCCTAAGATCAAAACGACGAGCCCGAGCCCCAACATGAGGAACTGTTTTCGAAGCGATTTCTCTTCCATAGCATTCCTCTCATTCATTACCCAGCGAGCGAAGTAACCGCTCGCGGTGCCACTGCGTTCGACGGAAACGCCTTATCACCACGAAGCACGGCCGTACCGTTCTGCCCCCAATCCTTCCAAGAGTTGAGGATGCGTACGCCATAGGAACCAGGTTCGACCTCTTCGAGATCCATCGAGCAGACCGAATGGCCCCACCAGTAGAAATCCGTCGCTACCGGTATGCGATTCAGGAGGCACGTTGCGAATTGGTCGAAGGTCATCTTGCGGTCGTAGACCGGGGACGAGAGCTCCACCCATCCCGAAGTAATCTTGAACTTCGCGGCGTTCTCCCATGTTTCCTTGCTGTTGTTGGATCGAGACATCGATTTCTCTTTCCAGAAGTCAACAGAAGGAATACCGTTCTTTGCAATGAACTCCATGCTTTGAGCAGCCCAACCACCCTCATCGCGATAGTTCTTGATCATGCAACCAACGGCATGGGCAGAGAGCCGCACATACGGCAGGCCCATGGAAGCTCGCCAGAGCATGACCGCATGCGCGGTGGAATAGGCCCAGCAGTAGCCTTGACCATTTTGATCGAGGTTCTTAAACGGCTTTCCTGCATCGGCGATGTCGCGAATGTCACTCAGACGCGACTTCGTTCGCTTCATCTCCTTAATGCGATCCGACCACTCGGAACGTGGGATAATCTTCAAATCATTCAGATCCCACTTGGGAGCACCATAGGATCCGACCGGGTACTGCTTCGGGTCACGATAGACCAGTCCGAAGGTGTTGCCTTGTACTTCCTTTCCGCCCGGAAGAAAGTCACGATAGTTATCGTCATCGATAATGAGCTCAGCCATTACTTCCCCCCTGAGTGCTTTTTCAAAAGAGACAACATGGCATCGACGCTCTGTGGCATCTTGCCCTCGAATCCCCCTTTGGACTTCCCACTGATCATCAGCCACGGGTTTTCTTTTCGCGGCCTGGCGAACGCTTCTTTCCAATAGGTCTGGTCGTTCGACAGATCGGTTTTGTCTGTGACGAAACGAAAGTCCGGTGATCCGTTTGCTTTGTCGCAATGATCGAGCAGGAACTTGCGAACCTCCGTGGAGAAGATGACCGACTTCTGCTCTTCAGGCATTTGCGAGAGCGTTGCGTCGTCGTAGACCAGCATCACGCGGAATCCTTCCGCATTGATCGGACGAACACTTGGGGCGAACAAATCCAAACTGATCGCGCGAGTATCCCCGAGCAAAATCAGCAAACCGCCAAGGAGCATCAAGATCGCTGGTACTTTAGGTTTCATCAGGGTTACTCCTTCGGGGCGTAGATACTGTTGATTGCGGTTCGCAAGCATTCAGCTCCGGCTTTGTTTCCTTGAGACTCAAAGAATTGCATCAAGGCCTCGCAATGCGCGACAGCCTCAACACGGCTTGAGATCGCTTGCTGAGGATTCACATCCTGCTCTGGGCCGCTACCCACGACTGGTTTGCTGGTCGTGGAGAGGGCTTTGAGCTTGTCTGCGAAGAGCATCCAAGCAACGGATCCAATGATCAAAAGTATTCCGATTAGTTGGCTATTCATCCTCTTCCTCGATTCCACTCAGACCGCACTGGTCGTGAAAGTCTTTGTTGTCACGGAAATACGCATCACAAACTTCGCGGGGTACTTTGCCCAAGAATCCCTTTTCCTTGAGCCAAAGCCAAAAGCGAATTACGGAGATGATCAGGCTCGCAATCGTTACCGGATCCATGCCGTAGGAACGGCATCGAGCATCAAACAATTCCTTTGCCTTGAATTCGTCGCCCTTGGCCGTTTCGAAGGATTCAACCGCGAAGGTGCGAAGTTTGCGTCTGGAAATGAACCTAGCGATTCGTCGTTTCTTTGCCACTTGTTTGCTCCTTAGATGCCCGCAGGGATTAGGTGAGGACGGATCGCATACCCCGTTAGAAGAGTCTGCAACATCATCAGTACTTGCTGAATGCTCTCTGGACTGACTTGCAATCCAAGACGCTCGCGAAGAACGGCGTTTGCCACGGATAAGGCAAAGACCCAACAGCGAGGGTTCTGCAAGAGTTGATTCCAGCCTGCGGTGGCTGCTGCCGACTCGCCGATGATGAACAGCACGAGCGATTCGGTGATTGTCCTTGCTGCCTCCTCGTCGACCGGGATTCCAAGGTGCTCACGAAGAACAACAAAAATCAAACCAACCACTGCGGTTACGAAGAACCGGCGACTCTTGGCCCATTGTGTAATTACGTTCATTTGATCCTCACGAAAGTTAAGGTGATGCGGTCCCTGTTACGTCCTGGTTCTCCAGGACTCCGATTGAAAGCGATGTTCCTGCGACTCCCAGCACATCCGACCAATGGCCCTCAGGTGTGCGGTGGGCCGTTACGCGAACGCTCAGGCGGGAGTACTTGGTCGAGAGATTGGATCCAAAGTCCGATTCGATAAGGCAGCAGGGGAAATTGCGGATGTACCGAGCATCTCGGTTTGGAAGTAGAAGCAGGCGAAAGGATCGATCGCGCTGCAGTAGCGCTCCGTAATTGCTCAACAGGAGTGTGCCGGAGGCTGTCAGCCCCCCGTTGCTCTTCATCAATCGCCATACTTCCTCGTCCCAACGCGAGAGAGCCAGGTCGATCTCTGCCATCTGTCCGAGAAGCTGGGTTTCAATCGAATCTCCAGCGGATCCCCCGAGTCGGTCTCCATGAACGCGATGCGTAATGTTGCGAGTCCTCGGCTCTACCTCATCTTCCAACTCACCGAGCTTGAAGAGTTGCTGGTATGCATTCGCATTCGATCCGGGAATCGCACCACGAGCGGGAACAAACGGCCAGTTTGGCGTCACGTATGCAGCAAGGGGAAATGCCACAAGGATGTCGACTTTGCCGCCAACGTTGACGTAATCATTGGGTGTTACGATAGGCATAGCTTTACCGCCGGGGAATCATGGTTTGTGTCGGTGGGAAGACCCGGCCCATGCGAGTGGCCAAGGTGTTGCGTTCGTCGATCGTCACGGCGCTGAGGCTCTGGTACTCCATCGTTCCTGCGCTCTGAAGGGATGGGATTCCGAAAATGTTCTCTCCGCGAGCCAACGCCTGAAGGTGCTGCTTGGATCCTGCAACAACCTTCTCGGCGAGTTCCTGATAGCGAAGGTCTGTGCGGCGTTGCAGCAGCAAGCCCATCGCCACGTCGCAAGCGATTCGTTTCAGGTGATGGATACTATTGCCCGTTAATGCCAGTAAATCCTCTGGCCTGTATCTCCCGCCTGTGACCAGGTGAACATCAATCATTCCGCTTGCATCAAGTAACGCTGTCTGTACCAGAGGGAGGTTGGGAACGGCGGATTGCTCAACGGGTTCTCTCGCATCGGTGGCAAGGTCACCGATGAGATCCACGTCATAGCGAGCAATCAAATCCGCTCCGGATGCATAAGCACTCACTCAAGCACCTCGGTTTAGTACAAGTTCAGGAGCGAGAAACCCGCTGCCGGAGCAGTGATTACGTTGACCATGTCATCCGTCACACGCATATCCGTCAGACGGTTGTTTTGATCCTTCATCGTCTCGACCGTCATCTCCTCGTAGGCAAACAAAGTAATGGTCGAATAGGTCGGGCCATTGACCGGTGCCATGATTCCACCGGGGCGAGCGAGCAGGTACGCAATCGCATCGGCCATCACAAACGATGGATTCGCCGCAACTCCCTTTGCTGCTGTATTCATGGTCGCATCCTCGACAACGATCTTGATGCCGTAGAGCTTGTCCGGCAGGCCGTACTCGCTCCATTCCGACTCGTTGTTTTTCAGTTGCGAATAAGCAGCTGGCGACTGCTTGATGTGGTCGACGATTTCCTGCGTCGAGGCGATGAGCATCGCGGTGGTGGGGTTGAGCACGAGATTGAGGTCCTTTCGGCGGACCTTTGAATTCGTGGACAACATGATCTGGCGCACCGCTGCGTTGAGCGTCTTCTTGATGAAGGTGTTGACCGACGTTGCACTCGACCACTGCCCAGCTCCGGAGATTGTCGTAACGTCTTTGCGGTGGGCCGCATCCCAGTTACCTGCCGTCGAGAGCGATTGGTGTGCTTGTACGGTGCGAACCGTCATCGCCTTTTGAGCGAGCTGATCCGACTGAGCCGTATCGACCGACCAGTCAGCTTGCTCAAGGGCTTTGTTACCGAGCTGCTGGCTGAATGCTCGGCGAATGGTTCGGTAATCCAAGTAGCGAAACTCGAGTCCGTTGTCGTTGAGGACCGGAGAAGGCCGTCCGTCGCTCCACACGTAGTCGTCGATGTTTCCACCCGCGATCCGACTCGCGTTGAATTGATCGATTTGCAGGTAGTAACCGGCATCCTTTTTGACGGGTCGTACCTGAATGTACTTGTTGAGCATGAACTCATTGGGGCTGCGAGAAAAGCCGGTGATCATCCGACCGGTCGCATTGTGATCTTTGATGTAGGTATTTGACTGACCTACTGTGGTAAACGGTCCTGCGGCCATTTTGATATGTCTCCATAATCAAAGCTGCAACGCAGGTTCTTCCTTCTGTCGCGAAACTGTTTCTGACTAAAAATGCCGAACGCAAAATGCGTTTCGGCGAAACGAATTCTTTAGGCGGTGAGTGTTAGACTTTCCCGCTTTGAATAAAGCACAAGACTCGCCCATCGACCGTTGCTTGATCTTCAAGGGCGATCGCGTTGTAGATGTCGTTCGCTGTCGTCGTTGCAACCGCCTTAGCGTTTGCATCCCCCTTGAGGTACGCGCCAGCGGTGACGGCTGAGGCGACTTGCACTAAGCATGTCTCCCCTGGACCGAAGACTCCCACATGCCTTCCGGCCTCTGCTGCAAGCGTGCTGCTGGCCCCCGGAATGGGAGTATCCATCAGTCCTTCTTGCGAGATGCCAAAGGCTCGTTCTCCTGCGACGCTGCATTGACTAACCTTCATTGGTCCGGAAATCTTCACGAACCGGCACGGATTGATATTTCCGTTGGCGGAAAACGAAGGAGTAAGAACAGACATGGTCACGATGTTGGGTCCTTAATCAGTAGGCAGTAACGTTCAATCAATTCACGGTCGCGTACTAAAGTCGTGTGCGACTAGCTCACGCCAAGTTCCTTGCAGATCTCTGCACGAATCTCGTCGTAGTCGCGGAAGACACCACGCGATGCATCCACGGAATAGCGGTCGACGGTCATGCGGCTGATCCTCTCTTCCATCACTGGATCCGTCGGACGCGTTGGGAGTGCTCCTTCGGGAACCATCCCCACCGGTGGCCGATTCGATGCCTTCGCTGCGTATTGCTCGACGTATTGCAGATGGCTTTGAAACTCATCATTGGTGAGTTTCGAACCGCGTGAATAAAGGCACTTGCTGGCTTCAAGCTCCACGTCGACCA
>JBJONT010000071.1:0-21424 GCA_046051705.1 Planctomycetota bacterium | reverse complement strand
ACCTGTCGGACCTGTCGGACCTGTCGGACCTGTCGGACCTGTCGGACCTGTCGGACCTGTCGGACCTGTCGGACCTGTCGGACCTGTCTGACCTGTCGGACCTGTCGGACCTGTCGGACCTGTCGGACCTGTCGGACCCGTCCGACCTGTCCGACTTTCCCTCTTACTGCTCCATCACGTCCGATTCGCGAGCCTTAGCGACCTCGCTCACTTCATCCTCATACTTCTTCGTCAACTCCTGAACTTCTTCCTTCGAGCTGTCGCGATCATCCTCGCTGATCAACTTGTCCTTCTCAGCCGTCTCAATCGCTTTGTTCGCATCTCGACGCACGTTGCGAATCGATATCTTCGCTTCCTCTGCTAATTCCTTGATCCTCGCCACAAGCTTCTTGCGGGTATCGGTGCTCAATGGCGGAATATTGATCCGGATGATCCGACCATCACTCTGAGGATTCAATCCTAACTCACTGGCAACGATCGCCTTCTCAATGTCCTTGATAATCGAAGTATCAAACGGACGGATCACCAATTGCTGCGGCTCCGGCGCACCGACGCTCGCCAGTTGCTTCAAAGGAGTCTGAGACCCATAAGCCGTCACGCGAACCGAATCCAACAAACCAGGCGCTGCACGCCCGGTGCGAATCCCCGCTAAATTGGACTTCAAATGCTGCAAAGCTTTGTCCATTCGCTCTTCAGCATCCAATAGAATCTCTTCAACCGCCATTTGAATTCTCCAACGTTGCTCTTAAAGGTTTCTAAAGCTTCTTACGAATCGATCCAATCAAAACTTCTCAGCTCGCATTGATCACGATACGCTCGCCAGACTCCGAACGTGGACTGATCCGCGTCCCGACCTTCTGACCACTGACTGCCTTAACAATATTCCCGACCTTCTTGAAATTAAAGACGAGAATTGGAAGTTTGTGTGTTCGGCACTGCGCGATCGCCGTCGAATCCATCACCTTGAGATTCTTCTCCATCACTGTATCGTAGTCGAGCTCACGATACAAAATCGCATGTGGATTCTTCTCCGGATCGTCGCTGTAGACCCCGTCGACCCGTGTCGCTTTCAAAACAATGTCTGCATCAAGCTCCAAGCCGCGATTCGCAGCACAAGTGTCGGTGGTCACAAAAGGTGCACCCGTTCCAGCCGCCAAAATCACAATTCGCCCCTTCTCCAGATGACGAATCGCCCGCCGACGAATAAATGGCTCAGCCACCCCATCCATCTTGATCGCCGACATCACCCGCGTCGTGATCCCAATCGCCTCCAATGCATCCTGCATCGCTAACGCATTGATCACCGTCGCCAACATCCCCATATAATGGGCCGTGGCTTCCTGAATCATCTCCCCACTGGATCCCTTGAATTGCGCCCCGCGAAGGATATTCCCACCACCTACCACCACCGCAATCTGACATCCCAACTCATGCGCTGATTTGATCTGCTTCGCAATCGCGGTAACCTCGTCCATGCTGATCCCACGCTCGCCAGAATGAGCCAAACTCTCACCGCTGAGCTTCAAGATCACCCGCTTGTACTGAGGCCTAGATTTGTTTGACGAATCGATGTCTGTCATAAAGATTTTCCAAAGCGAAAGACCCACAATGCGATCGGAGCAAACACCCGCTCTTTGGCAAGAACTCCCCGCACTCCCACTATAACGGAAATGACCGTTTCCACGAGCCCTAGTCCTTTCGCCATTCCCTCTTTCAAGGTAGTCTAAAAGGCCGAAAAGACTCCCACTTTCCAGGAAAATAAAACAATGCCACTGCAAATCTACATCAGCGGAAAATACTTCGACAAAGACAACGCAAAAATTAGCGTCTACGACCACGGCCTCCTCTACGGCGACGGCGTCTTCGAAGGCATGAGAGCTTACTCCGGAAACGTCTTCCGACTGACCGAACACATCGATCGACTCTACGAATCCGCCCTGGCTATCTGCTTGAAAATCCCCATGTCGAAATCCGACATGATCGCAGCCGTCAACAAGACCCTAGAGATCAACTCCCTGAAAGACGCTTACATCCGACTCGTCGTCACCCGAGGCGCCGGATCCCTCGGCCTAGATCCAAACCGAACTAGCGACCCACAAATCATCATCATCGCCGACCATATCGCTCTCTACGATCCAAAGTTCTACGAAGAAGGACTCAAAATTATCACCGCTTCGACGATTCGAAACCACCCGGCTGCTCTAAGCCCCCGAATCAAGTCGCTGAATTACCTGAACAACATCATGGCCAAAATCGAAGGCCTTCAAGCCGGCTGCATGGAAGCCATCATGCTCAACCACAAAGGGGAAGTCGCCGAATGCACCGGCGATAATATCTTCATCGTCAAACGAGGTGAATTGCTAACCCCTCCCAAAGATGCAGGTATCCTCGAAGGCATCACACGAAACGCAATCCTTGAACTCGCTCAGTCTCTGAATATCCCCACCAAAGAAATCTCTCTGACCCGACACGACCTGTTCGTCGCCGACGAATGCTTCCTCACCGGCAGCGCCGCAGAAGTCATCCCCGTGGTCTCCATCGATAACCGCTCCATACACGACGGTTGCGTCGGCCCTGTCACCAAAAAACTCATGAGCGAATTCAAGAAACTCGTTCACGCAGATGGAAAAAAATAAGGCCAACACAGCCCACAAGCTGCGTTAGCCTAACTCTTAAATTTTCAAGCGCACGGCATTCCGTGCGCAGTTGTCAAATCGCTCAGCCCGTCCTCGCCCGACATCCATGATGCCAAGCAGGCCAAACCACTAGCGGCCAATGCTCGGCGGATTGTCCAACAAGAAATCTCGAGGACCACGCGTGGTGTAGTAAGGATAAGCGACCGTCGGACCAGGTACTCCCGAACCGACTTGGTCGTCCGCACGGTACTGAGCATGGCTCAAACCGCCATTACCCGCCCCATGCAATCCACCTCCCATGCCATGGAGACCAGCACCCATTCCGTGCAAGCCGCCACCCATGCCGTGCAAGCCCGCGCCCATGCCATGCAACCCACCGCCATGGAGCATCCCACCCGCAGGACCACATCCACCAGGCCCACAAGCCCCACCGTTCTTCGAACCATCGTAACAATACGATCCCGAATGCGTTAAATGAGACCCGTAGTCCGTCCCGCCCCGCTGCCAACCAATTCGGCAAGGACGGCAACCAATCGGACCGTTACAGGTATTACAAGAATTATGCTTCCCCCATCCATTACGATGGTGCAACCCCACACATCCTGTGGAGCCGACGAGGGACATTGCCAATAAGCCTAGGGAAAGAAGTCCGCGTTTCATTTGTTCGATCCTCGTGTTGGTCTGCCCTCGCGAACCATAGGCGATTCGTCTCGGCATGTCCTAGAATCGAATAATCCACTACCAAAAATCCAATCCCTCTAACCCTCCCTGTATATTCAACCTAAATTACCGGCATAATCGCTAGCAAATCACCCTAGCCCTGACTCGGCAAATGGGGCTCGAACTTCGTCCTAGCCGCTAACTCCGCTAACTTCACTTTCTCCACCGCTCCCTGATACAAAACCTTCTGTGCCCGAACTCGCCCCTGACCTTCTACCGGTTCAAGCCGCTCGTAACGCCCCTCCGGACGCAACCCCCAAGCATTCTGATTGTCCTGAAAATACGTCCCCAAAATCTCCACCAACTTTCGTTTGATCTGCCCATCCTCAATGGGCGTTAACAACTCAATGCGACGATCCAACGAACGCGGCATCCAGTCGGCACTGCTGATAAACAATGCATCCTCTCCACCATGATGGAAATGCAAAACTCTGGCATGCTCCAAAAACCTATCAACGATACTTACTACCGTGATATTCTCACTCAAACCAGGTACCCCCGGCCGCAAACAACAAATGCCACGGATGTTTAACCGCACCTTCACCCCCGCTCGACTCGCGCGATACAAAGCTTCAATCAACTCCGGATCGACCAACGCATTAAGCTTCGCATCGACGAATGCACGCTGCCCCTGCAAACTCCGCCGCGTCTCGCCATCAATCATCGCTACAAGCTTCTTACGCAATCCCAACGGAGCCGACTCAAGCTTCTCATATGCCTGCGGCTGACTGTATCCAGTAATCGCATTGAAGAATGCCGAAGCGTCCTTGCCTAGCGATTCGTCGCAAGTCAAAAAACTCACATCGCTATACATCCTCGCCGTCGCTTCGTTGTAATTCCCCGTTCCGAAATGAACGTAACGAACAATCCCCGCCGACTCACGCCGTACCACAATGCATACCTTCGCATGCGTCTTCAACCCACGCACACCATAAATGACTTGCACGCCTGAACGCTCGAGCTCCCTAGCCCACTCCATATTCCTCGCTTCGTCAAATCGCGCTTTTAATTCCACCACCGCAGTGACGTACTTACCTAACTCCGCTGCCCTCTTCAACGCAGCGACGATGGGACTCTTGCGACTCGTGCGATACAAAGTCTGCTTGATCGCCAACACATCCGGATCCGTTGCGGCCTCTTCTATCAAACGCACCACCGGCTCGAAACTCTCATAAGGATGACACAGCAGCAAATCTTGCTCGGCTATGTTTTGTATCATCGGCTTGGCTGGATCAATCTGCGGTGAACGCTGCGCCGGCCAGACTGGATCGCGAAGCGCTGGAAAACCTTCGATATCTGTCAAACTCATCAATGCCGATAAGTCCAACGGGCCCGGAATACGGAACACGTCCCGATCGTCCACCCGAAGCTTCTCCGACAAAAACTTTAACGTCTCCTCCGAGACACTCGCCGCAATTTCCAATCGCACAAAGTCCGCTGATCGCCGCGAGACTAACACTTCTTCCATTCCAACAATTAAATCGCTTGCACTATCCTCACGCACCGATACGTCCGCATTCCGCGTCACCCGAAAGGCTACACACTCCTCGATCCGCTTCCCCGGATAATACAACTCCACAAAATGACTGATCACATCCTCCAGCAACGCATACGAATACCCCCGATCACTAGGCAACGTAACAAACCGCGATAAAGATTTGCCTAACGGGATAAACGCAAAACGATGGGGCTGATCGGCATCCCCACTGGCCATCCTCACGCAAAGGTAAAACCCAAGATTCGATAACAACGGAAACGGTGCGTCAGGATCCAGATCCATCGGCGAAATCACCGGATAGACTTCCTCTTCAAAAAATCGCCGCATCGACTCGCGACTCCGCGCACTGGCCGTTGATGCAACTACCCGCTCCAACCCCTCCTGCGTCAAATTCGGCTCAATCGCATTCAAAAAGCAATCGTACTGATCGCGAATGATCTGAGCCACCCTCGCATACACCGCCGTCAATTGCTCCGAGACACTCATCCCACTCGGATCCGCTGTGTCTATCCCTTGCGCTTGCTGCAACTGCAACCCGCCGACCCGCACCATGAAAAACTCATCCATGTTGCTAGCTGTAATCGCTAGAAACTTCAGCCTCTCCAACACGGGCACCTTCGCGTACTGCGCCTGGTCCAACACCCGCTGATTAAACTCCAACCAACTCAATTCCCGATTGATGTAATGATTCGGATCTAATGCCATGGCTAAGCTGTTCTATCGGTCTACACCGCCAAAAAAATTTCCCCCACCCATTCCCCAATTTGACGAGATTTTAACCCCACTTCTCGTTTCCTGCACCGCCAAAGCCCCTTTCGCTCTAGTCCTATTCCACCCTCTTTCACTAGATTTCACTCTCTAGATTTCACATCATCACGGAAATCCCACTCGAAAATCACACCCACGTCTCACCCCATAAAAGGCTTCAGAATGAAATTCGCCGGCTTGATCCTCATCTGCGCCTCCTTCAGCCTCGCTCTGCTACTCCCCGCTCTGGGCGTCGTAAAATTCCCAACCCTCCCACCAAACGCCCCCGATGCTCCCCCCAGCCTCAATGGACAATTAACCGGCTTGAACCCACAAACAAACGGCTCAGCAGATGCACCAACTCCCGGCCTCCTGGCCGCGACCGCCGCTTCTACCACCGACCCCTCCGCTCCCCAAACATCCCTAACCGATCAAACCCTCAACAACCAACCCTACAACGATAAACTCGGCAAAATCCCCTTCACCCAAATCCAATCCCAACGAGTCGCCCTCGGAGCCTGGGTTTTCCTCGTACCAACACTCCTGATCGGACTTGCCATGTGGACTTTCTCCCCTCCACCCAAAGGTGCGAAATCGTAACTCACCCACACACCCCTACTCGCCACCCCCACCGACAAACCCAATTCTTCGCTCGCATCCCTACTCTTTAGGTTGATCCAATTCCTCGGGAATAATCTTGAACGGAATCACCTCCGTATCCCCCGTCCTCTCCTCTCGAATCACTCGCACCAAGCGAATCTCTCGCCCCTCCACCAACGGATCGAATCGGAAACTCAACCGCTTCCCACCACCGGCTTGATTACCCGCACCTGCACCGCCTCCATTCCCTACGACCTGCCCCTGAAAATTGCTCTGGAACGAAAAGCCACCAGCGGAATTACCACTGAATGAAAAACTCCCACCACTGAATCCATTCATTCCTTGAATCCCCTCACCACCCTGCATCCCATTCGGACCCTGCATCCCACTCGGAACCAATCGCTCCCCCTCGGAATCTTCTAACTCCACCTGCTCGCCCCCCTGACTGAGCATCTGCATCATCGCAATCGGATCATGAAGCTGCTCCATCCGCTTCGGTAAAGGAAAGCGAACCACAACCTCTACCCCCTGCGGGCCAACCTCTATCGACTCAAGCGCAAACTCCTCACCCTCCACTCGCTTCTTTTGACTCCCCTTCTTGCGCCCCACCTTGAACTCCACCGAAGTCCTTCGGCCCGGTGTTACCCTCAACTCCCCACTCAACTCACGAAAATCGGCCTCTATCCCCTTCTTGCGATTCACATACACGGCACTACACCCAGCAAACTGCTTCTCAAAGCTAGGCCAAGAACGCGCGATGGGCCCCATGTCCTTCGATGCACTGACCGAACCATTGAACTCGACAAGCTCAACAGCACTCCCCATCTCAAACAACAGTTCTCCCTTCTTACCCTTCCCCTCATCCAAGTCCGTGACCTTGAGCGCAATCCCCTGATTGGGCATCACAAATGCCCCACCAAAACCCTCACCGCCGGCTCGCGCTCCATTCGCACCGAACATCCCCTTCACAAATTCAGGTCGAAGCCTCGTTACCCCCTGACTCCCATCCAACTCCCCAATCCCAACGAGCTCTATCCGATACCCACCCACCTGCGTCTGACCCTTCAAAGCACGACTCACACCACCAGCTTGCTCGGCTGGTTCGACTTGCTCCGCGCCTCGCAATTCCAACGACGAAGTCCATACTCCCATCGCAAAAATCATCGACAATCGTACGGCTACCCCAACAATCGACTTCTTCATATCCCACCCCCCCAACAAACCAAGCGCCATGAAAACCAACACGGTTAAAATCAATACCGCGCAAACTGATAAAATGCCCCGAATCATCCACGCCAAAACCTGCGATCGATTAGAACGTATCGCACCCCCGAAATCAAACCTCCGCACCGCAAACCCATCATGACCCGAAACACAATTCTCACTCTCTCTGCGCTTCGCCGCCGCCCCCTCCCCCTCCTCTCCATCCTATCCCTGCTCCCCTTCCTCTGCAGCGAACTTATCGCTTACCAAACCTCTCCCAACCCGTGGACCGAACCGCAACCAACCAATGTGCAACTCTTGCCCAGCGGACCAATCTACGAAAGCCTCCAGACCAACCGTAAAGTCCTCGACTCGATCGGCCCCGAGCGAGCTCTGATGGCCTTTCGCATCCAAGCCAAACTCGCCACCGGCAACGCAAAACCACTCGGCGGCTGGGCCGCTCCCGAACCACACGGCCCCTTCCCAGGATTCTTCGAAGCCCACTACTTATCCGCTCTCTCCCTGCAATCCCTCCACGATAAAGAACTTCTCCCCCAAGTCCACTTGATCATCGATGAACTCGCCAAATGCCAACAAGCGCTCGGCGGCAAATACCTCTTCGCCTCACCAGAGATCGAATTCGAACCGAACAGACTCGACGGTGTTGTCTGGTACCGCATGCATAAACTTCTCGAAGCCCTCATCGCAGCGCACAAGTTCGCTCAGAGCGAACGCGCTTTGAGCATCGCTGTCAACCTTGTGGAGTGGATCGAAAAACGCGTTCAAGACTACGGCGACGAGTTCGCAAAAGTAAAACAAGTCGAATACGGCGGGATGACCGAAGCCCTCGAAAATCTCTATGAACTCACCGGCAATGATTCAATTCACAAACTTGCTATGCAATGGGAACAACCCGAACGGATCCTCAAACCCTTTGCCGACGGCCAAGACTACAACGAACACGCTAATACACTCCTTGCAAAAATGGTCGGCGCCGCTCGCGTTGCCCAAGTCAGCCAATCGGATTTCCATCGCCAAGCTTGCGAGAACTTCTGGGAAAACGTCTGCGGCAAAGGTGCGAAAACGTACGCCACCGGAGGAACCAGCGTCCACGAAGGAATGCCCGCAATCGGCAAACTGGCAAACACATCGCTGCGCATGCCCCAAGAAACATGCGTCAGCTACAACTTGCTCAAAGTCACTCGTAGCCTCTACCAACTCACCGGTAACCCGAAATATATCGACTACTACGAACGCTCGTTGTTCAACGCAATACTCGGTAGCCAAGACCCCCAAAGCGGATGGAAAACCTATTACCAACCACTCGGCTCAAACTCGGTGAAAGACTTCCGCTCCAATGAACTAGGCTGCTACTGCTGCAACGGTACCGGACTGGAAAACCCGCCTCGATCTACCGCTTTGATCTATGCATCCCAAGCCGACCAAGTGCGAGTCCAACTCTTCATCCCCTCCAAAGCACACTTCGATGCACTCGGACTCACCCTTCAACACAACACCGAATTTCCATTTACCCCCCAAGGCTCTATCTCAATCGAAGAACTCAATCCTAAAGCAACTTATGGAAACGAATTCACCCTCGCGATTCGTATCCCAAACTGGTGCTCAGAACAAGCGACCTTAAGCGTCAATAACGTACCGATCGATGCCCCCCTTACCCCGGGATCGTTTTACTCCATCCGCCGCAACTGGAAACCAGGTGATACCATCTCTTATCACTTTCCCTACACCCTACAACTCTACTCCATGCCCGATGATCCGAACCAAGTCGCCTTTGTCCAAGGCCCTTTGGTACTCGCAGGCGTCGGTGCCAATGACCATCGCGCACAAATTGAACTCCCTTTCGAACGCAATGACCACAAAGCACTCCAATCCTGGTTGAAACCCATCCCCGAAAACTCAAAACTTCTCGACTCCAAAGTCACCTACTCTAAAGCCACTGATGCTAAAGCTACCGATGCTAAAGCCACCGATGCCAACGGCAAAGAGATCCTCTTTCGCCCCTACTTCCAAATCGGTGCCGATGAATTCTTCACCGGCTACTGGAACCTCGGTAAACCCACACAAACCGAATCAAATACAAAGAAAAACCTCGCCCTCGGCAAACCTACCGAATGCTCCACGCCACTCCCCGAAGGAAGCAACCTCGAGTGCTTCATGCGGGCAGCGAAAGCTGTCGACGGAAATTACGGCGGCAACGACGATTGGTATGTAAAATGGTTTCCTAACGGACTCTCCCCACAATGGATCATCGTCGATCTAAATCAATCCGAACCCATCGAAACCATCCGATGGATCCCCGCCAAAGAAGACATCGACGCACAAATCCCCTACCGATACCGCATCGAAACATCCTCCGATAAACAAACTTGGTTCCCCTTCGCAGACGCCTCCGAAAACAACACCTTCCAACCCGCATACGAACACTCGGCAAATCAAATCCCTGCGGAAGATCGCGCCACCAAGGAATTCCCCAACAAACAATTCACCGCCCGCTACGTGCGCCTTACTACCCTCCCAAACCCCAACTACAAAGACCACCAAGCCCGCCCCAAAATCGCCGAAATCCTTGTCTTCCCTCCCCAATAAACTCCCCCCTGCCCTCTCCACCATCCACTATCAACTCTCCACTATCATGCGTCTGTCCCTCACTTTCCTCGCCTGGCTCTGCTGCACATCTCTGGCCCTTTCGCAAACTCCCGAAGACACCGCCAACGAGCCGGCCGTCGAACCCGCCCTCGCAGAGAAAACTTTTCAAGTCAACAACAACTTGCAATGGGATCTGCTCCTAAGCGAACCACTGATCACTCAACCCTTGCAAACCTCCTTCGATAGCCACGGAAGACTCTGGCTGATCGAATACCGCCAATACCCAAACCCTGAAGGCCTGCGCGTTCTGAGCAAAGACCGCCACTGGCGTGTCGTCTACGATGCGATCCCCAAACCACCAGGAGCCGGCGGACTCATAGGCCGTGACCGAATCTCCGTACACGAAGACAAAGATCAAGACGGCAACTACGAATCTCATCACGTCTTCGTCGATGGCCTAAACATCGCCACCGCCGTCGCCCCCGTCCCCAACGGCGCGTGGGTACTAAACCCTCCTTACCTCCTCTACTACGAAGATTCCGACAACGATCTTCGCGCAGATGCACCTCCACAAATTCACCTCGAAGGATTCGGACTCGAAGATACCCACTCTGTCGTCAATAGCCTCACACTCGGCCCCGATGGATGGCTCTACGGCGCTCAAGGCTCCACGGTCAGCGGAGCAATACGCCCCTACGGATCCGCCGAAAAGCCAATCCAAAGCCTCGGACAAGCGATCTGGAGATACCACCCACAAACTCGCCAATACGAAGTCTTCGCCGAAGGTGGCGGGAACGCTTTCGGTGTAGCTTTCGACGACCAAGGTGAAATCTTCTCCGGCCACAACGGCGGAGATACGCGCGGATTCCACTACTACCAAGGTGGCTACTACCGCAAAGGATTCTCCAAACACGGTAGCCTCTCGAATCCACATAGCTACGGCTACTTGCTACCGATGCTCCATGATCCCATCCAACGTTTCACCCACGCAATGCTCATCACCGAATCGACCGCTCTAGCCGATGCACTGCCACGAAGCATGCTTGCAATCGACCCACTCCACGGAAAATTGATCCAAACCGAACTTGAACCCGTCGGCTCCACCTACAAAACCAAAGACATCGCCGATACGGTCACAAGCTCCGATAAATGGTTTCGACCCGTAGCGATCTCCGATGGTCCACTTGGCGCCGCTTTCGTCTGCGATTGGTATGACTCCGTCGTCGCCCACCTGTATGCCTTCGAAGGCCGACTCGACCGAGATCGAGGTCGTGTCTTTCGACTCACTCCACCAAAAACACAACCTGCTATCACTGAAAACTGGAACCCAGAGTCCCTACACGGTGATACCGAGCAATCCCTCCAAGCTCTCCTGAAAGAACTCAATCACCCCTACCGCTGGCATCGATGGAACGCCCGAACACTTCTCTCGAAACATCCGCTGCGAGCCCAAGCCATCCCGGCGTTGATCGAACAACTCAATGCGCCGAACAAGACCGCGCAACTCGAAGCCCTCTGGGCCCTGCACGCCCTAGGTGCTATCCCGGATACCATCCCACACCGACTCCAATCCTCACCTGATCTTACATCCCCCCCATCAAGCCTCACCCCAACAAGCCTCACCACATCAAACCTAACTGCCGCCGCTCTGCTAAACCACCCGAATCCAGCCGTCCGAACATGGGCTGTTCGACTCGCTTGCGATGACAATCTCATCGCCGCCGATTGGCTCGAAGCCTTAAAACTTCTCGCCAAACGCGAGACCGACCCGCACACCCTCTGCCAAATCGCTTGCTCTATCCGACGTCTAAGAGCAAACGAATCGATGCTCGTCGCCGAGCAACTCCTTACGCGAAACGTCGCCTCCCTCGACCCATTCTTTCCCCTGCTGCTCTGGTGGGCTATCGAACACCACGCTTCGAACTTCGAAGCCATCACACAAACCCTCCTCGCAAACTCCTCTCTTTGGAACAACGATATCGCTCGAAAAACCCTCTTTCCAAACCTCGTCCGCCGATGGGCAAACATCGGATCGAAAGAAGCTTATCAAGCTACCACGACTGTCTTTCAAACCATCGCTGCTCTTCCCGATCCGCTCAAAGAACAAGCTACCTCGGCTTGCCAAGAAGCCTTCGAAGCAGCCTTTGTTGGCAAAAGTCTCGCAGGGGTGCCCGATCAACTCATCGATGCGATGGCAAACCTCGGTTCCCCTCCTTTGACCCTCCAAGTCCGACGCGGTGACCCCGCCGCTTTTAACCTCGCTGCACAACGAATCACCGACCCGAATACCCCCGAGCAAACCAGAATCCAACTCGCTCGCCTCGCCGGGGAACTCAACGATGCACCGAAATACCCCGCGATCCTCGACGCTCTTCTGGCCGTTGCAAACGATTCCAAAACGAAATCCTCCGTACGCATCGCCGCTATCAGCGCCCTAGCTAACTTCGACACCCCCTCCGTCCCCGAAAAAATAATCCTGTGGTGGAAGTCTTTACCACCCGAACTCTACCCCGCCGCAGGGACGGTCCTCGCAAGCCGCCCGAACAACACAAACCTTTGGCTCAATGCAGTTGCCGACGGCAAAGTCTCATCCGACCAAATACCACCCGAGTCGATTCGCACGATGCGATTGCACCCCGATGAAGCGATCCAAAGAAAACTCAACGAGCTCTATCCGCAGTTCGCTTCTATCGACTTGACCACCGCCACCGAAAAAACCAAAGCGCTCGCTCAGCGCATCCTCGAAGGTAACGGCGACCCATACCGTGGCAAAAAACTCTATCGCGAACTTTGTGGTAGATGCCATCAACTCTTCGATGACCCAGGAACCGTCGGACCAGACCTTACCGGTTACCAACGCGATCAACTCGAAACCCTTCTGCGAAATATCGTCGGCCCAAGTCTCGAGATTCGCGAAGGATACCAAATGGTTCGGATCCTCACCTCCGATTCACAAGTTCTCTCCGGCTTCGTCGAAAGCGACCAGCCTGATCAAATCATCTTGCGCAGCACCGATGGTCAATCCGTGACCCTTCAACGCGAAGATATCGAACAACTCGAACCACAAATCCTTTCCCTCATGCCCGAAGGCTTACTCGATAAACTCGACGACGTAGCTCTGCGAGACCTCTTCGCTTATCTCCGTTCCTCGCAACCTCTCAACGACGGCTCTTGATTCACACCTAACCTCAGCAACATCCCCTTAAATCTATCAAACCTGAATTTATCAAACCCGAATCCATTTAATACGAATCAATCAAAACCCGATCATGCGATACATCCTCCTATTGCTGGCGTTTCTCGCGTTGCTCTCAACCGACCAGCAGCTACGCGGCCAAACACCAGCGTCCGAAAACAAAATGCGCATCGCTCTCTTTGATGTCGATGCCACTCCCGCAATCGGTTCAGCGATGGCTTATCAACCAGTCCGCCGAATCGACGATCTGACTCTCCGTTCGCGCGGTATCGTCCTGCTCGGCGCTGATCAACCCATTGTCCTGTGCGCCGTCGATTGGATCGGTATCGCCAATGGCGGTCACGATGCTTTCCGACAAGCCCTAGCAGAGGCTGCCGGTACAACCAAAGACCGCGTTGCAGTCCATACACTCCACCAGCACGATGCACCCGCATGCGATTTCACCGCCGAGCAAATCATCCGTGAACTCGCAATCCAAGGTTACTCTCGCTTCGATGGTGAATTTCACAGACAAGTCATCGAACGAACCGCGAAAGCGATTGCAGAAGCCATCTCCAAAGCCACCGAAATTACCCACTACGGAGTTGGAAGCGCAGAGGTGAAGGAGGTCGCAAGCCAACGAAGAATCGCAGGCCCCGACGGGAAAATTCGCGCCACGCGAACCAGCTCCACCAAAGACCCCGCAATTCGCGGTGAACCAGAAGGTCTCATCGACCCGAATGTCTCACTCCTGAGTTTCTGGAATGGCGAACAGCCGATCGCCATGCTCAGCTACTACGCTTGTCACCCGCAAAGCTACTACATGCGAGGAGTCCCTAGCCCTGATTTCCCAGGTATTGCCAGGTTTATTCGCGGCCAAGATCGCAACAACACATTGCATGTCCATTTCAATGGGGCTGGCGGAAACATCACCGCCGGTAAATACAACGACGGCGCCGAACCGAACCGAATGATTCTTGCAAACCGGCTTGCCGATGGCATGCGACTTGCCGAACAAAACACCTCGCGATTTCCTCTCGACCCCTCGATGGTTCAATGGACCAAAAAATCCATTAACCTCCCGGTCGCGCGGCATTTGAACGAAGAAGACTTATTGCAAAAACTTAAAAGCACCCCACCGAAAGGGACCATTTCCTTCGCCGATCAACTCGCATTTCTTCGTCGCATGAAAGAAGGGCAAATTATCGATATCAGTTGTTTGTCCATTGGCAACGCGCGCGTTCTACACATGCCCGGAGAACTGTTCGTCGAATACCAGCTCGCCGCCAAAGGGATGCGACAAGACTTACAAGTTATGATGGCCGCGTATGGAGATTATGGGCCGGGCTACATTGGGACAGAAGTCTCTTACGCTCAGGGTGGTTACGAAACACTCCCGACCTCCAGCAGCGTCGATCCTTCCGTCGAACCACTCTTGATCGAAACCCTCGAACAACTACTCGTCAAATAACCCACTCCCCACTCCCTCTTGCCTTCCCTCCCCTTCTCTCTGTGCCTCCGTGTCTCTGTGTTTCAAAAAAAGAGCATCAGACCGCGCGCCATCCATTGCGCGGACTTTGGAAACACGGAGTCACAGAGTACACGGAGCCTCCGTCCTAACCCCCAAAGCCTCTCCTCTCTGTGCCTCTGTGCCTCAGTGTTTCCCCCCCCCCCTCCCATGCCTGACTCACACCACGAAAAACTCGACCGAGGCCTTGGCCTCCTCCACGCCACCGGTTTGAACATCGCGAACATGGTTGGCATTGGCCCCTTCATCACCATCCCTGCGTTCATCGCCGCCATGAACGGTCCTCAAGCTATGATTGCTTGGGTGCTCGCCGCCATCGTTGTTCTATGCGATGGTCTTGTATGGAGCGAACTTGGTGCGGCGATGCCAGGTAGCGGTGGCACTTATCACTTTCTGAAACAAGTCTTCCACGAATACCGTTGGGGACGAATATTGCCATTCCTTTTCATCTGGCAATTCATGGTCAGCGGCGCGATGGAGATGGCTTCCGGATATATCGGAGCACTGAACTATCTTGAATACGCAGCTCCCCAGTTGACCAACCTTTGTAACAACATCCCTGGCGGCTCTCGTTGGCTCGCAGTCCTCGCAATCGCCTTCATCACCTTTTTACTCTGCCGACGCATTCACAGTATTGGATCGATCGCATTGCTCATGACCTGCGGAACGATCCTTACCGTCCTGATCGTCATAGTTTGCGGTTGGTCGAACATGGATTGGAACAAGATTCAGTTCCCTCATAACGCATTCCGTCTCGATGCTTCATTCGCATCTGGGCTAGGTGCTGCGATGCTCATCGCCATCTACGATTACCTTGGATACTACAATGTCTGTCACCTCGGTGACGAAATCCGAACCCCTGCAAAAACCATCCCTCGAGCGGTCATCGGCTCCGTCATCATCATCGCCCTGATCTACATGGCAATGAATTTGAGTATTATCGGCGTGGTCCCATGGGAGCAAGCGATGGTTTCAAAAAACATCGCCGCCGATTTTATGGAAACGCTTTATGGGCGATCCTGGGCAGTGCCGTTCACTTGGCTGATTCTTTGGACCGCCCTTGCGTGTATGTTCTCCATCACGTTAGGCTATTCACGAATCCCCTATGCAGCGGCGAAACAAGGAGACTTCTTTCCTGCGTTTGCGAGACTTCACCCAACAGGTAACTACCCTTGGGTCTCCCTACTTGCCTTAGCCATCCTAACGTCCGCTTTCTGTTTCCTGGAGCTCTCGACCGTCATCAGCGCTGCGGTGTGCGTTCGGATCGTAGTTCAATTTCTAGGGCAAATCCTCGCCCTACATCTCGTGCGAACATCTCGCCCGGAAATTCGGCTCCCATTTCGCATGTGGTTGTATCCCATCCCAAGCTTTATTGCGGCAATTGGCTGGATCTTTGTGCTCATCACCGCAGACCCCGTCCCACTCGCTTGGAGTCTCGCGGTCATCGCAAGCGGACTCGTAGCTTACGCCATCACAAAATCGAGGCGTTAATCCCACAGAATTCTCACGACATCGAGTCGAAGCCAATAGCGAGTACACAGCAAGCACCCACTCTCCCTACCCCCAACTCTTCCCTCCCTCTCTGCGTCTCCGTGTTTCAATTCCCCCCTTGCTCTACGCTACAACAGTGTTACTTGAAATGCTTACCTGTTGACCTTCCGTAAGTCACTGCTTTCTCTGCGACTCGCTCGAGCTCCTCCGCGTTCAGCGAAGCCAACGCACGAAAGACCCCTGGCTGCTCTATGATGCGATCGACAATACGCTTCGGAACATGATGGGCAAGAAGTAACAACTCCTCCTCGTCCCCCTCCAAGAAGTCTGCCAGTCGGTGAATCAATGACACCGATGCTGTCCCCGCGAAATCAAGTTTGTCATTCTCCACTTTGCTCAAATACGAAAATCCCACTCCGACCAAAGGCGCTAGCTGCCTGAGAGAATAGCCTTTCGCCTTTCGGAGTTCACGAATTCGGTCGCCAAACTTCCCCATCTTCAATCCCTGCTTGTTCCTTTGAGCTTTACGTTGTACGTTTGTAGCAGCTTGCAGGCAACACGCATCCACGCCTCAAGTACATTTTTCACAGCCACCCATTGATGGAGCGAAAGGTTGAACGCGGTCGAGGTCGAAGAAGCAGTCAGTAAACTGGTCGAAGAGCCGAGGCTCGGAACTGTTAAACAACTCTTAACAGTTCAGTACCAGTTAACTGCCAAGGATTGCTTGAAAGTTCAACGTTGGACTTTTTCTGCGATGAAACAAGTTGACAAGCTATACTTGAAATCTGCCAGGAATCATCCAATTGGTACTAGGGTTATCGCATAGAGTTACAATAGACAACAAAATTGAGGTGAACAATGAGCTCCGTAACGATCGAAGTGGATTTGCCCGACGACTGGACACGCTTTACCCTTCCGCCAGCACTCGATGCACGGCTCACAGCGTTACTCGACCAGCAAGATCAATCTGGAGGGTTGGCCGAGGCAGAGCGGGGTGAGGCTGATGCACTGTGTGAACTCGTTGACATGCTCACATTGCTAAAACTGCGAGCCGAACGTGCGTCGAGGAAGTAGAAATTGAGTCCACATATCCCAACGCAGTTAGCTCAGGAGGTGCGTGACAGAGCCCATGATGCCTGTGAGTACTGCCTGCTTCCCCAAAATTCACAAGAAGCAACATTTCACATCGATCACATCGTTCCAAGACGGGAAGGCGGCGATACGCATGCAGCAAATCTTGCACTTGCTTGCGTGACCTGCTCGCTCCGCAAAGGAGCAAGGATGACTGCGATCGACCCCAAATCCAAATCGCAGGTCAGCCTGTTTCATCCCCGTGAAAAAACTTGGTCAGACCACTTCCGCCTTAATGATGAGTTTGAGTTCGAAGGTTTGACGCCCTCCGGACGAGCTACGATCTCCGCACTTGGAATGAATCGCCCTGCGATTGTTTCGATTCGTAAAGAGCTTCATTTTATCGGACGTTTTCCAGGAATGCATCGCAGTGAATGAGCAGGGAAATGCGATGTAAACCAATTGACTGGAAAAGCGATTTTTACAATTCTGCGGCGATGCCGCAACGGTGCTGACGCCCGAGGATGAACGTCGATTTGTGATGGTGACCTACACCTGCTACGAACAGCTCACTGCCCCACAAATTCCTCGCCCTCGCTCGGATGGACCTGCGTTGGCAGTTCGATTCGGCGGAAAGGGACATCCCAGAAAATTGGCCGAGGCTCAGCAACACGATGCAGAACAACGTGAGCGCGATGCGTGGAGTGAAATCTCGTTGCATGAACTCGTTAGGTAGCTCAATCTTTGTGTGGCTCTATCGTAGGGTGGCTTTATCGTGGGGTGGGGTTCCAGCCCGCCATGCTGCATGAGGATAAGCTCCGACCCACCAGTAATTCTCAATAGGTCGCGCACGCGGGATAAGAATCCCACGCCACAATTGGACTCCCACCCCAACTCTTCCCTTCCCCTCCTCTTCCCTCTCTGTGCCTCCGTGTCTCTGTGTTTCAAAAAAAGAGCATCAGACCGCGCGCTATCCAATGCGCGGACTTTGGAAACACAGAGTCACAGAGTACACGGAGCCTCGGTCCTAAAACCCAAAGCCTCTTCTCTCTGTGCCTCCGTGTCTCTGTGTTTCAAAAAAAGAGCATCGGACCGGTAGCAGCCCAAGCTAACCGAACTACGCTTGCGCGACTGCCTTGCGACGACGCTTCCAAGCGGCAACACCTGCACCACCCATCGCGAAGATAGCAAGCGATGTTGGCTCAGGTACCGCACCGGCTGCGATCGCTGTATTCGGCGTCGATTCATAAGCATAACCGTGCAGAATCACATCGCCCGAAACACCGATCTCGTTCAAGTTGGTCACTGTCGAGACCTTGGCCCAGCCGTACACCAAATCTTCTGTGCTCGAAAGGTGCGTTCGGAAGCCGATATATTTCTCGGTTACACCTGCGAAATTACCTTCGGTAGGATTTCCAGTGTTCGAATCCCAAATTTGCACCTTGGCTCCGAAACCAACGTCAGAAACATTCACATTCCAGGAATAAGCGGAAAGTGTCTCGCCTACCGTGAACCCACCAGAAAGTTTCGCGGCGGCATCTTTGTCCTGCACGTCTTGGTTGAAGTCATACGAAGTATTTCCGTCGACAATCGCGCCTGCGTAGTTCGTTGCACCGGGTACAACGTCTGTATCCACCGGGCGCACCGCAAACGCGAAGTGCATCAAACCAACATCGGAACCAAAAACGAATGCGAGATCAGCTTCACCATCTTGCTCCAAGTCAATCTCCGCAAAAAGATTTGTGGACATGGAGAAGTTTAAATCCGTCTTCCCGTAAATCCCAGCTTGAGCAAGAGAGCCGCTACCTATTACCGTCGTACTGGCGATCGCATAAGCGAGCAAACGACGATCGACCGAAGAACCCTTTACCATTTTTTCCATCAGAAAACTCCTAAATCCCACCGGGAAGAAAAGTATTGCGATCAGAGTTCGCCAGCTCGACATCTGGCTCCCGACACAAGTCGTACAATTACTCCAACCATTACAAACCGCAGATATTGACCGATTACCGAAATGCTGTCAATTACTCATCTCTTATTGTTTTAATCACAAACGCCAAGAACCCACCTCAAGAGGGGGTTGCGATTTCAAAGCCCAAAAAAGTACGAAAACCCAACGAATTCATGACGCGCGAAGATCTTCAACCCACCCCCACCTCACGCTGCCTACTGATCCACTGGCCCACACTGGACTGGGAGAAAATCAAACCCATCCTCGAAGAGGGCCAACTCCCCGCTCTGAACTCCCTCGTCGAACGCGGACTAATGGGTGAACTCTCGAGCGTCGCACCGCCGATCCCCGCAATCCAATCAAACTCGTTGATCACCGGTCACCGCGCCGATCATCACGGTATCCTCTCGTCGCATCAACTCGATGAACTCTCCGGTGAGCTTACACCCGTCGGCTCACTTCAACGCCGAACCCCTTCCCTCTGGAACATTTGCTCGCGCGGAAACCTACCTTCGATCTGGGTCCACTGGCCTTACACCCACCCCGCCGAACCTATCCTCGGCGTAAATATCAGCAACATGTTTGCTACATCCGTCGCTCCCTTCGATGCTCCTTGGCCCATTCCCGAACAATCGATCGCTTCCTCGGGTGTCTCCTCCAATTTCGACCCCGAAATGCTCAGCGATCTGCGTATTCACTTCGGTGAACTCTCCTCCCAAGAACTCGCTCCACTATTGCCTGCCGTTAAAAACTGGGCGGAACTCGACGATCCGAAACTCGCACCTCTTGCGGACGCAATCGCAACAACGGCAAGTATCCATGCGATCGCTACGGACTTGATCGAAGACGAAGATTGGAAAGTCGCAGGTATCCATTACCCGGGACTCGAAACAATCGGCCTACTGTTTCCTGATCCATGTGCTTGGAATGATCTCACCACCCAACCTTCGACAAACCTCTGGTACGAAGGTGTCCTTCGCAATGTCTATCGTTGGCATGACATGATGCTCGGGCGTCTGCTGGAACTCGCCGGCGAACAAACCATGATCGTTCTCGTCTCGGAACGAGGCGCCGTCATTCAAAACAAACCGGCAGCATTCGCCCACAATGGCTCCATCCTTTTAGCTGGACCAACAATCCTCGAAGACGAATTGATTCACGGCGCTCATACCCTCGATGTCGTTCCAACAATCCTCGCGGCACTCGGGTTACCTATCGGCAAAGACATGCCAGGGAAAGTCCTACTTCAAGCTTTCCGCGCTCCCCCAACCATCAACTACATCAACTCCTGGGAAGATGTACCGGACACATTAAACCCTAATCCGACATCCCCTACCCACTCGGATTCCGATGCTGCCGACGAAGAGACAGCCCAAGCTCTCCGCGAACTCATCGCCCTCGGTTACCAAGAGTTCATACCGCAACAATCCGAAACCGCTGTGCAACTGCAATTGCAGCAACAGATCAATCTCTACCAAGTCCAAATGGATTCGGGAAATTATCATCAAGCGTCGCAAACGCTCGAAAAACTCTGCGAAGCGATTCCACAAAACCCATGGCTTCGATTAGCCCATGCGATGTGCTTGATGAACATCGGTGAATCGGTGCAAGCTCGCAATATCCTCGAAGCTCTTTTAGAGCAGCCAGCCCCCAACTCGGTATCGCACTTGCTCCTCGGCTTGCTTGCCACCCATGAAAACAATTCCATCGAAGCCCTCGAACATCTTCGCGAAGCTTCCAAAGAACACTCGCATTGGCCGGAACTCCACCGCCGCATCGGATGGCTGCTGACACGCTTAGGAAAACACGACGAAGCAAAAACTGCATTTATCGAGTCCTTAAAACTCGCCCCTCAACTTGCTTCCTCCCGACTAGGACTCGCAAATGTCGCCATGCACCAAGGGCAACTTGAAGCCGCCATCGATCACGCACTAGCAGCAATCCAATCTAAATTCCACTGGCCAAACGCCCACGCACTCCTCGGAATCATCCTTATCCAAAGCCGCCGCTTCGAAGACGCGGAACGCGCGCTGCTGGTCTCTATCTCGCAACAACCAAACCACCTCGCTCACACTTGGCTGGCAAAACTCTACCGTGAGCTGATCCAAGACGAGACAAAAGCTTCATACCATCAGCAACAAGCCGAAGCCTTACTGAAACAAAAGAGCCTCTCTACTGGCTCCAAGGATGTATCATA
>JBJONT010000070.1:0-5909 GCA_046051705.1 Planctomycetota bacterium | reverse complement strand
TGATATTGCAAAACTTGATTTGCGGCAAGAGTCACCGACGACGGGCCAGTGACACTCAGAGTACTAGTGCCTGGAGCATTCGCAACAATGGTAAAAACATTACCATCGGCGTCGCTCAAAGTCCCCGGGTTGAGTCCGTAGTAAAAGGGCGTTAATCGCAATTCCACTAACCCGTTAGGGGATTGTCCAAAGATTTGCGCAAAATAAGCCTGACCATTCCGCAGAAATCCCTCAACATCGGCTCCCGCGTACGTCAAAGAATCCCCACTGCTCAATTCCGTGTAAGTTCCGCTTCCTTGCCATTGAATAGTGATCGTGTTGCTGAGCGTACTGGCGCAGATGATCGTAAAAGATTGAGATCCATTCGCAGTTGTCAGCGAACCCAGTGTCGGAATTCGGACCATGTCCTGCAACACAAGTTGAATCGCTGTGGAGTCGGCCTGAGACTCGATTTGACTGATCGAATACGTGCGGCGATCGTTTAGCGTATTGCTGTCGTTCGATAGCGATCCAACATACGTTAGAAGCTGCCCAATGCTCAGCGATTCCGTGCCACTTGCATCGGAACGGGAAATCGTAAGGAACCCAGAAGTCGAATCGCTTGATTGAATCGAATAGATCTGCCCGGCATCCGATATCAAGTGACCGCGTTGACCAAGCACCACATCGCTGATCGTTGTCGACTGAACGTTGCCGTTTACATCGGTCCATGTAAGAGTCGGAAGCTGCGAAGGGGTTGGATTCGCAACTTGTGCATTCGCGACACTCGATGCTAATTGAATCACCGGCGGGTTCAATGGGTCGATCGATGCAAAATCCGCTGCATTGCTAATCGCATAATATGTCGTACCATCGGTTAACCCTGTGATCTGTTGCCCTAGCCCAGCGTGATAAACCAAGGGATCTGCGTTATGGATAGTAATTCCTAAATTACTCGCAAGATCGATCGGATTGAGGACGAGTGAATTCTCTTGGGTGATGAAATCGAGAATTCGAACTACTTGACCATCACTAGTAGTAAAGTACGGAGTTTGGTCTAGCTGAACTGGCTCCTTCTGGGAATCCATCAACTGCAACGAATAGAGTGCCGATTCAGTGACCTCCGTATTCGTTATATGAACAGAGTAGTTTCCGGATAACGATGGCACAAAAGATCCAAAACGCGCAATCCTTGGACTCTGAGTATCTGTGCCTGCAAGAAACACAAGCGTTGGTGTTCCGCTCAGGATCCCCCCTCCAGTGATGCTCCCTCCGCCACTTACGGAATTAATCAACACATCCGAACTCAACAACGTCAATACTTGTTGAGATTCGTCGATCTGCGCAATGGTAAACGTCCCATTGTTCGCCCCATATCCCGAGACCGTAATGCTCTGGCCTACAGCGAAGCCGTCCTCTACCCAATTCCCAGCGGGCGTGTTGTAGCCAAGCCCTTGGCCAACCCCAGGAGCGAATGCAACGGTCTGACCTTCGGTAAAGCCCGGATTAAATCCATATTTGATCGTGTTCTCAGGATTGTCGGCAACCAGAGTAATCGGCAGACCAGCGATCGTAGGATATTGACCGAAGGAAATAGCAGTGCCCGCTTGCGCGTCAGCATAACTATCCGCAAGTTGCAGATAAAATTCCGTTCGTGAGCTGTTTTGCGAAGTGATCGCGTAGTAGATCGTGTTGTCCGCAAGCCCCGGAATTGGCCCATTTGCATTCGTATTGTATCGAACAGGCTCACCTGACTTGTAACCCGGATCGGTTGAGAAAATGACACGGCTATTCTCAAAATCGATTTGAGTCGGGGTGGACGCTGAATTTTGACTAGCTTCAAAACTAGGCGTGATGAACGGGTTGATGATCTGGTCGGAACGAACCGTTCCATCACCAGCAGTGATGATTCCATCGACCAAGGCCAACACATCTGCATCGACCTCGGCCACCCCCGTTGCGACCGCAGCAAGACCACTGGTAAAGGAATGCGTCTCCGCGCTGATTTTGTTCTTATAAGTTGCGCTCGCCAGCACAACAACATTTCCGGTAGTGCTAATCGAAGCGTTTTCAGCAACAATTGCGTGCGACACTGTCTTCAATTCGTTGTAGGCACCAACGAGCGCAACATTGTTCGGATTGGTCGATCCAGGAGTCGTGCGGAAATTCTGAATAACATTCGCTTCACTCTCCGCCTCGGTGTCTGTCGTCGACTGGATTGTAACCGATGCAGCAGCAGTGATCTTCGCATCGGAATCAATCAATGACTTGGCAGTAGAAGTCGATTTAGTGTATGCAAAAGCTCCGCCAACATAGCCAAACAATGATTCCATCCAGTACGAAGCTTGCCCCTGGCCAAGCGTATGGGATTCACTGCTGATAGTCACTGAACCGGTACTATCGATCGCGGCCCCAGCACCAATTTCGGTCGTCGCAGTTGACCCCGTAAGCATTACCGAAATCGGCGCTGCGAACCATTGATCCAAGATGCTCAAGGAAAGCAACGCATCTAAACCTTGAGCCGCGAACCCTCCAAAACCGGAGTAACCAGCCCCAAATTTCCCATCACCAGCTTCCGTGCTCAGGACAACGTCGCCACCCTTGATTTGCACGCCCGGTCCAATCGAAACGCTCGCTTCAAAGTCATGCAAGATCATGTCTTCAATTTGACTGATGATCCCCTGACCAGTTTGATCATTCACTTCACGAATCGCTTCGATCTCAATCGTTCCATCATCCGTCGTCGTCGTATCGTCACTCCCCTGGGTCAGCAAACTGCTGTTGTCCCAAACCTTGATCGAACGAAGCTCGTTCGAAATGTTTGACGACGTCGCTGTGAGGGTCAAATCCCCCCCGGATCCACCTGTCGATACCGTCGAGATCGTCACAGACTGCGCGCTGTTGCCAACGTCGATCGTCAAACCCTGGAGTGCCAACGAAGTACCCTGCGTGTTTAAATTCCCTGAGACGAACAATGCTCCAGGTGTGATATAAGTCCCCGTACCCTGATCCATACCCGTAAGGTAAAGAGCATTGGTCAAACTACCCGAACGGTAAGTGATATTCCAATTGCTCTGCGGACTGTAACCCGTTGAAATGTAGGAACTGCCATCGGTGCTGTACTTCAAAACCCCATCGACAACCTGAAGGTAAAGATCGTCTGAAGTATCGCTTTTGAAACTCAGATTTGTGCTATCGAGGTCTAAATCGATGGCAAATGCAAGACGCGATTCGAGAACTTCAAAAAATCGCCTGCGGTTCCGAACTCGAACCTGAGACTGCAATAGCCTTAACCGCTTTGAGTACCCCCTTAGAGCTATGGACGAGTATTTCAATGACCATTTTGCCAAAAGCTCATTAATCGCCGTTCGAATCGACATGCCGAACCAAGCTCCAAAACGTAAAGTTACAGATGCAAGTATTAGGCGAATCGATAAAGCCGAAGGCCCCCTTTTAACATCAAGGAGAACACAAACGACACCTGGGCCCCAAATAAGACTCACTTATTCGATTTCGCGCGTGTGGAAACCCATTTCCACATAATAAGGTCACGCGTCGAGAGGTGAACTGAGACCAAAAACTAAGATATTTTGGAAAATTGCTTCCAAAGGGGGCAGACTCCCGGAAGTCATTTAAATCCAACAAACCCGAATTCCCCTGCGTGAACTCAATACAAGTCTTCAATTTTCGAGTCCGTAAACCATTTCAAAAACACGAGGAATAATGTACGCTCCAGCAATCGCCCCCACCCACTCGAAAGCCATGTTTGAACATTCAGTTCCCGTTTTCCGTCAGGATTTCATTTTCTTGGTGGCTACGGAAGCACTCTGCTAAAAAACTTCATCCAGTTACCATAGAACACGGACTCGATCTCTTCTTCAGAAAATCCTCTCGCCAACATCATTGGTACGAGTTTCTGTACGTCGCGGTAGCGATTCAAGTCCGCAGGTGTCTGCTCGCATCCATATCCCCCGTCGAGATCTGTTCCAATCCCTACGTTCGCAAGCGACCCGTTCGCCAACTTACGAACATGCTCGATTTGATCCACCGCACGCTCTAGCGTCACCTCGTTCTTCGACACCCCTCGAACGTAACCATCCTGCAACATGATGATGTCTAACGCGACACCTAATACCCCACCACGCTCAATGACGACCTTGATCTGATCGTCGCTGAACTGCCGTTGCCAATTACAGATCGCTCTCGCGTTCTGATGGCTTGCATGAATCGGCCCCTGGAAATGCTTGATCACTTGCCAGAACGCAACATCGGAAAGATGGGTCACATCGATGGTTATACCAAGCTTCTCACAGTGCTTGAGCAATTCAATCGCATCGAGCGATAAACCAACTTCGCTTCGCGTCCCACCTCCGTAACGATTCGTTCCGTAATGGGTCAGCCCCAATGCTCGCAGACCCGCTTCGTGAAATTCATAAATCGTCACAGGGGTCAGAACAGGATCTGCCCCCTCCATGGTCAAGATAAATCCCAACGGCGCTTCGTTGCTCGTCGATCCAACAAGCTTCGCATCCTCTCCGCTAGAACTAACACCGTTCTGCTCTGTGTAAGCTCTCCAATGTTTCTGAAGTTCTTCGCGGGTGCGAATCATCTTCAGATAACCACTTCGCTCCATAGCCCGATAATACGCTAAATGAGCATGCGCCATCGCATAACACGTCTGAGGGGAAGTCCACCCGAATGTATGATCGATCGTCATCTCCTGACGCGCAAGCAACGTGGTCAAACAGACCGGGACTTGAGCAATTCGCAATTCAGGAAAAGACAAAGTGTTCGTTTGCCTTCCCTTCTCCAACATCCCTGCAGCTTGTTCTTGAGCACGAATATCATCGACGCATTGACGTAAATCGCGATTCCAGTCAACGCCGTTCAAAGCTAGATCAAGGTGTGCGTCGAAGATCCACATTAGGTCTCTATCCTTCGATAAAAGAAATGGCTTTACTTGGCAAGTTCGTCGAAAACCGGCTTAGCTACCCAAATAGGTAACATCGGTTGGAATGAAGCCGCAACAGCGATTGCATCCGATGGCCTTGCATCCACATCGATGACTTCCCCATCGCGTTTAAGCCGTAGCACCGCCAAAAAAACTTCATCGTGAAAGTCTGTGATCACTACCGACTCAACGCTCGCACCAAGCGACTGGGTAACCCCAATGATCAAATCATGAGTCAATGGCCTATCAGGACGCTCCATCGCCGTGACTCTGAGATTGATATTCGTGGCTTCAAAAAAACCAATCACAATCGGAAATTGTCGCTCCCCATCGGTCTCTTTCAAGAAAATAACATACTGGTTCATCAGATCGTTCATGACGATCCGTGCAAGCTGCATTGGTACAAGTTCTGTCATTGCATCGACAACGGAGGGTAGGAAAGGCTGGACCGAGGGCATTGAGGGTATTCTCAACGAAGTATACCCGAAATTCCGAACCTGTCCGTATCGCGGGCAACGAAACGCCACACTCCGTGAATTATTGCGTCGTACCAATCGTACCTTAATCCCAAAGTCCGACAGAAAGGCCACGCACCGGCGAGAGGATCTACAGCCGGCAAAAAGGTTCACACTCGTCTATGCATCTGACATGGAACAAAAGTGCTTTGCAGGCCTGCCTTAAAAACTTCTATCCAGCCGCAAGAACGATGGGAATCTAAGCCAACGAGTAGATCGCATACCCTATTCGGATGCGGTGGTTCTTAGTAGACGCTGTACCGGCGGTGTAACCCACGCCAGAATGCTTCCCAAGCTTCGAACTCGGCAGCCTTCAGTTTCAAAGGCCCATTCTCTTTTCGGGTCCAAGCCAATAATGGATCACTCGCCCAATGCTCAAGAACATTGCGATAAATCGTATCCGGATGGTCGGGCACAAGTGGCCAGCGTTCAACGTGTGCATGCAACCAGTCAAAAGCTACTTT
>JBJONT010000069.1:0-7217 GCA_046051705.1 Planctomycetota bacterium | reverse complement strand
CCATATCGACCCAATCCGCGTGTAACTCAAGAACCATCAATTTATATGTGCCAATTCGTTCGAGGTTTAAATGGAATTGAAACGAGTAATCCAGACACCTGGCGGCTTTCGCTGTACAGCGTCCATTCGAACACTGGGCGGCTTGCGCCGCACCGCTTCCATTTAAGACTTCGCGACGCACTGCGTAGTCTAAGCCAACTGTTAAGCGAACTGTGCAGACTGAGCATCCTATGTATCGTTTGCATTGCGATGTCGATAGGTATGTCGATAGGATTGCCGATACGTTTACAAGCGTCCGAGGCGAGTCGGCCTCCGAACATCGTTTTCATTCTTGCGGATGATCTCGGTTACGGCGATTGCGGTTGCTACGGCCAAACCAGACTAAAAACACCCAACATCGATCGACTTGCATCTCAAGGGCTTCGCTGGACTCAATTCTATGCTGGCTCGACGGTCTGTGCACCGAGCCGCTGCGTGCTGATGACGGGCAAACATACGGGCCGTTGTTTGATCCGAGGAAACTCCAAAGACAACTTGCCAACCGACGAGAAGGTGTTCCCCGAAGTCCTCGCGCAAGGAGGATACAAATGCGGGTTGTTCGGTAAGTGGGGGTTAGGTCAAACTGGTTCGAGCGGAGCACCGCTGCGAAAAGGTTTCTCTGACTTCTTCGGCTACCTCGACCAAACACACGCTCACAATTTCTTCCCAACATTCCTCGATGACATGGATGGCAGAAAACAGCTTGCGAATATCGTCCCGAACGAATCGCCTGCCGGGGCAGGGGTAGCAAGCCAACGCGTCGATGACGCAACCGAGTTGATCCTTCAAAAAGCGTTAGCGTTTGTCGAAGATCAGCGCGAAGCACCCTTCTTTTTGTTCTTCTCGTTGAATCTTCCGCATGCCAACAACGAAGCTGGCAAGGTCGGTACGCAGGACTTCGGATTTGGCAACTACGCTTCGACCGATTGGCCCGATGCTGAAAAAGGATTCGCGCATCTAGTGGAAAAAATGGACGCCCAAGTCGGGACTCTGGTGGATCGAATCGATAAGCTTGGACTCGGCTCGTCGACGTTGATCTTCTTCACTTCGGATAACGGCCCGCACCACGAAGGTGGACACTCCGATCGATTCTTTGAATCCAGTGGACCACTGCGAGGTTCCAAACGCGATTTGATCGACGGAGGCATTCGCGTCCCGACGATCGCCCGCTGGACAGGCACGATCGCTCCATCGACGACTACCGAACAGTTAGGATCCTTCGACGACTTGTTCCCGACGTTCGCCGATTTAGCCAATCGGGCAAGCGACGTTCCATCGGATAGCACCGGCGTGAGCCTTGTCCCGACCTTGATGGGCAAACCGGGTGAACAGAAGCAGCGTGAATATTTGTATTGGTCGTTTTATGAAGGAGGGATGGGCCAAGCCATCCGCACCCGCGATTGGAAGCTTGTCGAACAACCGTTCGGAACTGCCGCTAGGCTTTACGAAATCAATTCCGACCTACAAGAAAATCACAATGTTGCGAATCGTTTTCCCGATATCGTGGCTGATCTGAAATCGAAGATGAATCAAGCCTATAAGCCGGGCGAGGGACCATGGGTACTCCGTCCAGCTAAAAAATAATCCTAGGCAAGTTGCCCAACAACACATTGCCCAGCAACACGCTGTACAAAACGAAACACTGTGCCAAACAACATACTGGGCCAAACAACACACTGGGCTCAGCGCCCCGAGCAATATGCCCTCCCACTAAATCCATGCATCAACACTCCCATTCAAAACTAACCATGCAGACTATTTTGCGGAAGATTCCCGTGGTCAGATCGCGGTTTCTATCAAGTTCGCTAAACAAACAGCCTAAAGGCGATGGGCTTGTTGGCATGCAATCCCATTGCTTGCTCGGTACCATGATCAGCGTCATGATCAGCTCCATAAACACTGCCGTACTCGGTGCCGTGTTCGGTGCCTTGTGCATCGCACCGGTGGCTCGAGCCCAAGAGGGGTCGGGTACGAGCGATACTCGCTGGCGAGTCCAACTGACCACCCAAACGCCGGTCGGTCAGACTTCGCCTTCGCAACCTACCGATGCGGCAACACCGAGTGCTCCGGTTGCAAACAACTTCCATCGCACGACCGAGAGTGTCGAGTGGGAACCGACGAAAACGGCGATTATAGTGTGCGACGTATGGGACTCTCATCATGGACTTCAAGCGGTCCGCAGAGTGCGAGAAGTCGCCCCGCACATCGATCGGCTAGTCAAAGCCGTCCGGAGTCGCGGCGGGATCATCATCCATGCCCCGAGCGACTGCATTCCGTTCTATGCCCAGCACCCTGCGAGAAAGAGGGCGCAAGAGGTCGCGATCAGTCCCGAGACACCACAACGCATCGTACCTTGGTGCGACCAGATTGAATCCGAAGTTGCGATTGGGTATCCAGTCGATCAATCCGATGGCGGAGAAGACGACGATGCGGTCGAACACCTGCAATGGGCCGAGCGACTCTCGGGGATGGGACGCGACCCGAAGCGACCTTGGGTTCGCCAAATCGAAACCATTGAAATCGATGGGCAGAAAGACTACGTCAGCGATTCTGGGAAAGAGATTTGGAATATTCTTAAGACACGCGGCATCGAGCATGTGCTGCTCAGCGGTGTTCACACCAACATGTGCGTGCTTGGCAGACCGTTTGGCTTACGGCAGCTTAAGCGTCATGGGTTTGATGCCGTATTGGTTAGGGACTTGACCGACACGATGTACAATCCGCAGAGGTGGCCTTATGTCAGTCACAGCAGTGGGACAGATCGCGTGATCGATCACATCGAGCGCGTCGTATGCCCGACGACCACGAGCGATCAGTTCTTGGGTGGTTCACCGTTTCGATTTTCCGAAGATCAGCGCAAGCATTGGGTGGTGATCATCGGCGAGGACGAGTACAAGACCCACACGACGCTTGTGCGTTGGGCTCAAGAGCAGTTATCGAGAGACTTCCGCATTTCCTATGTATTCGCTCGCGAAGACGCCCCCAATGAGTTCGTGGGTCTCGAAGCGCTCGAGACGGCTGATGCGATGCTTGTGAGTGTTCGGCGGCGGCCACTTCCGGCGGCCGACCTGCAACGGATCCAACGTTTCGTCGCTTCTGGCAAACCGGTGCTTGGAATCCGCACTGCGAGTCATGCGTTTAGTTTGCGAGGCAAAGAGCCACCCGATGGCTTAGTTGCTTGGCCCGAATTCGACGCCCAGGTCTTTGGGGGGAACTATACCAACCATCACGGCAATGACTTCATCACTTCGGTGCGTGTTGAGCCGCAGACCAATCATCCACTCGTATCGCACGACGAGCGAGGGAAATTCCTGTTCGAGAGCAAAGGCTCCTTGTATCGCGTCTCCCCGTTGCGGCCCGGAGCGTCGGTCCTTTGGACAGGCTCGATACCCAATGAAGCGAGCGAGCCGGTCGCTTGGAGTTTCGTCCGCGACGACTCTGGACGTTCGTTCTATACTTCGTTGGGCCACGAAAGCGACTTTGACAACGATGCTTTTTGCACGTTGCTATTGAATGCTGCGCATTGGCTTACAGGAAGCTCCCAGCGGGCGACGGTCGCTGATGTCGAACATCAACAGCACATGGTTCGAAGAGGAAAAGGCAAACAACGTTAATGGATCGTCAGACGTACAAGCAGGTAGTCGATACGTTTTTTGAGTGGAATCAGGAAGAGCTCACCAAGATCTTTTCCGAGCTTTTGTCAGCCGTTGCGGCAGAGAAGTCCCTTACGCCGGCTCAGATCATGAGCCAGAACTACGAGACCGCACGCGACAATCCCGAGATCCACAGTCGACCTGGAAACCTCAAAGACGCACGCGACTCGATCTTTCCTTATTTCTGGGGGACCGATAGCTGGAACAATCCGCTTCACCTCGAGAACGTCCGAGGGCCGGCAAACCAAGCGTCGTTGATCGGCGCGATCGCCTGTTTGCTCAAAAATCCCAACCTTTGCACCGATCGCTACAGCCAACGTTCGAACGAGCTCGAAGTCAAAGCCATCACCGCCTTGGCCAACTTGATCTACTACCACACCGATGATCCTTGGGGGGTGTTCACCATCGGGGGCACGATTTCAAATTTATACGGAGCGAAGATCGGGCTTGAGCGAGTCGTTCCCGGTGCGATGCAAAAGGGGCTCGCAGGGGAACGCGTTGTGGGGATATGTTCCCAAGCGAGCCATTACTCCAATCAGACCATCGCAGGTTGGCTTGGGATCGGCACCGAGAATTCCATCGAGATCCCGACCGACGAGAACTTGAGCATGCGAATCGATCTGCTCGACTCGACCCTTGATCAGCTCTACAAACAGAGAATCAAGGTCGCTTATGTGTGTGCAACGTTCGGGACGACCGATGGATTCGGGATCGATGATGTTCAAGCCATCCGCGAATGTGTCGAGCGGCAATGTGCCAAACACAACATGCCCAAACCGCAGATTCACTGCGATGCGGCTGTCGGCTGGGCGATGAGCATGCTCACCGATTACGATCGCTTGGATAATCCCCTCGAATTCAGTCCGGGGCTACTCGAACGGATCGAAAAGATACAACTTGCCAACGTTGGGTTGCGTTATGCAGACAGTGTGACCATCGATTTCCATAAGATGGGGCGAAGTCACTATCCATCGAGTGCGTTTATCGTCAATCATCGCGAGGACTTGAAGTATCTTGCGCGAAGCGTTTCCGACACCCCATATTTCTCCGATGCGGATCCTCGCCGCGATCCTGCGTTGTTTACTTTGGAGTGTTCTCGACCGGGGATCGGGCCATATGCTGTCGTAGCATCGCTCAACGGCATCGGTTTGGTCGGTTGGCAGATGTTGTTAGCTCGTGGGGTGGAAATGGCAGAGTTGCTCAAAGAGCGGCTTTCGAAACTCGAGTACTGCAAGGTGCTCAATCGAGGGACGTTAGGAGCGAGCGTCAATTGGTGGGTGTTACCCAAGGGTCGCAATGCCGAAGAGATCTTTCAGCGGATTGTCCGCAACGAGCTTACCGATGAGCAGCTAGATCGGTACCGCAAGGAGATCCGGCACTTGTTCGACAAGCGGCTCAAGACCATGAATCCAGAGCTTGATGCCAGGTTAGGGTTTACCACCAGTTATGGCTTTTGTCCGCATGGAAACGAGTTGCCGGGATGGAAGGCTGTATTTTTCAATCCGAAGACGACCGATGCGATGGTCGAGCGGATCGTGGCGAGCATCGAGGAGTTGTAGGGTTGCTGAGCAAGAATTTTTGCCCGAGGGGGCGACAGTTTCAGAAAAAATAATTCTGCAAGATTGGCAGAAAGTCCTTGGAAAAGGGTAGAGAGTGTAAAGATTTGCGGGTTATACGCCCGAAAACACCCCTAGCGGTTCTCTGGATTGTTCCGAACATGCCATTCCCCGGACGGGAAATGTCTTGACGGAGCGTCCCGGTCGACCTAGACTTTTTGGCAGTAAAGTCCAACTAACAAAAGACTTAAGTTGCCTTGAAGAGACGAGGGTTCGGTCGTGACAAAGAAAGAGATCGTGAAAACGATTTCCGACGAAACGGGACTCAACCAACAGCAGATCAAGCAGATCGTCCAGAAGACGTTCGACTCGATCATAGCGACGTTGGTTGAGGAGGGTCGGATCGAATTGCGGAATTTCGGTGTTTTTCAAGTTCGCCCACGTGCGGCGCGAAAGGCTCGGAACCCGCGAACGGGAAGACAGGTTGAAGTGCCCGAGAAATTCGTGGTGAGCTTTAAGCCTGGCAAGATCATGGAGGAGCGTGTTGGTGCAATCGCCGACTCGCCCATCGCAGATTTGATTCGTCAAGCTGTAGAGGCTGACGCTCAATACGCGAGCCTCGACGATGATTTTGAAAACCCGGACGATCCAGCACCATCGATCGCGGAAAAGTAAGCGCAAGGCGATTAAGTTCGCCACGGATAACAAGAGCGCAAGGAATAAATCGTTCACGGAGTTAGAACTCATGCGACGTCGAATGCTGGTATGCTTGTTGTTGATGATGGCTACGTTGCCGACCATCGGTTGTGCCTTGCCAATCTATTCCGCTTTGCCTGGGCGTCGGGCAGAGCAGTTGATTTATACTTCGGAAAACCTCCGAGCGATGATTCAAGAGTGGGAACGGTTCTGGTTTCTCGACCAGCCGGATCACATGAGCCCATACCGCACACACGGCGGCGTGATCTAACCGATCGATCAGCCTATTGGTTTAACCTCAAATAGCCGGTATCCTTGTAGGTCGCGAAAGGGTGGTGGTTCACTACCCCGATCATTCTCGACGACTTATGAGCACGATCCTGAGCCTTCAGCGATCGTAGAGGATACCGTGAGAGGGACCATTACGCCTGCAACGCCTGCAAACTTTCGTCCCCGCTTCCGGGCTGGCTTCACGCTTGTAGAAGTCATCGTCGTTCTATCGATCGTTGCGGTTCTTGCCGCACTTCTGTTGCCCGCTGTCCAGAGCGCACGTGAGGTCGCTCGGCGAATTCAGTGCCAGAACAACATGCGGCAAATCGGGCTTGCTCTGCACAACTATCACGATTCGCTGCGTACTCTGCCCCCAGGTTGTCTTCAGTGGAGACCTTTTAACGGGCCGACCTTTCTGAAGAACTTCGCTTGGTCCGCTTTGATCCTGCCTTTCATGGAGGAGCAAAACGTTCATAGCTTGGTCGATTTCAATCATCCCTTCGATCATCCGACGAACGCTGTCGCAAGGCGAACACCTATTGCAACGTTCATGTGCCCGACCGTTCCGAACCATCCCCCGAAGCCGGGTAAGACCGATTACGGCGGACTATATGGGCAACGCATCAATACTCGGATTGATACCAACAACGGGATCTTCGTCTACAACCAACCCTTCAAGTTCCGCGATATCACCGACGGATTGACTTATACCGCCGCCGTTGCGGAAGACACTGGTGGACCGGATGGAGAATGGATCAACGGCAGCAATGTCTTTGAGCAGTCCGGAGGGATCAATGATCCGAAGGCTTGGGCGCTCGACAATGAGATCCGATCCCATCACCGGCATGGAGCGATGGTGCTGTTCGCTTGTGGACGGACCATGTTCGTCTCGAACCATTGCCGGCCCGATATTCTTGCAGCGATGATCACTCGCAATTGGTCCGATAATTGGACTCTTGACGAGTAGTCAACGAGTGGTAATTCTCGCTAGGCCGACTTACGC
>JBJONT010000068.1:0-5815 GCA_046051705.1 Planctomycetota bacterium | reverse complement strand
AACACTTTGTCGCGTCGGGATGCTCTAGTCCACCGAACACAACCATGTAGTCGTCTACTATGGTTCCGCAAGCGTTCGCGAGAGGGGCAGGAAGAAGAGGTAGCGGAAGGCAAATCCATTGCGAGTCAAGTTCGGTAAGAAAGAAACACTCTGCATAATGACGTTGTGCATCACTCCCGCCTACACAAATCAAACCGTCTGCAAAGCTTGCGGTTACTCCATAAGCAAGCGGCTTTGGCAAGTCCGCGACGATGGTCCATTGAGGTACATTGTTCGACGGTACATTGTTCGAAGGTACCTTGCTCGAACCGTTTAGATCCGAGTTCGACTCGGATAGATCCAGCACTGCGATGTCGTTATGCCAAACTTTGGTCCCCCCTTCCCAAGGTTTTTTATCGGGAAAGTTTGCTCCGCCAGCGACAACCAGTTTACGACGGATACTTCCGGCGAAGGGACTAGCAAGTCCCACTGCGTTTGGGTGCGAGGGAGCTTGGGTCCACTGCAAGGGCGAATCGCTCTCGGATTG
This sequence comes from Planctomycetota bacterium, assembly GCA_046051705.1. Taxonomy (GTDB): domain Bacteria; phylum Planctomycetota; class Planctomycetia; order Pirellulales; family Pirellulaceae; genus JBKCUI01. The sequence continues at coordinate 5,289 of JBJONT010000068.1, read as the reverse complement.
TGCTTGCGCAATACCGAGCGTCTGGAGCCCGACAATAAATGCTCCACAACAAAACCAACGGACAAGGGGTGTAATGTTCATGACCATCATTTTATCAAACCCAACACCGTCAAATCGACCCAATTCGCCAGTAACTCAATTCCCCTCAACCTAAGCGGAAGTGCGCAAGCACTCCGGTGACGCCCAACCCAAGCGGAAGTGCGCAAGCACTCCGGTGACGCCCAACCCAAGCGGAAGTGCGCAAGCACTCCGGTGACGCCCAACCTAAGCGGAAGTGCGCAAGCACTCCGGTGACGCCCAACCCAAGCGGTAGTGCGCAAGCACTCCGGTGACGCCCAACCTAAGCGGAAGTGCGCAAGCACTCCGGTGAGGCCACTTCTTCTCGCACCGCCTCGACTCGAATCAATAAAGCGCATCGACGGCGGCGACGACAAGCATCACTGCGCCAACGGCTAATTTACCCGTTGTACCCAGCAGTCTGCCAAGGAGCGCTCCGGTCCCGACATGGATCCCGTGTTCAAGCGGTTTTCCTTTCCATAGTTCACCGAGGATAGCGCCTCCGAAAGCGCCTGCTGCACCGCCAGCGAGCGCGCCGACTATTGGTCCAAGGATGGGTACTGGTGCGGCAAGAATAGCACCGAGAATACTACCGATCATCGTGCCGGCGACAGCAAGAGCCATTGCCCGCCGGCTTGCTCCTCGTTTACCTGCCATCGCTGCCCCGGCAATGAATTCGACGAATTCACCCAACGCGGCTAGGGCGGCGAGCAAAGCGAGTCCCGCGAGCCCGATTCCCGAAGCGTTCGATTCCGGAAAGAGAGCAGCGAAGAGACCGCATACGAGGAGAATCAGCCAGTTGCCAGGAAGCGAGAGAAGGTTCGTTAGCCAACACAAGACGTTAGCGATGCAAAGCAAGGGCCAAGCGAGGGCAAACCACGTCATGTTTGTGTAGAGCCAATGAGACGTTAGCCAACTGAGCATAGAAGCGTGATTCGTTCGAGGCTTGAAAACAAAATCCGTTCAAGCGTTCGGCTTGTGATCATCGGTTACCACGACATGAACTCATTTTGCTTGAGTTAACTCCACAAATCCTTGCCATGCGATGAAGACGGAGAATCCTATCGTAAAGAGTAGCACTACATTAGCAAGAACCGAGTTGACTTGATCTCCCATTCGCTTGCGATCCGCGGTCAACAAAAGCAGAAACAAAATCATTACAGGTAGCGTTATAAGACTGATCAAACTGTATGCGAAAACCAAACCAATCGGTGTCCAGTCGGTTAAGAAGACATAAAACGGTGATGTAAACATGAAAAGAATGGACCAGCGATACGCGGGCAATTGGCTGGGGGGCGTCTCGTTGTACTTTGCATTCGCGTCCCGAGCCAGATGACGATGGTAAGCGTCTGCAAGCATCATACCTTGCCCAGCTCCATTGCTGATACTACCTGCAAATGCGCCGCACCACAGGGTCACTCCAAACAGGAATCGACCTGGCCCACCTAGGATTTCCGAATAGACTCGGGAAATGTCCTCGATTCTCTCAACGACTATTCCTCGGCTGTTCAAAATGCTTGCCGCTGCAAATTGAATCATGATGATCATCAAACCCATGAGGGACAAACTGACAATCAAATCGAACTTCTGCTTGCGTATCGATTGTAGGCTAACCCAACCCTTTTCATACACATAAGCTGAATAACTCAGGTTGCTTATCGAGCCAACGGCCGCCGTAAACACGGCAAGAATGATGAGACTAGAATTCTCCTGCATCCAAGTGGAGCGTTCCATCGACTTCAAAAGGCTCGCACCAAGAAATGTGAAATCGGGGCGTGAGATAATAATCACGAGCAGCAAGCTCAGTGCCATGATTGCCGCCATCGGGCGACTGATGCGTTCAGCAATTTTATACCTACCCCAATACAGAACGATAAAACTGCACCCCCATGAAGCGATCGCCCATATGAACATGCTGTATTGCGTCGGCAGCGGAAACGCCAAGTCTGCAGCGACCCCAAGCAAAAGAACTTTGGTCAGTGCAGAAACATGGCGTCGCAAAAGGGAAATGACAAACAGGATCAACACAGGCATACGACCAAAACGGCTAATCCCGGATAATACGGTATCTCCTGTACACATCACGTAGCGTGCCGATGCATCGAGTACCACGAATCTCGCTAGGATCGCAAGTATCGGTACCCAAATCATCCCCAACCCGAAAGTCGCTCCTGCGATCGTGTTAGAAATGAAATCGCGAGCACCGAATGTCCCGAGCGCAAAAATTAATCCCGGTCCTAATGCATCTAAACGTGTCTTTAAATTACTCATGGACGAGGGTGTGGACTACCTAATAGATGAAGCGGATGTATTTTCTTACCATTTGTCTGGATCGGTGCCGCAAAACGAACTTGAAAGCCACCAGACTGACTCCAAGTACGACCGGTACTCGATCCCGACCAGATGCGTTGCAACTCCCTAAGGAAAAAATCTCGCACATCCGCCTCGGAATTCACACCTAACCGAGGATGGACACGCAATTCGATCGAAGTATGCTTCCCAGCCTCCTGCTCAATCAATTGATAATCGGAAGGTACTCCCCCGAATCGCTTTGGAAGCAACACTTCGAGGATGGAAAGCACATCTCCCGCCATCAACGATGTTCCATAACCGGTTAGCTTCCCATAACTGAAAATATGGTTGATCTGTTGGGTATAACCTGCTTGCATCAAGCCACAATCGCACGTCGAATTACCCAATTCTCCTGCATCGTCCATTTCAAGATTGATTGCTACCGTGGGCGCAAAAGGAAGCAATGTTGTGAACAGGAGGGACTGAACTTTGGTATCCGTCAGGGGAGCGAAGCGTTCTCGTGCGATCACAGCGAGAGCATCCATACTTAGATGCACACAGTTTCCATGCATGTGCTTGCAACCAAATCCCACCGGTCCTAACTCGGATATGGTGTAACGCGCATTGATCAAAGCACCCGCCCCTTCGACGATGTCTACCTTTGCTGCCGTAATCGCTTCTCCGCCGACAACAAACCGTGTACCAGATATATCTAATCCTAACTCTTGAGCAGCAGCAACAACACGCACTGCTGGACTAACATTGCCTGTGACCAATACCTGCTTCCCTTGCGATTTACGTCCCGCAATCCACTTCGCAATCGGGGTGAAATCGTCTTCAGGTAGGTATCGCGGAAACGGTGCACGGATACCCATCGCACGTAACTGCAACAAGTACATGGATGTCAGAACACGGTAGTGAAAGACTGGACGCAGTGGCATCCAAGATGCTACCGGTGATCCATACCTCGCATGGGTAATCAATCGCCTAAAACCACCCGTTGCAGGTATTGCCGATGTCGTCGCTAATTGCTCTCGTTGCGGAAGCTCCAATTCGTTTAGGAAAACCGTCTCCTGCAACTCGCGATAAGCTTGGTACTCAAGGCTTCTGCGAGTGATCGTCGGATTGCCTCGACTGCCACTTGACGAAGCTTCCATGATGGCGCGATACAATGGGTTCGCAAGATCAGAACTGGCGACTTGAAAAACCAAAGCACCACGCTTGACTTCTTGTTTCCCCTTGAACTCATCATGAGTCAAGTAGATACCTTCGCGGTACAACTCCTGGAGTGTTTCCTCGAGTCCATTTCGATGCACGCGAGCTTCGATATCCTCGTACCCAATCCCCGCCCAATCCAATAGCTTCTTAATTGGGTGCTTGGGATTCGCAAGAATCGCAGCTTGCAGTAGCTGCAAAAAATTTGCTTCGCGATGCTGTATGTTTTCTTGAATCGCCGAAAGGGGGCTCGAAGCCACCGGCGAACGCACCCACTTTACAATGCTGCGAGAAAGCTGGCTGTAGTAGCTGAACTCTTTAAGCATAGATTACTGGGATTGCTCTTGGGAAAAGTCGATGTCGCGTGATAATATTTCGAACCTTTAGACTACGCAGGGAGCTCAATCCTCTGACAGGAAATCGGGGACGCCGTTCCTTCCGACGCCAAGAATCCATTTCGGCGACTTCCTGTTCGAATAGTGTGTCTTCGAATGGTGCGTGTTCGAGTAGAGCGAGTTCGAATACGGCGTATTCGAATACTGCGTATTTGAATAGTGCTTGTTCTTCGCAACGGATTGTAAACCCTGGAGTCGAACTGAAGAAGTAGCGAAACAGAAAACATCGATGTATGGATCAACCAACAAACGCTGGAAAGGATTTGAAGCGGGCAAGTGTACATGCGGGGGCTTGGGTAGTTTTCGGCAGTGCACTCTCGGGCCTTATCAGCCTCGTTGTTTTCATGTTCGTAAGCAAATTGGTGACCCCCGAAGAAATCGGAATGGTGGCAATCATCGACTTGGTCCTTGGACTAGGACTCAGAGCCCTTTCAACAGGAATCACCGAACCGCTCGTTCAGTTCGCCCGACTGGAAAGAAAACATGTCGACACTCTTTTTTGGTCTATCCAATTGTTCGGCTGGAGCCTGTGTGTGACTGTTATTCTGGCAAGCCCCGCAATCGCCGATTTCTTTCAAAGCCAACCTTTATCGAACATGCTTGCGATTAGTTCGATCGCGCTCTTTCTACAAACCATGGTCTTGGTTCCTCAAGCGTTGCTTGCTCGCGATATGCGATTTGACTCCATCACACGCGCATCGATCCACTCGGACTGGATCGCTGGTCTGTGTGCTATTTGCGCAGCGATAGCAGGCGCCGGAATTTGGGCTCTGATCTTCCAGCGACTCGCACAAGCGTTTCTCTTCTTATGCTTCATTGTGTTTACGACCAAGTTCACTCCACAACTGCATTGGTCGAAGAAACACTTTCGAGAAGTGATCGGGTTTAGCAGTTCGCGACTTGCCGATAACTTCGCCCTTTACTGCGACCAAAATGCCCCTCGCTTTCTATTAGGTTATTTCGCCGGCGCGACGAATCTCGGATACTATGCCTTCGCTAGAAACATTACGGATAGTGTTCTCAAGTCGATCTCGATGCCGATTCGCACGATCGCTTTAAGCACACTTTCCAAAGTCCAGTCTGATACGCCTCGGGTACGAGCGATCTACTCCAGCGGCTTATCGTTCACCTCCGGAATTCTCGCTCCATGCTGTGTTGGTGTGGCTTGTCTCGCTCCCGAAGTCGTAGAATTCTTTGGATCGAAATGGTCTGCCTCTATCCTGCTGATTCAATTGCTTGCCCTTGCATCACTTAGAAGCGCCTTTCAAGTTTGGAATGCATCGATCCTTCGTGCTTTAGGGTTCCCAAGGGCATTGTTAACGTTAACGAT
>JBJONT010000067.1:0-23983 GCA_046051705.1 Planctomycetota bacterium | reverse complement strand
GCTGCTGACCTGTCTAACTTGTCTAACTTGACTGACTTGTCTGACCTGTCTGACCTGTCTGACCTGTCTGACCTGTCTGACCTGTCTGACCTGTCTGACCTGTCTGACTTGTCTGACCTGTCTGACCTGTCTGACCTGTCCGACCTGTCCGACCTGTCCGACCTCCCAACAAGCGCGCCTCCCCTTCTACCGCTGGCGGGAGCAAGGGGTCGGGGGATGAGGGTGGTGACCGCGCAACGGATGCACTGACCGCACGCACGGGACCGCAGTCCCATGCTACGCGGTGTGGTTTGTCTCGGTTCTCGCTGCTGACTTGTCTGACTTGTCTGACTTGTCTGACCTGTCTGACCTGTCTGACCTGTCTGACCTGGCTGACTTGTCTGACTGGTAATCGCAACTGCTACCTCGTTGACACTTCGGATTACATGAAGAACCAACAAACGAAAAAACCCGGGTAAGCGATTTTGCCTACCCGGGTTCTGTAGCTACTTAGCTAGATCAACGAGCCGCTTGGCTCCCTGACAAGCCTACTCGGATTGAGGAATCAACGGACCGTCGCTTCCCAAACCACCCTTGAGCTCAGCATGCTTGTCAGCCTTGGCTTGCTGCTGCTGTTGCTCCTTCTCGGCTTCGGTGCGATGTTGTTCTTCTGTCCAATCGACACGTCGGCGGGACAACCCGATCTTTCGCTCATCGCTGTCGACTCGAAGGACTTTAACGTCGATCTCATCTCCAACTTTAACGACATCTTCTGGGTTCTCAACCTTGTTGTCCGACAGTTCGGAAATGTGGAGCAAACCTTCGAGGTTATCTTCCAGCCCGACGAACACGCCGAAGTTGGTGATCTTGGTAACCTTACCATGGACCAACTGACCCGGCTTGTACTTCTCAGGGATGGTGGTATTCCACGGATCGTCATCGAGTTGCTTCATACCGAGGGCGATTCGGCGACGAGCTTGATCGACGCTCAACACGCGGCACTTAACTTGCTGACCCTTCTGAAGCACTTCGCTTGGATGACTGACTTTGCGTGTCCAGGACATATCCGAGACGTGCAGCAATCCATCGATCCCTTCTTCGAGTTCGATAAAGGCACCGTAGTTGGTAAGGTTGCGAACCTTGCCCGATACCTCTGCGTTCTCTGGGTAGCGTTGCATGATGTCGTCCCAAGGATTCGCTTGAGTCTGCTTGATCCCCAACGACAACTGCTGGCCTTGTGCGTCGACACCAAGAATCTTGACGTCGATCTTGTCGCCGATTTGAACCATCTCGCTTGGATGATTGATGCGGCGGGTCCAAGACATCTCGCTGATGTGAACCAGACCTTCGATGCCTGGCTCGAGCTTGACGAACGCACCGTAGCTCATCACGTTGACAACTTCCCCAGGAACAGTTGTTCCAACTGGGTACTTGTCGGCGATGTTGGTCCAAGGATTGTTCTGCTTTTGCTTCAGACCCAAAGCAATCTTTTGCTTCTCGCGGTCGATTTGCAAAATCTTGACTTCGATCTCTTGATCGATCGCGACCATTTCGGTCGGATGTCCGATTCGTTCCCAGCTCATATCGGTGATGTGCAACAAACCATCGATACCACCGAGGTCGACGAACGCACCGAAATCGGCGATGTTCTTGACAACACCCTTGCGGATTTGTCCGACTTCGAGTTCGGCCATCAAGTGCTCGCGATCTTCCTCGCGTTGCTTCTCGATCAACGACCGGCGGCTAACAACGATGTTGCGACGAGCTTCGTCAATCTTGAGAACTTCGCACTGAACGACGCGACCGATGTAATCGCCAATGTCGTTCGGACGACGAATGTCAACTTGGCTAGCTGGCAAGAAGACGTTCACGCCGATGTCGACCAACAAACCACCCTTGATCTTGCGGGTGACCGTACCGGTGACAACTTGGCCTTCTTGAACCGAGGCCATCATGTTTTCCCACTGAATGATCTTCTCAGCCTTACGCTTGCTGAGGACGATCATGTTGCGGGCTTCTTCGAAGACGTTCTGGTCTTCAACTTCTTCGATCAAAACTTTGATCAATTGCCCGACTTGCGGAGGCTCTTCGCCTTCTTCCCACTCATTCTTGGGAATTGCGCCTTCGCTCTTGAAGCCGACGTCGACAACGACGAATTCTTCGTTGATCTCTACAATCTTGCCTTCGACAATCTGATTGACGTCGAACTGCTTGTTGGCATCTTCCAAGGAATCGAGCAACAGCTCTTCTGCGGAATCGCCGAACATACCGGCGAGTTCATCTTCCAAGGAGTCGTCTTCGAGAGAGCGGATAAGAGAACGGTTGACCATGCGAAATGGATCCTAGCGTGTGGCTCAAACGACGCCCATTGCTTGGATGCAAACCAAGGTTTCTTTCCTTCGGTTTGGTGGGGCGACAAGAAGCCTGGACCCACGAGAATCAAGCAAGGATTGGGACCCAAAAGCTCCCTTGGTTCGGCGAATGATCTCAAAGATCGATTGTCGCGGCCCGTAAGAAGCGATAAAAATAGGGTCGTGTCTGAGAACCATCGGTTAGAGGACTTCAGTTTGCCCAAGTGGGCAGAAAACGGCTTCTGCCCAAAAAACCTGGAAAACCAGAGGGGCGAAGTGTATCAGCCATCCTATTTTAGGGCAACGGCGCATTTCATTAATTCCAGGAATGTTTATGAATCAAAGGCTTCGGTATGCCATCGCTGGGGATCACGCGGGATTCTCGATGAAGAACGAAGTAGCCAAATTTTTGGCTACCCACGGAGTCGATGCGATCGACTGCGGCACCCACTCCCCTGATTCCTGCGATTTCCCCGATTTCGCAGAAGCTGTCGCCCTGAAAATCCTCGCCGGGGAAATCGACCGGGGAATCCTCGTCTGCGGCTCAGGGGTCGGGGTAAGCGTCGCTGCCAACAAATTCCCAGGAATTCGAGCCAGCCTCTGCCACGACACCTACTCCGCCCGACAAGGGGTCGAACACGACGATATGAACGTCCTGTGCATCGGCGCCCGTGTCATCGGCCCCGAACTGGCCTTCGAAATCATCAAAGCCTTCCTCGGCGCTCGTTACACACCCCAAGAACGACACGCTCGACGACTGGAAAAAATAGAAGCCATCGAACGACGGGTCGCCGCCGGGGAATTCCGGAAAAAATAATTCCCCGGAAAAACCTGCCCACTCACCAAAACGCCCGCAAACTACTTGCCAGCCTTGTTGATCTGCTCGATCGCCCAACGAGAAGCAAATCCCAACGCATTGCGATCCTCCGCAGCATGCCTACCAGCAACCTCCTTGCTGTCCTTGTACCCAAACTCCCCCAAAGCCAAGATACAAGCGTAACGCACCAAGTAATGCTCGGGATTCATCGGTGGCAAATCGGTGATCCGCTCCCGGAACTTACCTCGTAACTCCGGATCGTCTACCTCCTTCTTGATCTTGCCAATCGCCCAAATCGCCGAACACCGACTCAAGTTACCCATCTTGAAATTGTCTTTAGGTATGTACTTGTAAAGCATCTCCAAAACCGGTTCATATCGGTTCCTCCCAAAAGACTCAAACAAGTAACTCAATCGTATGATGTCTTGCTTCGGAAGCACTCGCGAGGCGGGCTCAAGCTCTTGAGTGATCCTCTGCGTATGGGGGACCATCGCCGCAAGCGTCGTCGGATCATTCGCCAATTCCATCAACGCCCAACCAGCATGAATGTTCACCTCGGCTTGCTCATGCTCAAGCAATTCAACGAGTCGCATCAACCGCGCGCGATCCTGCAACTCGACGGTCAGAATGATCGATTGCTCCAACGCCCTCCATGATCCACTTGTCAATTGCTCACTCAAACACTCTTCGACCGACGCTCTGTGGTTACCTTGCGCTAACTCGCGCAAGTGCTCTCGTACCAACTGACGAACCTCCAAGCTGACATCACCGAGCAATGTCGATTGCATCCTAATCCGCTCCGGGCTCGGTTGCTGCTGCAACGTCTTGAGTCCCGTAATACGAATCTGATCATCGGGATGAAGTATCCACTTGCTCGCCATCTCAATCGCAACCTGCGGATGTCCCGTTGAGATCGCACCCGCAGCAATCCGCTGCGAAGGACTTGAGCCTGTCTCAACGATCGATTCAAGCAACTCTAAAGCTGCCCCGTCTCGATGACTTGCAAGCACCGAAGCTGCAAGCAAATGCTTGTCTTCTACATCCGAATCAACGATCTGTTTAGCCAAGCCACTCAACCCCTCCGAAGCTAACTTCCCTATCGCTCGACAAGCAAGCAACCTAGTACTGGGTGTCGAGCGGTTCGATCTCAAAATCTTTTCCAACAAAGAGACATCACTCGCCTCTCCGACTTGACCAATTCCCTCAATTGCCAAAATCAACTCAGCATTCGCAGTGTCGGAATCACTCAGCCTTTTCCTCCAAAGCTCCCTCCCTTCGGTCGCCTTCCATTTAGCCAGATATGGCTCTAATGCCGCCAACGCAACGGGGTCTTCTCGCGCCTCGTCCCACAATAACTTCGCATTGCTCCCATCATCGAGCAACGACGCTGCCGAAAGCATCGATCGCTTGACTAACAACGGATTACTCGGATTGCCAACCTGAGAGAGCAGAAGCTTCAACGCTCGATCTCGCTCTTTGAAGCCTTGGCGATCGTGGTTCAAACAGATCAATTGAGAGATTGCTAACCGCTCTTGAACTTGGTCGCTCTCCAACAACCTCAAATCGATGAACTGAGACCGGACCGGTAACATCGTGCTCCAGATATCACCAAAGTCCGGATCGGTCTCCCACGCATGCTGCAACGGAACGATTTGCTTTGCCGCTGATTTCCTTTGCACTGACTTATCTTGAGCAGCGTTATCTTGAGCGGCGATATCTTGCGCACTGGCACCCTGCGGGACAACTTGAAATAACATCCAAGCTGCGCACCAGAGAAATAGCAGAGCCACGGCTCGCGAGTCGACTCGACAAACTGGATTGGGAATTACTTTCAACAGCATGTTCGGGTTCCGTCGATAAACGGTTTCGCAAAAAGTCACGTTCAAGGTCGAGGCAGGATCAAGGTCGAGGCCGCATCAAGCTCAGGGCAGGATCAAGGTGCATCGGGACGAGTGAGCCGATGCACTCTGAAAATCAAAACGACGAAACCGATCAAACACACGATTCCACCGACATACCAACCGTTCGGAGTCAACTGATACGATTCGAATCCAGGAGCCTTCATCTCGGACAATGCGGTCGCCGCAGGATTGAACAACAATGTCCGTTCGACAACCAATGGACCGAATGGATTACCTCTCCCCAACCACACCAACAAGGTGCCCGCGAACAAGGTTAAAAGAATCGCATAACTCGTTGCAGTCGCAACCGCAGAGGATTTCGAATAAGCACTCACGCACGCGCTGATGATCGTCACCATCACCGTCGCAATCAGCAACGAAATGATCACATTACCCACCTGACCTCCTACCGCCGGCTGGATGTAACTCATCATCACATAGCCTGGCAAGGTCGCGAAGAGCAACAACAACAAAGTCAAAAACGTACTGAGCAACTTGCCACTTAAGATTCTCCAAGGAGAGATCGGCGAAGCTCGAAGAAGCTGCCAGCCGCCACTCTCAACTTCGGAAGCGATCAAGTTCGCACCCAAGCTTGGCCCAAGCAGCAGTAGAAAACCGACTTGCATGAGCACCATCGACGCCGCTATTCGCTCGACACCCCAGTTGACCGTTCCAGTCGCCGCTACCACGGTCAACAACAGCGACACAACAGCCCCGAGTGCGATAAGCCTCAGCAACCAATGCAATCGCCCAAACTTGCGAGTTCGAAATTCCTTGACCATGACGGGATTCAACCAAAACGGAATGCCCGATTTTCTGCGCTGCGGATCGACAAGATAAGAGAGCCTTCGCAACCAACTCGATTGCTTTGTCTCAATCACCTTACCAGCCGGCCTTGCTCGATCCAACAACAGCGGATCAAGCTTGAGCAGCGTTGCAATCGCAAACCCGATCGTTGTAACGATACTCATTCCCAAATACTCGACCCAACCAGTACTGATCCCGATCGCTTGCGATTGCCCCTGCGCACCAGTGATCTGTTGCAAAGCTGGAATCGGCGAAAGGGTCGTTAGCAACTGTGCTACGGTCGCTTTGAACCCCGTCAGCTTGCCCACAAGCACGCTCGGTCCGATCGATAAAACGACCAGAAAGAGCAAGATCCCATAAGTCCATCGCAAAGCAGCGTCGGTGGACTGCGATCGACTCGACACCCACAAACCCAATGCAGAATACTGAAACGCCATCCCAAGCAGCACACACAATAGAGGTAAAATGTGACTCGAGATGGAGATCCCACCCATGGCATAACAAGCGAAGATTGCCGGAAGACTAACGGAGAAAATCAAGATCCCCAACAACACATTGGCGAATAGTTTCCAAAGGTAAATCGACAGCGGTTTCGTTGGGGAATTCAGCAAGAGGGTCAACGTACCTCGCTTGCGCTCGGAAACAATCGCCGTAGCCGGAAACGCCGGGATCAACATCATGATCGCAATCGCAATCGCATAAGAGACAGGTTGAAAAACCTGCACCGCTCCTTGACTGACCAAATCGATCGTCGCTTCGCTTGGCCACCGCATCAGAACCAATCCGCAAGAAATGATCGCCACCAAAGCGATCGCTAGGAGCGCTTTGGGACTACGAAGTCGCGTCGATAACTCGCGACGCAAGATGGGATTGGCGATGATTGCACTCAACGCCGAGCCCGACTCTTCGGAGCCATCGCGATGAATATCTTTTTGTATTTCACTCGTTTGAGCCATGCTCGATTAGTCCTTTCCCGCAACCGAAAGGAATGCATCTTCAAGATCACTTGTGACCTCTCGGAACTGCACCACGGGAACCTTCGCACCAACCAACCGATAAAGAACTTCCGAAAGCTCAGCTTCGGAGCGCACGGTCGGAAATCTCAAAGTCAGTTCTGCTGGGCTTGAGGAAATCGGTTCCGAATCGGTCAACATTCCCCGAAGTGTCTTCTCGCCTTGCTCCATCGCTTCGCTTGTCGCAAGCTGTACTTCGTAGTTCCTCTGCGGACAAAGCTTGCTCATCACGTCATCGACCGAACCGAACGCACGTAACTTGCCATTCGTCACGATAGCTACCACGTTACAGATACGCGCCAACTCAGGAAGAATATGGCTTGTAACAATCAACGTCTTCCCTTGTGCAGCCAACTGCAAAAGCAACTGCCGCATTTCGATGCGAGCTTTAGGATCAAGCCCATTGGCGGGCTCGTCGAGTATCAATACTTCTGGATCGTGCAGCAACGTTCGTGCAATACCCACTCGCTGCTGCATACCATGCGAAAGGCTTTCGACATACTTGTCTTGCATATACGCCGTATTGGTGATCTCCATGACTTCGGAAATCCGTGCTTTGCGTTTCCGCAACGGAATACCAAAGATTGCTCCAAAGAAATCCAAATACTCGTGGACCCGCATGTTGTCGTATGCCCCGAACCGATCCGGCATGTATCCAACCAACCGCTTGATCCGAGACGCATTCTCGCTGCAATCCACCCCCGCAATCGATGCGGACCCAGAGGTGGGTTTCGACAACCCCACGAGAATCTTGATCGTGGTGGTCTTGCCCGCACCGTTCGGACCGATAAACCCCAAGATCTGCCCACGATCAACATGGATAGATAAATCATCTAGGGCAGTGAAGTCACCGTATCGCTTGGTGAGGTTTTTGGTTTCAAGAACGCGTTCGCTCATTGGAGTCTCGATCGCACTTAGGAATTATTAGGGGAGAGATGGAATGAACATTGATGTTCGGAACTCATCCACAAAAGAGGACTACAGCTCTTTTATGGATTGGTGTCCGAAGAAGCAGGTGAAGCGGGTGTGACAGGTGATGCTACGGTTGGCTCTACTGCCGACTTGGTTGACACCAAGCCGTGGCGAGGCAACGTCGTACCACGTACATTCATCCGCAAATGTTTGATGCGCCAAGGAATACTGCTACCGACCTCGCGATCATCGGATACTTCAAGGCGAACAATCAACAAGCCGTCCTCGAACTCCTTGAGCAAATCCGGATCCTTCAACACGGACTTCCACGGAATCGAGGGTTCCTTCAATGACACCAAGTCATGCACCGAAAGGTCACCCGACTTGATCCACGAAAGCTTCACGTCGCGGCGGGGCACTGCAAGATCCCAATCAATCTCTATCTCGGAGAGGTTCAGCGGTAAAACTTCCGAAGGCAATCGAAATTCCAAATGGGTCTCAGCGCGGTTCGATGACTGCATAATCCATCGACCGATCGCGTCGATAAAGACCGGGGATGACACCCCGAAACTCGATGTCTTGACTTCGATAAACGGATACGGAACCAATATCTTCGCCCCAACCTCCGGCGTTTCCAATGTCATCGGCATCGTTACCAACGCCGTCCCACGACGCTCGATGGACTCCTTCCATTGCGGTCCCTGATCGAACAACTCAGACCAACCCAGAACTGTTCGCGAGACGGTCTGCAATCGGTCTGTCGTCTCCAAAATCTTTTGCATGATCTCCGCTCGTCGAACTTGTTCCTCGCCAACGATCGTATCCAGCGTCCATCGCTGGCCTTCAGCAGGATAAGCACCGTCGACTAGCAATCTCGTTCGCGCCGCTGAAGACTCATCGGTGGAAACGCCCGACTCAATCGGAGTCCCAAGCACCGGAGCACCCGGCACGTAATTGATGATCGGTGCCGATAATTCAGAAGGTAAATTCGAAGGGAGTGAGACGATTGCACCTTGTTCTGTAAACTCACCGCGAGCGGTGAATTGCAATCCCGGCAGTGAAACTTCGGATTGATATCTCCAAGTCCCTGTAGGCCAAGCGACATTGGTCATCTGCCAATCCTGAAAGTCGTTGGTAACCACGGTTTTGATTCCACTTGAGATCGCCGGATCGGGAGCAGCATGGCCACTTGCCGATCCTTGCAACGTCATATCGCGCGACTCGGGAAGATAAACAGCTGCCGATTCTTTCAACGATCCTCCGCTGGGCGATTCGAACTGCACGAGCTGCAACAACGAGACCATCGTTGGAATGTCACGCTTCATCGACCAAGCTAACACAATCAGCGGTATAGAAGCCAATGCGGCGAGAACGGGAGCGATCCATCCAATCCACTTCGCATCACCAGCCCACATTCGCCACACACCTGCCCCCACAAGCGCTAGACAAAACGTGCTGAGAATCGCTGCAACGATACCGCGAGGCACCACCGGGTTCCCGATCCGAGCCAATGGATAATTGGAATCTTTCAATGACACCAACGGAGAAGCCCGCTTGAGGTGAACCATATCGATTAGGGGTTTGGCCCAGGGACGCATCTCGTATGCGGTTTGAAAGAACGGATCATCGCTCCATTGGGATTTGCGAGGGTAAATCCAAGCCATACTTTCAAGCGTGGTCACAATCAATTCTCCACGCCCTACGGGCATGACGATCGATGCAGGCCAACCATCAATCCAGTGACCTACCGTTCCCCCTTGTTGCAAGACTCGTTTGAAGACCACCGGTGCATCGAGATCCACAATACGATCTTTCGGTGCGACAGTTTCAAGCTTCGGGCGAACTTCAAACTTCGTCAAGTGAAGCGAATCGATCGTTTGCAATTGCTGATGAGGCTCAAGCAGCGGTTCGACTTCTGAAGTATCGATCGTATCGAGCATGACCCATATTCGGCCACCGGAATTGAGGTAATTTCTTAAAACACCAACCGTCGCCGTATTGCGCAACGCATTGGACTCGGCGAGCATCAGCAGATCGATGTTCTTCCAGTCAATCGGATTGAGCGGGAATGGAACCGCATCCAACGAGATGCAGTCTTTGGTCAGCTCCGCATCGACGCGACTGGCCATCGCAAACTCATAAGGACCAAAAGGCTTGGCTGTCGCCCATCGCCATTCAAGCGGCTCTGGCTCTTCGCGCCCCAAAGATACGGCCGCTAACAAAGGATTCTTGCTAGGTCGCCAAATGGTGACGATTCGCGTGGCCGGCTCCTGGCCTTGAACCACCATCGACTCCTTCCCATCCTTCAAACCGAAGAGCGATACCTCTATATCGACCTTGTTGTCAGGTAAAGGCTGTGGCGGCCTGACTTGCAACTCATAACTGCGAATCTGCCTCGGTGGAATCTCGATCCGTCTGCGATCGTCTTCTCCGAGATTCCCCACCGCGCGACCCGAAAGATACCCTACCGCAGTCTGATCCCCTCCGTTGCGAACATTGCAACGGACGACAATCAACGCATCGGAAGAAAGCGTAGTTTGCGCCGCGACCCCGGCTGACTCAAGCGACAATCCGGAATTCCCCACCGATGCTTCAAAACGCAAATCCGCATCCGGGGGTGGCTCTTGACATACCCCTCTTTCAAGTACACCTGCAATAAAGAAGGGATACGAAAGTAAACAAAACGCAAAAGCGATGAGCCGCGATAGGCTGATGCAATGCATAGGGGTCGCTCTTTGGGGATTCGGAGAAGATGAGCAGGAAGGTTTGTGCGCAATGTAACACAATTTCAAATGGACTTGGGGAATCCGAACGAACCAACTCTGCGAATTTCTATTCCCTTACCGATCTTTTATCTGAATCAATCAACGCACAGCCGGATCCCAGCTCACCGGGCCGGTTCAATCAATTGCTTACCTTGACGATAAAGATCTGCCAACGAAGAGGAGAGCTTGCCTATGACCTCTTGATCGGAACAATTCCGATACTCCTCTGCCAAGATCGGCTTGCCAAAAACCACCGCAATCGGTTTCGGAAAAATCCATTTAGCCCCCTTGGGCATGCACTCATAAGCACCCACGACGGCGACAGGAACCAAAGGAACATCCGAACGTTTCGCAACGGGCAAAAACCCGGGTTTGATCGGCAAAATGTTACCGTCAGGGGTGCGTGTCCCCTCTGGAAATAGCAACACGATCTCTCCCCGCTTCAGACGCGCAAGCATCTCTTTCAAGCCGCTGATTCCGCCTCGCTCACGATCGATCTCGATGGAATCGAGAACTTTCAAAAGCAGCGAGAACGCGGGATTTCGAAAGAGCGTATGCCTAGCGAGGAAATTCAAATTCCTGTTGCATGCAAGCCCGACCAAGACCGGATCCATCAGCGATTGATGAGTCGAGAGCAACATCGCGCCCCCTTCGGCGGGCAAATGGTGCCGACCATCGACACGAATTCGAAACCACAACACGGTCAAGATTCGCGCCAAAACTCGCAGCACCCTGTAAAAGAACTTGCGAGTCGCCAAACTCAACTTGCTCTCAGGAACCTTTGGTCGCTGAGGATTGTTCGCAGAAGATTCTTCTTTGCTCATCGCTTCCCCTGCTTGCTCTGGACAATCGTCAAGAGTTGCTCGAGGACTTGCTGCTCACTCATTCCATCGGTGCTCACATAGATAGCATCGGTGGCGGCTCGCAAAGGCCCCGTGGTTCGATTCGAATCGTTCGCGTCGCGCTCATTCTGCTGAGCGAGTATCGCCTGGTATTCGGCTTGTACACCACCCCGTATCAATTGCTCAACCCGCCTGCGGGCTCGCTCCTCAGGACTTGCCGTAAGAAAAATCTTGCACTCGGCCATCGGGAACGCCACCGTCCCTTGATCTCGCCCTTCCGTGACATAATCACCCTGCGCACAGATCCTACGCTGCTGCTCGACCATCAAAGCGCGAATCCCCGGATGCCCCGCGATCGGTTTGATCGACTGGGAAACTTCCGGCTGACGAATCGCTTTGGAAACATCTTCGCCATTGAGCTTCACGGAATCGACCCCAAGCTCGATGTGGCATGCATTCGCTACCGACAAAGATTTCTCTGGATCGTCCAACGCCACCCCGGATCGCAAACATGCCAAGGTCACGCAACGATACATCGCCCCCGTATCGAGAAACGCAAATCCTAATTCGTCGGCCAAAGCACGGGCTACCGAGCTCTTACCCGCCCCTGCCGGGCCATCGATCGCTACAATCATCCGTCAGATTTCATTGCTGGTTAAATAACGATTTTTGCAAAATTCCGTCCATCAGACGCTAGCCTCCTAGTTTAACGCAAATCACAATGATTTCGCCCCTGCTCCTCTCAATTATCTTCGGTTTAACTCGAAGTGGAATCGCCGATTCCCTTTTCTATTTATAAGGTGTCATTCATGTCCGTCCTTCGCAGCTTGCTCCTGAAAAACTGGAAACCTACCACCCCACTGAACTGGCTCGGTTGCATCGCCATCGCCAGCAGCATCCCTTTCACCGCTCCAGCGGTCGGCCAAGATAAATCACCCGAAACACCAGCGGCTCAAACCGCGCCTGCTCCCGCAACTACCCCCGACCCTACCGCTAACCCTGCCCCTGCCGCTAACCCCACTCCCCCAACGCCGGACTTGAAACCGGCCGATGCGAAACCTGCGGCAAAGAAAGAGACGGTCAAAGCACCCGCAAAGAAACAAGTGCGAGTACTGGCTTTGAGCGGCACCTACGAAGATCTCCCAAGCGGCGCTGGCCTCGATCCGACTTCTCTGCTCCTCGGTGGCGGTGGCGGCAAACCGAAATCCTTCTACCGCCTCTGCGATTACATCGACGAAGTAAGCCACGAAGAACTCGTTACCCACGTCCTTTTCGATCTCTCAGCAACCGGAATAGGATTGAACTCACCTCAACTCGACGAGTTGACCCGCCGAATCAACCACTTGCGCGAACATGGCAAAAAGTGTATCGCTTGGTTGGAAAACGCAAGCAACGTTCAGCTTGCTATCGCCGCAGCGTGCGACGAAGTCTTGATGGCCGACATGGGCACTATCGATATGCCTTCCTCTTCGATGGAGACGATGTTCTACCGCGATGCAATGGACTTGTTTGGTATCCAAGCATCGGTAACCCGCGCAGGGGATTTCAAAGGTGCGGTCGAACCGTACCTAAACGCCACAATGTCTCCCCACTTGAAACAACATTACCTTGCGATGATCGAATCGATCAACGGTGCTCAACTAAGCCGAATCGCCAAAGGTCGCAATCTACCAGTTGGAACGGTAAGGGAACTTCAAAAGAAACGGATGCTCTTGCCAGCCGACGCCCTTGCAAATCGATTGGTCGACCAACTCGCCCCATACGGTTCAATGAAAAAGACGATCATGGATCGAGTCGGTGACGAATATGAATGGACTACACCAAAATCCAAACCGAAACGCGAAGTTTCCTTCTTTGAGCTGATGGGCAAAGCCATGGCACCAGCCAAAGAATCCACCGCTAAAATCAAAGAAGACTCCATCGCTGTATTGCACTTGAGCGGAGCGATCGAAGATGGCAAAGACGCAAGCCCAGGATCCATCGTCTCCGGACCGACCGTGAAGATGATCGAAGAAGTCACCGCAGATGATCGCATTAAAGGTGTGGTCATTCGTATCAATTCACCCGGTGGCAGCGCCACTGCAAGCGAAGCGATTCGCCAAGCTCTCGATGCGTTAGCCAAGAAAAAGCCGATCGTCTTCTCGATGGGTGAAATGGCCGCATCAGGTGGCTACTGGATCACTTGTATCGGACAGCCAATTCTCGCTGAACACGGCACCATCACCGGCTCAATCGGTGTCTTCTCGATGAAACTCAGCGGTGCCGCTTTGATGCGTCGAGCAGGCGTCCACATCGAACCGATCACCCTCGATCACGCCGCAGGTCTCAACGCCCTAAACCGCGCTTGGTCCGAATCCGATATCGAAATGATGCAAGCTTTCATCGACCAGGTTTACTCGAAGTTCTTACAACTCGCTAGCGACTCTCGCAAGATCCCCGTCGAGACCCTCGCAACACTCGCCGGCGGACGAGTCTGGTCGGGCGAACAAGCTAAGTCGAACCGACTGATCGATCAAATCGGCGGTCTCGACGATGCCGTATCAATGGTCGCAAAACGCTCAGGTCTAGAGAAAATTCGAATCGTCCACCGACCAGAAGCTTCCAGCGGTTTTGACCTCGGAAAACTTCTCGGAGGACCAGATGATGAAATCGATATTCATGCCTCTAACAACTCTTCGGTGAGCTTGTCAAGCAACCCACTGAGCGCAGCAGGAATCGTCGAGTCCAAGATCCTCGGATGGTTGCAAGCTCAAGGGTTTAGAACAGAAGCGACCCGCGCACTGCTTCGCTCCGCCGATCCGAACCAAGCTTCAACTCCGAAAGTCTGGGCGCTGCTCGGCGAGCAAATGCGAATTGTAAACTAGGACCTTCATGGTGCCGCCCTAATCGTAGGGTGAATGATCGTGAGACGCTTGTTCGCAGGGCGGTCCTCCTGGGCCGCCCCAATCGTAGGGTGAATGTCGTGAGGCCTTATCGTAGGGTGAATGTCGTGAGTGGCTTGATCGTAGGGCGGTCCTCCTGGGCCGCCGCTTACGAGCGCAGCGAGACGTCACCTAGAGTAAGGAGGGTGGTTAGTTACCTGCGCGGACTGCGGGCCAGGAGCCCCGCACTACGACTGGGCGGACTGCGGGCCAGGAGACCCGCGCTACGACCTGCGCGGACAGCGGGCCGGGAGACCCGCACTACGACTGGGCGGACAGCGGGCCGGGAGACCCGCACTACGTGCTCTCGAACAACCGCTACTGCGGTTTCTCGAGCTCGATTCGACCAAGGCTTTGTGCTGGCATGCAGATCGATACACGGATACTATCTGGCCACTTCACCGCATGACCCAACCAATTGACGAAGTGTTGAGTATGCTCGTCCGTGCACAGCGATGCGTCTTGCATCAAGATAGCAGCAACAGGTGGCTCGCTATCCATGATGCACTCCGCCTTGGCTACCGGCCAATACAAATCCTCGCCCAAAGCTTGCTCCGATGATTCATCGTCGGAGTTTTCAAGCTTCTCAAAATCCTCCGTCGCAATGGCTTCGATTTGCAACTCAAAGCTTTCGTAATCGACCGTGGTTCGCGAGATACGATTGTGACGCATGGTCGGCTGCTCGATTTCAGTCGGATCAAACCGCGCCATGATTTCTACATCAAGCAACTGCACACTCATGTTCGTATCGAGAATGTCCGCAACATTGAGAATGGTGGGTTCCCAAGGGATCTCATCAAGCGATTGAGCAGGATCGAGAAACACCAACGTCCCGCTATAGCCTTGCTCGCTGATTTTGTGCCCAAAGAAAAATGCAAACGGATCTTCTTGGCCATCATAAATCAAGACAGCTTGCAACCCCGTGCTCGATTGATTCTTGATAATGAATTCAAAGTCATCGCCGTCCATGCTCACCAGTCCTTGAAGTTGTTCTTAAATCACTATTTCGCAACAGGGCAACTACACCCGTGGAGATCAATGTCACCCAAGGCGATTATAGCCGTAAACCGTTGAATTGGAGGATACCAATGCTTACGCAAGTCGTCGAAGAGTTTCCCGCAATTGACCAAGAATCATCGCCGTCGCGCCCCAAACCCAACATCCATCGACCCACAAACCCGGTGCCGAGAATTTCATCGAACCTCGCGTCAATTCTCGATGCTCAGGGTCTTGCTCCAACAACTTATCGACCGGCAATAGTAAAACTTTATCGACTTCGGTTAAACAAGGCTTCATCGAAGGAAAGCTTGTACCGATCGCTACGATTGGAACGACGCTATGACGGCTAGCGTAGACGTAAAGACTAGGTAATTCCCCTGCGATGACCAAGCCATCCGTTGTGCACCCGAGCTCTTCAGACATCTCGCGACAAGCCGTTTCGATGGAAGATTCCTCCCCTTCTCGCCTTCCCCCCGGCAAAGAGACTTGTCCGGCATGATCCGGCAAGTTCGAGGGCCGCAACGTCAACGGAATCACCCAGCGATCTTGATAAGGAAGGATCGCCGCGATGACGGCGGCACTATAAGACGAACGAGGTGCAGGGCCACGATGACGCCCATAACTCGTCTCGGGACTATACACATTGCCTCTCCAAGGTCGCTTTCCTTGGGATTTCCAGCTATCCCAGCGGCTTCGCATCTCGCCCGGATTGCGGAATAACTCGTACACGCGTTCGAAAGGCATTCCGTCGACACTCTTCACGTTTCTTACTCGCGTTTCTTACGATATCCTTCCGACACCTCTCCCGATGTCGCCCCAAATTCTCGGCTACCGAGTTGCTTATCCGAGTTGCTTATCCGGGAGCCTGTTGGTCTACCAACGCTCTTTGGTTTATCATAAGGTGATCAACACGATGCAAATTCCGTAATTGCATCTTACAAGAACTCGAGCAGCGATCCCAGAGCCATTAAGCTGGGATCGCTCGGCGAGCGACTGAAAACCCGAAAGTGTTTGCTCTTATGGTGCGTCGTTCTAACAACGAAACCGACACGATTGCCAGTGTGTTGCGGGTACTACCCGCAAAATGGGTCGTCGCCATCATCGCGATCGCCCTGGTCTACTTCCTTTTACAACCTCGCTTGAACTCGTGGTTCGGATGGAACTTGCCCACCGTCGCTGCAATGCTTGGCCAAGAACCCCC
The DNA here is from genome assembly GCA_046051705.1 of Planctomycetota bacterium. Taxonomy (GTDB): domain Bacteria; phylum Planctomycetota; class Planctomycetia; order Pirellulales; family Pirellulaceae; genus JBKCUI01. Next base: position 7,475 of record JBJONT010000067.1, on the reverse strand, counting down.
GGCCAAGGTCACCAAAAAGCCGGAACCGAAATCAACGCCGTCGAACTCGCAGACCACCAAGTCCACCTCGAACAATTCGACAACCCCCCGGTCAACAAGCCAAAGCTCAACAAAACCGAGCTCAACAAGTACTGACAAAACAAGTACTAACAATACGAAGTCAGGAACTGCCGATTCCGGCTCCCAAAATACAGGATCCACCAATTCAAGATCTACCAAACCGCCAGAAGGAAAATCAACACCGAGCGGTGCGAGCAATACAACACCGAGCTCCGCGAGCAATACAACACCGAGCGGAGCGAGTAACACAACACCGAGCTCTGCGAGTAAGACAGCACAAAGCGGTGCGACCAAGTCAACAAGCAACACTACCAACAACTCAACCAACAAAGCTTCGACGGCCGATCCACCTGCATCCGACGCAAAATACCGAATCCTTAAACCGGTCGGACGCGATCGCTATGAATCCCCCGCCGGTTTGATCTATGCACCCGGAAGCGAAGAAGGCCACCGGCTTGATCATATCGCGAAACACTTGCGAGACGAGCCGGATCGCCCAGGAAGTCACGGAGTGTTCGACGGCGACATGTCGGCGTTCCTCGTCGCCATCGACGATGCGTACAAACGGGCAAAAGGTCACGCGAAGGGAACGAAGATCCGAGACGACGACGGAGCGACGATTCTCGAAGCCCCCTTCGACCAACCCATCGGATACCTTGGAGGAACCGAAGGGGCTCGACGCAAATATCCCAAACTCAAGCGGATGCGAATCGTACTTCGCGACCGCAACTTGATCACCGCTTTTCCTGTCCAATAAAATTTCCGCAATCCATCCGAAGTCTTGATGCCAAAACCATTTTTGATTTACGTAAAGAAATGCCCGGTCTGCGGGGATGGCTTGTGCCGAGTGCGCGTCTGCCAACACCGAGGTCGACTTACCGGCTCGATCCTGTGCGACGAATGCGAAACCGTTTGGACTGACCCAAGTCTCAAACATAAGTTCACGCAAGGTAACGAACCTAACGAACCTTGTTGCCCCGATTGTGGAAACTCCCATTGGGAACCGAACAGCCATTGGGCGGATATCCCCGAAGTCTGCTTGCTCGGTTGGTATGACTTGGTTCACATCGTCCGACCAGATAACGCACAAGCTTGAGTCGCAGCCAACGAGTTTCTGCTTAGTTGCAACTACACGTCTTAATTGCAACCACACGGCTTAATTACTTATCGAATCGAATTACTCAGTCCCTTCCTTCTCAATCCCCGGTGTCATGCATGTTAACTTGGATCATTGTGATTTTTGTCGTTGGGTATTTGGCCATCGCTTTAGAGCATCAGCTCCACATCAATAAAGCCGCTTCGGCTATCCTCACCGGAGTTTTGTGCTGGACCTTGTACGCAATCTCTTACGATTCGCTTGTTCCGCAAGCCGCTTACGACGCTTGGCACACAATGCAGGCTGCGAGTGAATCCGAAGGTGGAGTCGATCCAAAACTACACTTCCTCGTCGATGGACAACTGAGCCACCTTTTCTCAGAAACCGCAGGGATCTTGTTCTTTTTGATCGGCGCGATGACTATTGTCGAACTCGTCGATGCACACGAAGGATTCTCGTTGATCACCAAATTTGTCCGTTCCAAAAGCAAAGTGACTTTGCTGTGGGTCATCGGTATCTGCACGTTTTTCTTGTCAGCAGTCTTGGATAATCTGACGACCACCATCGTTATGATCTCGGTGTTGCGCAAGCTTGTGGCGGACCGAGAACTTCGACTTCTCTACGTCGGTGTAGTGGTCATCGCCGCCAATGCCGGTGGCGCTTGGACGGTCATAGGCGACGTGACAACGACGATGATCTGGATGAAGCACAAGATTGGGGAATGGGAAGTGATGCGGGATTTATTCTTGGCCAGCATCGCATGCTTGCTCGTTCCGCTAATCCTGCTTTCCCTGAAACTCAAAGGTGAACTAGAAGCTCCGCAAGCAACCGACGCAGATCGCGAAGAGAGGTCGATTGAAACTTGGCACAAAGCACTCTTCCTATTTCTGGGAGTCGCGGGGCTACTAAGCGTTCCGATATTCAAAACCTACACCCACTTGCCCCCATTCATGGGAATGATGCTTAGCTTGGGTTTCCTATGGCTCGCTTCGGAACTCGTCTCTCACACCATGGATGAGAAGACCAAGAGCAGTACCGGGGTTTTGGCGGCTCTGCGACGCATCGACATGTCAAGCGTCTTGTTCTTTCTCGGGATCCTGCTCGCAGTCGGATCGCTCGGATCAATCGGTGTCTTGACGCAATTGGCGCAGTGGCTTCAAGCCACATTGAAGAACCAATCGCTCATCGCGGTGATTATCGGATTGGTCTCCGCGGTGGTAGACAACGTACCGTTGGTCGCGGCAGGGATCGAAATGTACTCGTCAACCAACGCCTTAAACGACCCGTTCTGGATGTTGCTAGCTTATTGCGGAGGGACCGGGGGAAGCTGTTTGATCATCGGATCGGCTGCCGGGGTGGCTGCGATGGGGCTCGAAAAAATCGATTTCTTTTGGTACTTGAAAAAGATCACTCCGTTGGCTTTTGCTGGCTATTTCGCAGGAATTCTTGTCTATTTCTTGCAACAAGCGATTTTCTAAGGGGAGAGAGGGAATTCGCGGGGTGTGGTCGAGTCCGATTCGATTGCGGTTTTTCTCATGACCGAGGCCGGATTGAATCTTACCGAGTCGGCTTGAATCCCTAAAATTCTGACCATGGTTGCCGGTCGGAGGACGAAAATCTTCCTCCCCGCCAGCAACCCATCCCTCTTATTCGAATTGAACCAAGCGATGAGCAAGCTGTTTTCCGATCGAACAAGCCAACTGCCCGATGACCAACGGATCGTGATGACGGCCGTTGGGTTGACAAGTCCCAACGGGAACAATCTCGAAGACTACCGTGCAGCTCTGTTGGCGGGTCGCAGCGGTGTACGCAATTACAACATTCGCTACGTCGGCGATACCCATGCCGGGGTGTGCGATTTTGAAGCGGTCAAATACCAAAGCAAACGCGATATGCGTCGGGGCACACGAGCCGGCACGATCGGCATTTGGTCGGCCCGCGAAGCCATCAGTCGCAGTGGGCTCGATTGGGAAAATGTCGACAAGTCCCGGGTGGGCATCTATATCGGGATCACCGAACACGGAAACGTGGAAACGGAGAACGAAATCTATTCGATCTCGCAGTTTAACTACGATACGACCGTCTGGTCTCACCACCACAATCCCCGAACGGTTGCCAACAACCCAGCCGGCGAAATCGCTTTGAACATGGGGATCACCGGCCCGCACTACACCATCGGTGCCGCGTGCGCCGCAGGGAATGCAGGGATCATCCAAGGTGTCCAAATGCTGCGGTTGCACGAATGCGATCTTGCAATCGCCGGCGGGGTCTCCGAAAGCATTCACACCTTCGGTATTTTCGCCTCCTTCAAATCCCAAGGTGCCCTTGCAAGCAACGCTGATCCAACGAAGGCTTCTCGTCCCTTCGATAAAAACCGAAATGGAATTGTCGTCGCCGAAGGAGGATGCTTGTACATCCTCGAACGCCTTTCGGACGCCAAAGCCCGATCGGCCAACATTCTGGCTGAAATCGTCTCCTATGCGATCAATACTGACGCCACCGATTTCGTCTTGCCAAACCCGGAGCGGCAAGCCCAGTGCGTGCGGTTGGCTCTCCAGCGCGGGGGTGTTACCCCCGAGCAGATCGACATCGTCAGCACTCACGCCACGGGAACGACCAGCGGGGACAACCAAGAAACCGACGCTCTGAGACAAGTCTTCTGCGGGTCGGGCGGGGGTGGAAAAACCCGTTTCAACAACACCAAAAGCTTCATCGGCCACACGATGGGAGCCGCCGGAGCCTTGGAATTAGCAGGGAATTTACCCAGTTTTGAGGACAGGGTTTGCCATGCTACCATAAATGTGGACAATTTAGACGAGCAGTGCGCGCTCGACGGTCTGGTCATCAACCAACCCCAAGAGCTCGAACGGGTCGACTACATTCTCAATAATTCCTTCGGCATGCTGGGCATCAACTCCGTTCTGCTCGTCAGACGGTTCGCTTGATCTCCCGGAAAGCCTCCCTTATTTTTCATACGCAGTTTTATCCTCGCCGTTTTCCTTCGGAGTGACGCAATCCATGACAGCAGCAGAAATCCGGAATGAGATCCTCGATATTTTGAGCGACATCGCTCCCGATGAAGATCTCTCCGGTCTTGAGGACAGCAAGTCGTTTCGCGAGCAACTTGAGCTCGATAGCATGGACTTCTTGGATATCGTGATGGAACTGCGGAAACGTCATCGCGTTCAAATTCCCGAGGAAGACTACGGCAATCTCGCTTCTATGTCCTCGACGGTAACCTACCTCGAACCGAAAATGCGCGACATCGTAGCAGCGTAAGCTACGAAGTTGCCCTCATGAACTTACCCTGCCCAGGCATGCGATGGTCGCGGGGAAGTTCACATACTATGAAACTCAGCGACCTAGGCTTGCTATGGTTGCTTCGCAGGGACAATTACGGGTAGGCAACCTAGTGCCTCCCGTTTCTTATCGCCACAAAAGCTCCCTATGCGCCATCGATCTACCCGTGATGTCGTTGAAGACCTGCGCTCTGCCGGACGGTTGATCGAAGTCGACACACCCCTGTCTCCCCATCTGGAAATCCCCGAGATCCAACGGCGTGTCTACGCACGAGGCGGTCCTGCACTCCTCTTCTCCCGCCCGACCAACACTTCCTTCCCCATGGCAAGCAACTTGTTCGGCTCGCTCGAACAAGCCCGATACTTATTCCGCGATACCATCGATCGCGTCCGACGCGCTATCGAATTAAAAATCGACCCGACCGCCTTCTTTCGAAAACCCACCCGCTACCTCTCCGCTCCTTGGACCGCTTGGACGATGCTCCCGAAGTCCCTGCGGGCCGACTCGGTAAGAGCCCGTTCCGTACTTGCAAACCCGTGTCGCATCAGCGACTTGCCTAAGCTGGTTTCATGGCCCGATGATGGAGGACCATTCGTTACCCTCCCTCAAGTCCTCAGCTTGCCACCCCAATCAAGCACTTCAGCAAACAAAGCAAACCCTCGCCGAAGCGACCTTACGCGGTGCAACCTCGGCATGTATCGCATCCAACTCTCCGGAAACGAATACCAAACCGATCGCGAAATTGGCCTGCACTACCAACTGCACCGTGGTATCGGAGTCCACCATCAACAAGCCCTTGCAGCAGGTGCTCCATTCCCCGTTACCATCACCGTCGGTGGTACCCCCGCTATGAGCCTCGCTGCCGTGATGCCTCTGCCGGAAGGAGTCGGTGAACTGACCTTTGCCGGTGCCATGGCGGGTGGACGTATCCCCATGATCCAAGCCCCGGCTCCGATCTACGCCGATGCTGACTTCGCAATCAGCGGTATCATCGACCCAACTTCGCTAAAGCCCGAAGGCCCCTTCGGTGACCACCTCGGATACTACGCCAAAACCCACCCGTTCCCTTGGATGCACGTCCAGAGTGTCAGCCATCGACCCGGGGCGATATGGCCTTTTACTGTCGTCGGACGCCCTCCCCAAGAAGACACGACTTTCGGAGAGCTGATCCACGAACTGACCGGTCCGATCATCCCAAGCGTCCTGCCCGGAGTTCGAGGAGTCCATGCGGTGGACGTCGCAGGTGTCCACCCTCTGCTACTCGCAATCGGTTCAGAGCGCTACACTCCCTACAAGAAACCTAATCGCCCCCAAGAACTTTTGACCCAAGCCAATGCGATCCTCGGCCAAGGCCAAATGTCCCTTGCGAAATACCTGTTCATTATCGATGGGAACGATCCGAATCACCCGGACTTGTACGACCTACAATCTTTCTTCATCTGGGTTTTCGAGCGGATCGATTTTGCGAACGGGCTCCATTTTCAAACCAAAACCACCATCGATACGTTGGACTACTCCGGCGAAGGATGGAATCAAGGTTCGAAACTTGTCACTGCCATAAGCGGTGAGAAACGGCGAGAACTCACCAGAACTTTACCATCGAACTTGCAGCTTCCAGAAGGTGTCCAACACCCAAAACTCTGCTTGCCAGGAGTCGTTGCCGTCGAGTCAAAACTTGAGCTCGACTCAATCATGCAACGCTTCAATCAAATCCCTCCAACCCGAGAGTCCGCCTCCGCCCCATCAAGCTCACCCCAAATCGCTCTCATCGTTTTGGTCGATGATGCGGATTTCACCAGCCGATCGATCGCTAACTGGACTTGGGTCACCTTCACCCGAAGCAATCCATCGATCGACATGCGAGGGATCGGGGAATGCGTCGAACACAAACATTGGAGCTGCACAGGCCCCCTGGTTATCGACGCTCGCACGAAACCTCACCACGCTCCTCCGCTGATCGAAAACCCTGAAGTGACAAAAAAGATTGATGCACTTGCTTCTCAAGGTGGCCCTTTAGCAAAGTTTTTGTAAAGATTTGCTTACCGGGAACGAATGCTTCTCTACCGTTCCCTGACCGCAGACGATAATCAAATGCTGCACATTAATTCATGCTGCACATTGAGCAACATCCCTAAACCTGTGAGCCCACGACGATGAACTTTCAGGCAGCTTGCAATTCCTACCGCAATCGGTTCACCAAAACTTCATCCCATGGTTCCGATAGCTCCGTATCCCAATCTGCTCATTGGTCTCGCCGCAAGCTCTTGCATTCCGCCCCTGCATTAGCCGTCGGAACGTCGCTACCGTTCTGGACCCGCTTCGCGGAATCGATCTCTCTGGCTAACGAAACAAAAACCTCTCGCAGCGACAAGCTACGACCCAAGGCCCTGATCCTTCTTTGGATGCACGGCGGCCCAAGCCAACTCGATACCTTCGACCCTCATCCCGACTCCGCGATCGGCGGCCCTACACGAGCAATCAAAACATCTGTGCCAGATCTGCAAATCGCTGACACCCTGCCGCAAACCGCCGAAGTCATGCACCACGCGACCTTGATCCGCTCCATGGTCTCGAAAGAAGGGGATCACGAACGGGCAACTTACAACATGAAGACAGGTTGGCGTCCCGATCCAACGCTGATCCACCCCGCGATCGGATCTGTCCTGTGCCATCAATCATCGAGCAACCTGGAAATCCCTAAACACGTTTCAATCCTCTCAAGCCAATGGCCTTCGCGCGGTGGTTACCTTGGAAGCCAATGGGATGCGTTCCAACTCTCCGACCCCAAGAATCCACTTCCTAACCTCAAAAGCCGCGTCAATGACGAACAGTTCCAGAAACGTATCGCAGACTTAGAAGTCCTCGAGAAGCAGTTCCGAAGAGGTCGACGCAGTGACTTGGATGCCAACAAGACCCTTCACTCGATCTCGACCCAACGGGCTATGCAGATGATGTCCAGCGAGCAGATCCAAGCTTTCGAAATCGATCGAGAAGATCGATCCACACGCGACTCCTTCGG
>JBJONT010000066.1:0-12513 GCA_046051705.1 Planctomycetota bacterium | reverse complement strand
TGGTCGACGTTGAAGATGGATTTGTCTGCGGTGGTTTTTAGCAAGACTTTCATCATTGTATTGGGCTTTGCTTTGATCAACGTTGGTTTTAGTTTGGCGTTTGGTCTCTCTGATCCTTACGGCGTGCCAACGTTTCCAGTGACTTATCAGATGGTTGAGACGATCGCTTCGACGTTGTTAATTCTTCCTCTGGCGGTGATTACATTTTTCTCTGGCGTATTGGTTTGGCGAGATCGAGACAATCGGTTTCATGAGATCGTAGGGGCAACACCGGCGAGCAACAGTGTTTTTACTGCATCGCGTTGGGTCTCGATGATGGTGGTGCTGTTGAGCATCTTGTTGTTGGGGGTATTGATTGGCGTTTTCTATCAGTGGACGCAAGGGTATACCCGTTACCAGCTTGGGGTTTACATGCAAGAGATGGTTGGGATGTGGGGGTTGCGATTGTTTTTTATGTTAGCGATTGCTTTTATGGCGCATACGTTGGCGCCGAACAAGTACATCGGGTATTCGTTGTTCATTTTGTTTTTCGTCGTCAATGGTCAGATCTGGGATTGGCTTCGATGGGAAACGTATTTGGTTCAGTTTGGGTCGTTCCCTGGGCATGTGTATTCGGACATGTTTGGGATAGCGCCTTATTTGCCTGGTTTGTTGTGGTTTGGTTTTTACTGGCTATTGGTCTCTGGAGTTCTTATATGGTTTAGCAACGTGGTGATGCATCGGGGGGTTCCGAAGCGATGGTGGGATCGGGTCAGGAGCGGCTTGGCGAGTGCCACTTTCAGGAGCTGGATGGTTCCGTTGGTTTTTGGAGTGAGTGCGTTGCTGGTCGGTGGTTGGTTGGCTTACAACACCATGGTGTTGAACAAGATCGTTTCATCGCAGGATCGGGAGCAAATTGCGGTGGATTATGAGAGAGCCTATTCGCAGGTCGCAGCGGTGCCGCAACCGAAGATTGAGACGATCAAATACACGATCGATATCTATCCCGAGACACGTAACGTTCGGTTGCAAGCGGAGCAGACGATTCGCAACAAGTCTGAATCACCGATTGAGTGGTTGTACATGAATGTTGCACCGAATATGAAGACGAGCATCGAAATTGAGCGAGCGGCGTTAGAGACGGAGGATGAGCGATTGATGATGCAGGTTTATCGCGTGGATCCACCGATGCAGCCTGGGGAGTCACTGGAGATGAAAGCGGTGGTGGCGAGTCAAACACGTGGGATTGAGAATTCCGTAAGTGACACGCAGTTGGTCCAGAATGGGACGTTCTTTAACAATATGATCGCGCCCTCGTTTGGGTATTCCTCGGAGAAGCGGCTTTCGACACCTCGTCGCCGAAAGGCTTGGGGGTTGGAGCCGATTGAGTCATTGCCTGAGTTACGGCGTGAGTGCGACGCAAATTGCAATCTGCATTACATCGGAGATGATTCGGATTGGGTGAATGTAGAGACGGTGATCAGTACATCTGGGGATCAGATCGCCGTTGCGCCTGGTTCTTTGGTTCAGGAGTGGAGTGAAGGTGGCCGGAACTACTACCGCTATCGCGTAGATCATCCTTCATTGAATTTCTACTCGTTTATATCGGCGAAGTACGAGGTGGCTCGCGGAAAGGTTGGGGATGTCGATACGGAGGTCTATTATCACAAGGAGCACCCTTGGAATGTCGAGAAGATGTCGAAAGCGATAGCCGATACGTTGGAGTATTGCGGAAGGGAGTTTGGGCCTTACAAGCACAAGCAAGCTCGGATCATCGAGTTTCCGAGAATAGCATCGTTTGCGCAAGCTTTTCCTGGGACGATGCCTTACTCGGAGTCTATAGGTTTTATTGCGAATGCAAAGAAGTCTGACGACATCGATATGGTGACTTATGTCGTTGCGCATGAGATGGGGCATCAATGGTGGGCACACCAAGTGATTGGTGCAAAAGTGCAAGGAGCAACGCTGCTCTCAGAGACTCTAGCGCAGTACACCGCATTGATGGTAATGCGTCAGACGGTTGGGGATGACAACATGCACAAGTTCCTTCGCTATGAGATGGATCGGTATTTGCGGTCACGTGGTAGTGAGCAACTCAAAGAGCGGCCACTGATGAATGTGGAGTTATCGCAAGGGTACATACACTATCAAAAGGGTGGCATCGCTTTGTTTTATCTTTCGGAGATGATCGGCGAGAACCGTATTAACGCGGCTTTGAAGCAGATCATCGAAGAGTATTCGTATAAGGGGCCTCCTTATCCAACTGCTTATGCATTGGTCGATCGATTAAGAGAGCAGACGCCGGAGGAATTGCGGTACTTGATCAAGGATTTGTTTGAGGATATTACGCTTTTCGAGAATAAGACAACGAAGGCGACAGCAGAGAAGTTGGAGAATGGAAAGTATCGCGTCAAGATTGACGTTGTGTGCGTGAAGAAGAAGGCGGATGCGATAGGAAAGGAGACCGAGGTGCCGATGAACGACTATTTGGAGGTCGGGGCTTATTCGAAGCCTGAGTCAGGCAAGCGGTATGGGAAGTTATTGCATCGCGAGCGGGTGTTGCTTAGCGAGGGTGAGCATTCGTTGGAGTTTGAGGTCGACGAGTTACCGCATGAGGCGGGGATTGATCCGAGGCATTTGTTGATCGATCCGGTGTTAGCGGACAATCTTAGGAGGGTTGTAGTGAAGTAAGGAAAAGCGTTAGCGAAGTCAGGTGCGAGTCACAACCTCGGGTGTGGTTTATTCGAGGTTGCGCATGGCTTGAGTATAGTCCTCGCGGTCGATTTCATTGCGGAGGAAGCGATGAGAGAGGATGTAGCGTTGTAGGCGTAGAGCGTCGTGGTTGGTGCAGTCGCTTCGGTATTTCACCCGATCGATGCGATAGTTGTCTTGAAGATCTGCCAATTTGACTTCTGTCGCTACTGGGTCTTGCGATAGGTTCAATACGTATTGAGCGTAGGAGAGGTCTTTGGAGTGGGTCAGGAGTCTCAGGGTGTCGACTAGGGTTTGAGACAGGCCGGCATCGAGGATGTCTTGGGTTGTGGCGGAGGTGTCTTCAAGGAGGTCATGAAGAACGCCGGCTTGTTTCGCAAGAGGGGATTTACAAGCGAGCATCACACGTAGGAGGTGGAGGATATAGGGATCTCCATCGCTGTCGCGTTGTTGGTTGTGAAAACGAGTAGCGAGTGCGATAGCCGATTCGATAGCGATTGCTTCGGAAGGTTGCATTGTGTGGATGTATAGCGGTTAGTTGTGAGTTGGTTTCGAGAGGAATTGGAACCAGTGTTGGTTGGTAGGATCCGTTTGGAGGGTGTGGGTGTTCAGGGGTGGAAATGTGAAAGGTGAGAAGAGTTTCAGGGCTTGGATGTGGTCGATAGGGCAGGGGGTGGAATCGGGGAGTGTGTTGTAGCCGAGGATTAGTAGTCCGTCAGGTTTGAGGGTTTTGTGGATGGCGACGCAAGTCTGTTCCATGTCGTTTGGATCATTGAGACCGAAACCGAAGACGCCGTTGAGGATGATGCAATCGAGAGAGTTTTCGTGGAAGTGTCGATCGATCGTTGTGCAAGAGTCGATGATGTGATTTCGTGAGCCGAAGGGGGCGAGGTTCGGGTCGATTTCAAGCGTCCAGAATTCTTTGTGTTGGAAGAGTCGAGGGTAGTGCAGGTTGTACCAAGCGGTCCCGACGAAGAGGATGCGTTGATAAGGGGCGGACTGTATGAGGAAGGGGAAGATCGTTTGTTCGAGGAGGATACGATCTTTACGAAGTTTGCGAGTGTCGATACCGAAGGGGATCAGCCTACGGTGCAGGGCGATACGCATCGACTTGGTCCACGCCATAGAGCGAAGATCCTTTAAGTTAGTTTAGTAAGGAGGCTTGTGTGGGCCTGAAGGATTATCCGCTGGTTGGGTTAGCGAAGGATCTTGTGGGATTGCAGCCAGGCGATTGCATCGCGGATCGAATCGCTAACGGGTCGAATGTTATAGTCTAATTGATCGATTGCACGTTGGCTTGAGTACCAGTGAAATTGGGAAGCCATTGCGATAGCGGCCGAGTTGATGATGGGTTCTTTACCGGTGAGGCGACCGTAGAGATCACCAGCGGTGCCGGCGATGAAGCGGGCTGGTAGGCGCATGAAGGTCCAGGGTTGGCGTTTGGAGAACTGTCGGGTGATTTCCCTCCAGAGTTCCAGGTAGGTCCAATTCTCGCCAGCGAGGATATAGCGTGAACCGGATGGAGCACAATTGACTGCGCGCAGGATCGCTTGGGCAACATCGCGAGGGTCGCAGATGCTGCAACCGCCGGCGGGTGCGAGGGGTGGGGCGCCGTTGGCCAAGTCGCAGATCATGCGGCCGCTGCTGGGTTTCCAGTCCCAAGGGCCGAGCATGAAGCCTGGGTAGACGATGATCGCATCGAGCCCGTGAGCGATGGCATCGAGAGTTTCCTTTTCCGCTGCTCGTTTGGAGAGGACATAGGTGCAGGGGACTTGGCCGTCACCTTGGGTGTTTTCATCGGCGGGTGCGTTTTTTTTGCCGATGGTAAGCGTGTTCACTGTCGAGACGTGGATGAAGCGAGCGTTTCGGTCGCGGGCGAGGTTCAAAGCGTTACGTGTTCCCGTGGTGTTTGTGTGGAGGCCTTCTTCTCGCCGCGTCCAGCCGATATGGATGTGTGCAGCGCAGTGGATCACCGCATCGATGGGGCCATCGATACGATTCAAGGGATCAGGGTCGGTGATATCGGCATCGAGTTTGGTGACGGGTAGATCGGCCAATGCGGGTGCTTTGGAAGCTCCTCGCGAGATAGCGATAACTTCGTGTCTTTCTTGGAGCGCGAGGCGAGTGATATTGTTTCCGAGGAGCCCGGTTGCTCCAGTGACGACCAGTCGCATGTTATGGAAGACTCCGATTCTTCGGGGTTAGGAGTTTAGAAAACGGGGCTGAGTGTTTGCCTGTCTTCGCTGATCGTTAAATCTTACCAGGCTGGCAGATATTTGCTGGCATTGGTTGGTTTTGATGGGAATGCATAAAGGTTGGGAGTTGCTATAATCATCGGTTGGTTTTCCGGCTTGGGTTACGACTTTTCACTTCTCGGGATGAACATCTGGATTTATGGCAATCATTGAGGTCCGGAATTTAACCAAGCAGTTTGGTGCGGGAGACGTCGCGGTAGAGGTGTTGAAGGGGGTCAATTTAACAATTGAGGTTGGTGAGTTTGTCGCGTTGATGGGTCCGAGTGGATCGGGCAAGAGCACGTTGATGAACATTATTGGTGGGATAGAGCCGCCGACGAGTGGTCAGGTGTTGCTCGACGGGGTGGACATTGGAAGGCTTGATGATGACGCTCGGACGCTGATGCGGCGTCGCAAGATTGGGTTTATATTCCAGGCGTTCAATTTGATTCCGACTTTGAATGCTTTGGAGAACGTAGCGTTACCCTTGCAACTGGATGGGGTTTCCTTCAAGCAGGCGAAGGAGCGAGCGGCCATTGCGCTGGAGCGGGTGGAAATGTCACATCGGGTGGATCACATTCCGAGTAAGTTGTCGGGTGGAGAGCAGCAGCGGGTGGCGATTGCTAGGGCTTTAGCGATCGAGCCGGTGATCTTGTTAGCGGATGAGCCGACTGGCAATTTGGATTCACGGCAGAGTGGCCGAGTGACGGAGTTGCTTCGGGATCTAGCTACATTTTCGAAGCAGACGATTGTGATGGTGACGCACGATTCGGTGGTAGCCAGGAGTGCATTTCGGTTGTTGAAGTTCAAGGATGGGAACATTGAGAAGGATATATCCCAGGAAGACTTTGACACGCAAGCGGCTGCGTTTCACATCACTTCCGTTCAGAACGCGACGGGTTGAGTAAGCGCACATGGCTTTGTTTCGATTATCGTTGCGGGAGTTGCAAAGTCGTCCTGTTCGGACTTTGCTAACGTTGTTGAGTATCGTCATCGGTGCTGGTGCGATCGTAGCGACGTATTTATCATCGGCCAGCGCGAGGCTTGCGCAGCGAGCGATGGTCGAGAGTGTTACGGGGAATGCTCACTTGGAGGTTCAAGCCGCAGGTGGGAGTTCGTTCGACATTCGCGATGTGATATTTCTCAAAGAGATACCTGAGATATCGGTGATCTCCCCTTCGGTGCGTCGTTACTCGACGATGACAACGATCGATGGTGAGGGGAAGGCTGGTGTAAAGTATCGGGTGCAGTTATTGGGTGTCGATTTCTTGGAGGATCAGAAGGTCCGCAACTTGGAGTATGTCTCTGGGGTGGATCCATTTCAGAAGGGGAAGACAGGGAAGGAGTCCGGTGAATCGGATTTGCAGGAGGTATGGTGTGATGAGGGGTTTGCCAAGTCGGCGAAGTTAGAGCTTGGTCAGGAAGTTCGGTTGTTGACGAAGACAGGGAACCAGTCGGCACGGATAGCGGGTTTTATCAAGTCGAACAATGCGACATCAACGTTTCAATCGGCGGTGTTTATGGCATCGACCAGAACGATTCAAAAGTGGACACGATCAACGAATCGGTTGGATTTGGTTCAGTTGGTTTTAAAAGATGAGAAGCTTGTTTCGGAAGTGCAATCGAAGATTGCAGCGCAGTTGCCTGAAGGTGTGTATGTTAGGCAACCACCGATGCGTAGTGATTTAGCTGGGGAGAGTACCGTAGCGATCCAGCGAGGGTTGCTGATTGCGACGATATTCTCATTGATCATGGCTGGTTTCATTATTTTCAATACGTTTCAGATGAACGTGGGGGAGCGGCGTCGGCAGCTAGGGATTTTGCGAGCGTTGGGCACGACGCGATCTCAAGTCTTGGTGATGGTATTGCGAGAGGCTGCGATATTGGGAGTTGTCGGCAGTGTGCTTGGTTGTGTCGTCGGGTATTTTGGAGCGACGTTGCTTAACGAGTCGACATCGACTCTTTTAGATATCGCGATTCCACGAAGTGCTTTGCAGTGGGAGCCAATTGTGTTGGCGATTGTCTCGGGGGTGCTTGTCTCGTTGTTGGGTGCGAGCTTACCAGCTTGGATGGCATCGAAATCGTCGCCATCGGAAGCGATGAGACGGACGTCGGAAGGTGACGCGACGGCGACTTGGAATGTATGGTTTATCGTTGGTTGCGTGGTGATTGCCATTGGGGTTTGGATTCAGTGGGCATCGACGGTTGGGATCTTGCATGTTCGTGCGGGGACGGCGGGAATTGTATTAGTGATATTGGGGGTCATTTTCTTGTTGCCTGCGTCGTTGCCTTGGCTGACCCGCATGGCGGCCGCCCCTCTAATGCTATGGATGCCGACCGAGGCGCATTTGGCGAGGAAGCAGATACTGCGTCATCCAGGTAGGTCGGCGATGACGATTGGGATCATGTTGGTTGCGATGGCGATGGGGTTGGGGATGGCTTTCACGATCCTTGACAACATTCGCGACGTTCAGTTGTGGTACAAGCGAACGGTGGTGGGAGATTTCTTTCTTCGCTCGGCGATGCCGGACATGAGCAGTGGTCACGCGGCCGACATGCCTGAGGGTTTCTTGGAGAAGGTGCGAGAGGTTCAAGGGATTCAGACGCTCGATACGATGCGATTTGTCAGTGCGCGGGCGGGTGAGGTGAGTGTGATCGTTATCGTGCGTCAGTTCAGTTCCGCTTCGCAGGATTACTTTGATTTGATCCGTGGCGAGGATGTGAAAGTGATGGAGGGGGTTCGTTCAGGTGGGGTAGTATTAGGGTCGGTGTTGTCGGAGCGGATGCAGTTGAGTTTAGGAGATACGATTGAGTTAGAGACGAACGAGGGGAAGGTCGGTTTGCCGATCGTGGGTGTGACGAACGAGTATATGGCGGGTGGATTAACGTTGTATATGGAGTCACAGCAGGCGAGCAAGTTGCTCAGTGTCGATGGGATTGATGCTGTGATCGTGCAATCAGCACCGGGTCGACGTGAGGAGGTGCGCGCATCGTTGCAACAGTTAGCCGACTCTCAAGGGTTAATGTTGCAATCGTTCCAAGAGGTCGCTTCGATGATCGAAAACATGATTGATGGAGTGGTCGGTGGTTTGTGGGTTGTGTTGTCGCTGGGGGCTTTGATCGCAGCTTTTGGTTTGATCAATACTTTGGCGATGAACATTCTCGAGCAGACGCGAGAGATTGGGATGTTGCGGGTGGTGGCGATGACCCGAGGTCAGATCCGTCGGATGATTTTATCTCAGGCGTTGATCATGGCGATCATCGGCGTATTGCCGGGGGTTTTGTTAGGAGTTGGTGTAGCTTCGGTTATTAATTTGAGCACCATGATTGTCACCGGACACGCCGTGCGTTTTCAGTGGTATCCTGAGTTTATGTTGGTCGCGGTTGTCGCTGAGATTTTGTTGGTGATTCTTGCAGCTTTGTTTCCGGCGGAGCGAGCGGCGCGATTGAACCTTGCGAAGGCGTTACAATACGAGTAGTCTCTCTTGTATGGCTGAGATGGATTTTCGGTTTTAAAGTACAAGAGCTGACAAGGAGTGGGGAGTGGAGGTCGCAAAGGGTTCAGGTCGCAGTGTTGTTGGGGCGATTGTAGAAGTCTCTACGACGTTGCCCGATGATATTCTGGCGGATGATATCGCTGAAGTGATGGTTGAGAAGCGACTGGTCGCTTGTGCGCAGGTCTCTGGCCCGGTGGAGAGTACCTATCTGTGGCGCGGGGCTCTTGAACAGAATTCCGAGTGTCGGTTGAGTTTAAAGACGACCGAAAGTAGGCTTGAGGAAGTGATTGCGATGTTGCGTTCGCGGCATCCCTATGAAGTACCTGAGATAACCGTCAAGACATTTGATTGGGTATTGGAAGAGTATGCCAAGTGGGTGCATGAAGTCGTTAGCGAGAATCAGGGTAGTGCGGGCGCGGTTGGGAACGGGTGAGGGATGTGAGTAGTAAGGAGTTGGGTTGGGCGGAACGCATTGAGTTGATGGGTTTGCTGTTTCTGCATGGGATGGCGCTCGCGGCGTGGTTTGTACCGATGGGGACGGTACTACAAGCTTCTGGATTGGGGGAGTGGACTCCGTATGCTTTCGGAGCTTCGGCGATTGCTGCACTGATGTCCCCGTTGTTTTTTGGCGCGATGGCAGATCGTTCGTTTCCGCCGGTGCAAGTCTTGCGTTGGGTGAGTATTGGTGCGGGGTGTTTTTCTTGGTTGGTGGCTTATGGGTTAGGTCAGGGATGGAGTGGTTGGGTGATCTTAGCGTTGGTGCAGATGCAGTCGTTGTTGAGTGTTCCTACGAATAGCTTGACGAACTCGATTGTTTTTTCGAGGTTGGTGCATTCACATAGGCAGTTCGGCTCGATTAGGGCGATGGGAACGGCTGGTTGGATGGCTGGGTGTTGGTTGGTAAGCGGCATGCATTTGGATGCGAGTGCGAGGACCTTCCAGCTTAGCGCTTGTTTGTGGATGGTGGTTTCGTGTTATACGTTGTTGATACCCCAGGGTGTTGTGGAAGGTGCGGTGCGTCGGATGACACTGCGGCAACGGTTTGGATTGGATGCGTTGTCGTTGTTGCGAGATCGGAATCATCGGGCGATCTTTTTGACGACGGCGTTGGTCGCCGTTCCGTTTGCAGCCTTTTATCCTTATACGCCTGCCCACATGAAGTCACTGGGTATGGAGCGAACGAGCGCTTGGATGTCGCTTGGGCAGGTCATAGAAGTCGCCGTGATGTTTGCTGTCGGTGGGTTGATGGTGCAGTGGAAGCTCAAGCCGGTGATCATGGTCGGATTGTTGTGTGGTTTAGCGAGGTATTTGTTGTATGCGGTGGATGCGTCGAACCCGTTATTGGCTGGGGTGATGTTGCATGGTTTAGCGTACACCTTCGTTTACATATCTACGCAGATTTACTTGGCGCAGCGAGTCGATGCGGCTTGGAGAACTCGCGCTCAAGCTTTGTTGAGTTTGATGGTGGGTGGGGTAGGGAATTTGATTGGATATTTGGTGACGGGAAGTTGGCTTTATTGGTGTCGAGGCCAAGCGGGTGAAGTTGATTGGCGCAGTTTTTGGTTGGGATTAGCTGTTTTGGTGACGGTCGTGATTGTCTATTTCGCGGTTGGTTATCGGGGTGAGGGCTCGCGCAGGGTTGATTCTCAGGAGGCTAGAGGCTAGTGTTTAAAGTATGAGTCCAGCTTGGTTTCACCTTTTGCTCGTTGGTTGCATAGCGATTCAGCAGATCGTAGGTGGGATTTCGTGCTGTTGTCTCACAGGAAGTTTGCTCCCTGGCGGTGAGTTTGCGAGTTGTTGTGCTGTAAGTCGTGTTGATAGTGGGGAGATGTCGGTCGGCGGAGCTGATCGCTCGATTAAGCCTTGTTGTCGCCGGTCGAATCCGGCCTCTGAGAGTGGTTCAAGCGGTGTTGTTAGGCACGACAGCAGTGTGGGGCATGGGGGTACAGGAAAGCATCGCAGCAGCGATAAGCTTTGTAGTGAATGTCGATGTGAAGTTGGTAGATACCTGTGGGTAAGTGGCGCGACGAGTTTTGGTGGAGAAGAATTTGGCGATGGGGGGACAATTAGGGCTTGGAATTCGGCTTGGTATATGCCGGCTGGGACTCATGGGGATGTTGATGCCGTTGGATTGAGAAAACGGTCGCTAGATGTTTGGAGAGTGTGTGGTGGTAGCAGTGCTCTTCGCTGCGCGTTGCTGGGTCGGTGGAATTGCTGAGACGATAGAGACACCGTCTAGCTGGTGAGGTTGCCCGAGAGGGCGACCATCTTAAGTGCTACTTCTTGTTGCCGCCGAAAGTTTGCTTTTCGGCAGGTACATTTTTTGGGTAGCTTTTTGGATTACTCCTTTTTCGCAAGTCGAATTTTCGCAACGCAGGTCGGTTTGATCGGCTGATTGAATTCGCAGTTGAGTCATTCTTTATTGGAGATATGCACATGCAACGAAATGCTAAACCGTATCGGTGGACTTTGGTTTTCGGGTTGGGGATGAGTATTGTTTTGGCAGGGTGTTCACGCGAAGAAGCAACTCAAACGCAGAGTGTTGGAAAAGCGGAATACAATGGATCGCATGGTGATGCGACTGGAGGGCACGAGCATAAGCCCGGGGCGCATGGTGGAGCGATCGTAGAGATCGGTGAAGACAGTTATCATGCGGAAGCTTTGTTGGATGCCGAGGGTAGGGTGCGAGTGTTTATGTTGGGATCGGATGAGACCCGGATTAAGGAGCTCAAAGATCAGACGTTGACCAGTTACATTAAGGGGGATGGTCAGGCCGAGGCGGTGAGTGTGGAGTTGAGAGGTGAGAGGCAGGAGGGAGATTCGGAAGGGATGGTATCCCAGTTTGTTGGGGAGTTGCCGGCGATTTTAAGGGGTAAATCATTGACGGTGACAGTTCCTAATTTACCGATAGATGGCGAGCGATTTCGGGTAGCGTTTCGTTTAGAGGCGCAGGGAGGAGGTCATGGGAGCAATGCAGTGGCGATGGCGCCGCAGGAGGAACGGACGTTGTACTTGACCCCTGGGGGTAAGTACACGCAGGAAGATATCGATCGCAATGGTGCGACGGTTCCTTCGGTGAAGTTTAAAGGTGTTCTCACGGAGCACGACGATAATCCCAAGGTAGGAGATCGGATATGTCCTATTTCGAAAACGAAAGCGAACGAAGAGTTTGCTTGGGTGATTGGAGGAGAAACTTATACGTTTTGCTGTCCGCCTTGTATTGACGAGTATGTAACGAAGGCGAAGGAGCGTCCGGATGAGATTAAACCTGCGGATAGTTTCATCAAGCAGTAGTGGTTTATGATGTGGGTTGGGATCGAGATAGGAGGGCGTTGGCGATGGATAATCGACTTGGTTATTTGAATCGAGCAATCGTTGTTTTGACGGTCTTGTTCAATGTGTTGTTTGTGTTTCATGGAGGGAATGCTCTTGGGCATGAGGGGCACAAGCCATTGCCGACGCGTGGGGTGGAAGTGGATCTTGATAGAGGTTCGATGGTCGTTAGTCCAGAGGCGCTTGGAGCGTTGGGTGTTGAAGCATCTCAGGTGGTCAAGGGGAAGACTCGCGAGACGTTTTCGGCTTATGGATCTCTGGTGGTGCCATGGAATCAGTGGGCGATGGTTTCTACGAGGTTGGAGGGTAGGATCGTCGCTATGCATGTGGTAGAGGGCCAGGAGGTTGAGCGTGGAGAGGTAATTGCGGAGTTAGAGTGTCCTGAGATTGAGAGATTGGTGGGTGAGATCCGTAGTTTGGCTAGTGAGATTGAGTTGTCGCGGAGTTTGTTGGAGGGATCGCAACGGGCGAGTCTTTCTGGATCGATACCTGTGAGCAAGGTATTAGAGATGCAAAGTGCGCTCTTTCAGCAGGAGGTGCAGTTGGAGGTTGCGAAGGGGCGTTGGTTAGGGTTGGGGTTGGATGCGGCCGAGCTCGATGGGATGCTGAAGGATCCGAAGCAGGAGCGAGTTGTGAAGTTGCGAATAGCGAGTCCTATTGCAGGGACAGTTTTGCATACAGATCTGAGTGTAGGGAAGGTAGTAGGAGTTAAAGAGCATTTAATAGAGGTTGTCGACACAAGAACGTTATGGATGAGA
>JBJONT010000065.1:0-4551 GCA_046051705.1 Planctomycetota bacterium | reverse complement strand
GATAGATTGGGACGGCAGGGTTGATTGCGAGCATCGCTTAAGAGACTTGTTCGAGTATTTCAGCGAGCGAGTTGGCAGCCGTTAGCGGAATGCAGATCGTGATCCCCGACGGGAGTTTGATCTCGATACCTGAGGGAGCAGGTATTGAGGTTTGTACACGAAGGAAAGCGGAGGGAGCTGGAGTTGGTTTCGCCAGTTTGCGTTTCCAGAGGTAGAACGAACCAATCGAGCAATCGATCGATTGACAGAACTGAGCAACGGACAGGTTAGAGGTTTCTAATTGAGCGAGGCGACTCGCCCCGGCTATCCATTCATTCCAGCATCACTCTAGGAATGCTGGCGATCAAGGCCGACCTCAAGAGGTCGGCTTCTAGCTCGACATGTCATCGACATGATCCTACCGTTGCTCCTTCTGTCATCGCATTGGTAATTCCGTGCGTCCAGTAGGTCACAATGTTATCGATTCGCTTCAGGTTCCTCGCTAGCTGTTTGGGTCTTGCGAAGTTTTAGTGGCTGCAGCAATACCGCACAAACCAAAACGAGGTTTACATTTACACACAGTTTCATAGGGTGCGTGAAGCGGACTTTGAAATGCCTTCTCAAACCGGATGCGAAACGGCCATGTTCATTTCAAAAAAGACGACGATCGACCGAGAGGGTCGCATAACGCACCGGGGACCCAAAGTCCGCCGAACCGACCTCCACATGTTTAGAACTTTGTGCTGTCTGTGATTCTGTGTTTCAAAAAAGGGGGTTATTGATGGGGCTTTCATTCCCAGCTTTTGTATCATCATCTACCGAAATGACGGATGGGCCATCCCATGAGTTTATTTTGGGTTATCGGGTTTGGTTGATTCATCGGAGACGATGGAACCCTCGAAAGCGATCCGTTTATCGTTCACGTTGACCAATTCACCTAGTTCGTAAACATTGCGGTAACCGTATCCGTAGAGATTGATATAGGTTGGAATGTTTAGAGCCAATTGTACGGGGCGTTCTTGAGATACGATTTGCGATTGAATGGGGTTAGTTCTACGGCGGAGTGGTGGAGCGGACTTCGAAGCGAAATCCACTTGGTTACCGGTAAAATTATTATTGCAGTAGATAAGGATTGTTGAATCGGGCGAGGGGATCGTACCTTTAAGGTTAGCTTCAGTGAAATCGGTGAAAGCCAAGTGTTTCGCACCTTTTATATGAATACGATCGAAGCGAAACGAGGAGCGTGTATCCAGGACGATCACGTTTGGTTGTTTGCTCATTTCAATGAACTGATCGAGGTTTATAACTCTATCTTTACGATGTGATTCGACTTCAGTTACGAGTTCTTTGAAGTCATCGTAACTGACCATGGCTTTTGGGTATGAACGCTGGGATAGCCGAGCAGGATCATTCGGTTCAGACGCACGAGGTGCTAGCGGGTTTGAATTCGCCGAAGAATTACCGTTAGGTGGGATTAGTCGAGGTTGGGGGGGGGTGGGAGGCTGAAGCCACTCGTTGGGGCTTTGCGTGGGAGGGGTAAGTGTCGGTGGCATGGAGAAGTTTGGCAATGGTTGAATTGGAGCGGGAGTGGGGTAATTGGGTATTGCCGATGTCGACGGTTGAGGGAAGTAGTCCCAGCCGGTCCCATCGACTTTTTGCAGAAGTGAAATTACGCGATCTGCGATAATTTTCTCTTTGTTTGCTTGACGCTTATCGAAGGTTTTTCTCAGGGCTTCGAATTGAGATTGAGCTTGTTGGACTTGTTGCGATTCAAGGTTTAGCTTTCGTTCGAATTGCTGTTTTACGAGCGTTGATATTTCCGAGGCGATTTGATTTTTTCTTGAGTCATCATCGCTCGATTGGTATTCGGAGAGCAAACGGCCGATAGAAATTTCGCTGTTATAGATTGATTGGGTATCTGGATTGAGATCTTGAAGCAGAGGGTAAGTGCGGGAGTAGTAGAGTTGGGGTTGGTAGACTTGGGGTGATAAGTTTGACGGTTGGGTTTGATAGGGAGAGGAATAAGTTGAAGCGGATGGGATTTGCGGGAGGGGTTGGTTCGCGAGAGGAGCACTGGTTGGGGTGGTTTGTGGATAGGTAGATGGGGGGAGCGAAGGTGTGGGCAAGCTAAAGGCTGGGGAAGTTTGTTCCGTGTTTTGAGCGGAGGATGTGTTTGGTGGAATCCAGAGTTGGACGCAAAGTGCGAGTATGGTTGCTGGGTAGAAATGGAATTGTGATCGAAGCTTTTTCATATTGAGTCAACGGGGGAGAGAGGGGGCTATTGGAGACGTTACTGAAGCGAAGACTACTTGGGAATCATATCGATTTGCGAGCCGAAAATCCACATCCGCGTCATTTGCTAGCATTCGTCGCCCTGCCGCCTGGGGACAGTCCCTGAACCACCCCGCCCACCGAGTAGATTGCTAGCATATTCCGCTGCGCTCACAGGGGACAGTCCCCGAACCGCGCAGCCACAGAAACGAATGCTAGCATTCGCTTCTACGCTGTTCGCGGATGATGACAGAACCTGATTCCGAGCGCTCTGGATTTAAAAAAACTTTTTCTGCTAAAGAGCAACGATTAAGTACTTCACCTACAGCTTTTTCTTTTCAACGGAGCGATAAGCAAATGGCAAATTACAAGATTGACGACATCGAGGGGATTGGTCCGGTTCGGCGGGCGAAGTTCATTGAAGTGGGGATCAAGGATAGCGATCGGTTGCTAAAGGCGACACGAACGCCAAAGCAACGTAAGGAGCTAGCGGAGAAGACAGGGATTAGTCAGAAATGGATTTTACGGTTTGCCAATATGGCGGACTTGTACCGAGTGCCAGGGGTAGGATCGGAGTACGCGCAGTTGCTCGAGGACGCCGGTGTGGACACGGTGGTAGAGCTTGCAGCCCGCGTTCCCTCGAATCTTCATACAAAGCTCAAGCAGGTCAATGCATCTAACAAACGAAACACGCGACAACCACCGAGCTTGGCGGAGGTAACCGCATGGGTATCGTCAGCGAAGAGTCTGCCTAGGGTATTGGAATACTAATCTCCCTAAAAATCGCAGCTGATCAAAATTGATCCTGTTCGCCCCCGGTCTCCATCCTCCTTCTCGCAGTACGCTTTATGTTAAGGATTGCATTTAGGGGCTGGTGGGTGCGCACCAGCGACCAAAAGCCCGATCCAACGCAGTTCGATTGCGCAAGTTGTTAGTGGCTGCGACTTTTCGGAGAGCACCCTGGGCTACGGAATCCAAGTGAATGCGTGATGTTAAGATTCTGAGTTTCGAGCGTCGCGTCTAATTGCAATGAGTCGCCGCGCGAACCAAGACTAAGGAAATCCCTTGAACCTACCCATCACGTTGAACAGATTGCTAGCATATTCCGATGTGCTCACTGGGGACAGTCCCTGAACCGCGCCGCAACCGAGGGGAATGCTAGCATTTGCTGCCGCTCTGGCTGGGGACAGTCCCTGAACCTGTTTCTATTCGGAAGAAAATGCTTGCATTCATAGTCGGGGCAACCACGCGACTTTCTGCTCCTCAAAACCCGACTTGTGGATGCTAATTAAACTCTTTTCAACCCGCAAACCTCTCGTCCGTCGCACACTCCGCGCGCACCCCATGCGCTACAGGACACCTCTCCCGCTTTGATCACTTCTCCCTCAAACTTCACTCGCAATGCAAAATCGAATGCGAACCCACGTCAGGTTATTGCAAATGCGAACATTCGACGACTCTCCGAAGTCCCGAGCGAACTCCTGCTAGCCGCAAATCCTCGGCAACTACTGCATAGCCGACCCCATTGCACCGCGTTGTTCGTCTCCCTAAGAACTCCCTGAGATCCCCTGCCCGCCGATTACGCTCTGGTAAGCGATTCCTCTTCGCCTCTCTTCGCCGACTAAATCGATAGTTTCTGCGCCTCCACCTTGGGATTGCGAAGACACCTCCGCATCCCAGGGACTTCGAAGCGAAGATGGATCGTAGGACTTCTGCATCCCAATATCTCCGCGCCCCGCTTCTCGAGGACAACAACGACTGAACTCTCTGATCAAGTCGAGAAATTGCTCCGCCCTGACATCTAACCGATGCAAAACCTCCGGCACTTCCACCGGCTTAGGCCCCCCTCGCTTGGCAACTTCATTCTCAATGCTCCACTGCAACAAACCAAAGTACTCCGTCGCGGAAATCGGTAAAAAACCTTTGTCGCTACATCGCGTTCCAAGCGTACTGATTTGTGGGTCCGTCGATAAACTATCCAGAAGGATCGGACTGAGAAACTCTCCCCTCGCTGCACGTTGCTCCGCACTTAACTTCTTCGCTTGAGCGACCTCTTGTCCCTCAACCTTGCCTTCCACGTCAACTCTCGATGCGTCTTTCGACATCGACTTGCTACCGCAGAGTAATTGAGCACATATACTCTCCAACTCGCTATCGCTGAACTCCTCTCGCTTCGCAGTTCCCAATGCACCAAGCAATTTCTTCGCACGCTTCACCTGTGCCTTCGACGCCTTGTCATTCTCCATCCCCAACGCAATCCTGAGCAAATCCAACCGTTTCTTCGCCGAAGTGTCTTCATAC
>JBJONT010000064.1:0-2519 GCA_046051705.1 Planctomycetota bacterium | reverse complement strand
AGAAGCTTCCCTCGAGAAGCGTATAAACGTCGACCGAAATCCACTCATTTCAAGACCCGAAAACGCAAGGAAAACCCTGAGGAGGACGATACGCAATCCTAAAGTAAGTGCCATTAGGCGCAAGCCGCCCGGTGTTTGGTGTACCGGGTTCAACTCGATTTTTAGCGTTGAACCAATTAGCGCCCGTGACGTTGTAGTGAATGGGTTATGTGCTGTGCTTCTTGCGGTACAATAGAAGCGGAGCGGCGCGAGCCGCCCGGTGTTTGGCTACGAAACGTCCAATGAAAGCGGCGCAAGCCGCCCGGTGTTTGGCGTACCCGGTTCAATTGCAATTTGTGGAACTGACTACTTCTGGATTTCCCAAGTCGTTCCTTGTTTGCCGTCTTGCAGGGCGATACCGATTTCTTTGAGGCCATCTCGGACAGCGTCGGATGTAGCGAAGTCGCGTCGAGCGCGAGCTTCCATCCGCAGTTTGATCACCAGTTGCATCAGGCCTTCGACAACATTGCCGTCAGTTGAGGAGTGGTTTGAAGATGGTACTGGTTTTCGGAAGATGCCCAACAAGGCAGCGAGTTCACGCAAGACCGACAGGCCGTTTTTAAGTTGATCGCAAGCTTCGGGGGTGGCGGATTCTTCGAGTTTGTTTTGATCGATGAATCGGTTTAGCGAACGAGCCATTTCAAATAGGTCCGCTGTGGCTCCACCGGTATTGAAGTCATCGTCCATTTTGGTAAGGAACGATTCTCGGAACTGAGCCATTTCGACCAGAAGGGCCGAGGATGCTTCGGGTGGTTTCGAGTCGCTTCGGCGGATCGCGTAGGGAATGTCGTAGACGGATTGTCCAAGGATCTTCTCAGCGCGAGCGAATAGGCGGTAGAAGGTCTCCAGGGCCGATCCGGCTTCTGCCAACGGTTCGTCGCCGAAAACGCTTGTGGAGCGATAGTGGGATCGAAGCAAAAAGAATCGTATGCGTTCACCGGTGTGTTTTGCGATCAGTTGAGCGAGACCGCCAGCTCCTTTGCTCCGGGAAATTTTTCCAGAAGCATCGGATGGGGCTGCGGGTGTATCACGATCGGATCTGCCACCGACTTTGCCGGCGTCATCCGAAGCTCTCATCAGACCGTTGTGCATCCAGTACTTGACCATCGGTTTGCCGTGGCAGCATCGACTTTGGGCAAGTTCGTTTTCGTGGTGTGGGAAGACCAGGTCTAGTCCACCGCCGTGGATATCGAAGGTTTGTCCGAGGATGCTGCGGCTCATGGCGGAGCATTCGATGTGCCATCCGGGACGCCCCGGCCCCCATGGGCTTGGCCAACTCGGCTCATTGGGTTTTGCTGATTTCCAGAGGGCGAAATCTCCTGAAGAGCGTTTTCGAGCAGCGGCTCCCCCTCCTTCTCCTTGTTGATCATCTGCGGTGCGATTGCTCAGACGGCCGTATTCAGGATCTCGGGCGACATCGAAGAAAACATCTCCGGCGCTTTCGTAGGCGAACCCTTTTTCGATCAATTCCGAGACAAAAGCGACGATTTCCGGGATGCAGTCGGTCGCACGCGGCATGCGATCGATTTGGTTGACCCCTAGGGCGGCTAGATTCGACAGGTAGTCGGCCGTCATTTCGGTCGCTAACTGAAACATTGAAATCCCTTTTTCCTTGGATTTCACGATCAGCTTGTCATCCACGTCCGTGATATTGACAACCCAGGTTACATCGTAGCCGCAATAGGTCAAAAAGCGTTTTACAGTGTCGAAAATGACCGGCCCAACCATGTGTCCGATATGGGCTTCGGCGTACACCGTCGGTCCGCACAAGTACATTCCCACTTTACCGGGAACCAAGGTTTCGAAAGGTTCCTTTGTTTTCGTCAGCGTGTTGTAGACTCGGATTGGATAAACAGACATGATTTCTTACTCAAGGGCCACGATGGATAACACGTAGAATCGTTTTAAGCTACAGTATAAGTAAATGAATTGGGGGTTCCGCGTTCCTACCCCCCAGTCCGTTGCTTGTCTTTTAAATGAAAACCGACAATATGGAAGCGGCCGGCGTGAATTCGACCGTCGGTACGTTAGCGAATGGCAGCAGCGGCGTCCATCGCAATCGCCGTTAGCCAACCCCCCATGCAGCCCGGGTCGCTGCGGCATGGTTCGCTCCCTACGAGAGGCTAGCTGAAAAGTTCGCACCAACGCACACATGAATCCAATTAAAATTCAAACCGGTGGCCTGACAGATCGTGGGCTCGTTCGCCAAGAGAACCAAGACCAATACTTCATCGGCGAATTGGCTCGCAGCATCCGACTGCACTCGACTTCTTTGCCGATCGCACCGCAGGCGAATCTCCTCGGAGGTTCTCTTGGGCATCTGTTCATGGTTGCAGATGGCATGGGAGGGCATCGTGCGGGGCAAGAAGCAAGCGGGCTGGCAGTGCAGTATTTCCTCGCAGCTATCTTGAACCGGCTGCAGTGGAATAGTCTGATTTCGACCACCGATGATCATCTTCTGGTCGATGACCTTCGAGAAA
>JBJONT010000063.1:0-7061 GCA_046051705.1 Planctomycetota bacterium | reverse complement strand
CTTTTCTAGAGTTGCAATTGCCCCTGGCAGATCGTTCTTCGCAGCGAGGGTGCGTGCGGTGAGGAAGATCAACTCGGGATCGGATGGTTTAACGAGCAGAAGCGGCTTTAGCGCAGCCCAGACTTCGTCGATTTTCTTGGATTGATTTGGTTCTACAGAGACTGTGATATTCGAGTTATTTGCATTACTTGGCTTGTTTGATGGCTTGTTTGATTTCGTGCATTCCTCGAGCATGCGGGTGATGCGTTGGATTTCTTTGGGGAAGTCGACTTGGGGTGTTTCGTTGGGCTTTGCCGGTGAAGGGGCTTGCTTAGCCGGTGAAGGTTCTTGCTTAGGAGTGGTAGCTGCGGTGTTGTTTTGTGGTTGTGTAGAGGAAGTGCGAGGGGAGCAACCGACAGCGAGGCTTAGGATGGCCGTAAAGATGATTATCGGCAGGCACCGCAGCGGTTTAGGAGGGAGGGGGGGCATGGGAATGCGGATGGTGTATGAGCGAGTTGTGCGACTTCAGGATAGAAGGCTCCAACGAGCAAGATGAGGATTTTATTATCTTCCGGTTTGTGGGTTGCATATGCAAGCTCTGAGGCTTGTGCGGGTGATATTTTTCCCTTGGAAGATTTTCCTACCATGTTGTGATCGAAACTGAGGTCGAATTTGTATCCAACTGGATATGCGGCATTTGCTTATGGGCTCTGGAGTGCGGTTTGACGGTTGTAGTGCTTGCAGTTATCCTTTTGTTAGTAAGTGAAAAGAGATTTCAAAGGCGTTTTATTGGACTGAGCGTGGCATCGAGTTGGGTTGCAAAACAGAGAGATAGCAGCAAGCCAATCCGAAGTATTTCGGGATTGATGGGCTTGTGGTGCACTCTGTTGGTGTTTGTGCTCACCAATATTCCCTTTCCAGTCCCTTCCGCGTTGGGATTGATTTCCCCGGATGGTGCTTTTCCATGCCAGGGGCACGGATGTGGTTGCGGATCTGCTTTGCAATGTTGGACAAGCTGTTGTTGTTACAACGCTGCTGAGCGGGCTCAGTGGGCAATGGATCGCAAGGTGATTCCGCCGGATTATGCCGTCCTGGAGCCGAAATCAGAACGTGAGTCAGAATGTGAGTCGGATCATGCCGAAGCCTCTTGCTGCACTTCGAAAAGATCTTGTTGCACGACCAAGCGATCTTGCTGCACGTCGGAATCTGGGCCAAAGCTGGCAAGTAAGTTGGACGGTAAGTTGGACGGTAAATTGGCAAGCAAGTTGGATAGCAAGTTAAATGGTAAGCAGACCGGCCGAAAGCTCGGTTTGATGTTGGCTTGTCCGTGCCGTGGTGGTTCGACATTGATAACGACGTTGCCTTGGAGCAATCAGCCGCCTGAATTTTTGGAAGCTTGTATCGAAGTACCATCGCGATGGGTCGCGATTTCTAAAGTGTTGGATTGGGAGGGGGGAGTGTTGTCCCCGGCTGAACCTCCCCCGCGATCTGCTGCTTAAGGTGGCGGATATTCTTTGCGCGAAGTGTTTCTGAAGTTGCTATCACCCGTTCCGGGACTCATGAAGTGACTTTGGAATCATCCTGTTTTTACGATCCAACAAACAAATAGTTCTACTGGGATTTCAGTGGCGGGCGGATAGCTGCGCGATTGGTGCGATTGCGTTTCCAAGATGAAAATCCCGGGGAGCTAATCCAATGAACAAAAAGTGAGAATGACGATTATGAGCTTAGTGAGTTTGAAGTATTTACGTGTAAGGGGACTTGCGCGACGTGGATTCACGTTGGTCGAGTTATTGGTGGTCATCGCGATCATCGGCGTGTTGGTTGGTTTGTTATTGCCGGCGGTTCAAGCGGCGCGAGAAGCGGCGCGGCGGATGCAGTGCAGTAACAACGTCAAGCAGATGGGTTTGGCTTTGCAAAATTATGAGTCGGCGTTCAAGCGATTGCCGATGGCTGGCGTTGTCGACGTGGACTTGTCTGTCCAAGCTCGGTTGTTGCCTTACATGGAGCAATCGAATTTAAGCAACTTGCTCGACTACAGCATCCCGGCTTTTTCGGGGCCATTCAATGCAAAGGTTCCGAACCCGAGGTTTGTCGACGCGTTCAAGATGCCGATTGCGTCGTTTTTGTGTCCAAGCGATCCTGCGCCAGCGGTCGGCAGGGTGATGGTCGGTTCGACTCCGTACGAGTATGGCGGGTTGAATTACATGATCAGTTTCGGAAGTGGAACCGGTACGTTGTACGACTTGCGATGGCCGACCGATGGGATGGTTTTTCAGAATTCTGCTCGTCGATTCCGGGATGTGATCGATGGCGTATCGAACACTGTCGCGTTGAGTGAGTCGGTTCGAAGTGTCGGCGATGATGTGACGCTTGCGGCAGGAGTGGTACCGAAGTTCCCTTATCAGCTTACGCTCAACGGATCGAGTGGGGTGAGTTCAGCGTTGAATGCGGTGCAGGGATTGCGTGCGACCGGTGGACCTTGGTCGGGATTTGTCGACAGCAATGGGATGATACGCAACCCGGCGTTGGAGGGATTTTGGCAGACGTTTACACAGTGGCGCGGAGGGTCGAGTCCTGCGTTGCGTGGTCGGGGTATTTCGTGGGCTTTTGGTGGTTCGATCAATTCGCTTACCAATGGATATTTGCCACCGAACAATGCGGTGCCCGATGTGGTAACTCACTTTTCCGGATTCTTCGGGCCGCGTAGTTTCCACACCGGTGGAGCGCATGTCGGATTGCTTGATGGCTCCGTGCAATACTTGAGCAACTCTATGGACGCGACGGTGATACGAGCGATTCACAGTTGCAATGGTGGTGAAGTCGTGAGCGTGGAGTATTGATCATGAGTGTTGCGGACAAAGGGGCGGAAATGGGACGTTTAAGCAGGCAGTGGCCAACGTATCGGACGGTATGGCGTTGGCACTTTTTTGCAGGGGCGTTTTGCGTCCCCTTTGTTATTTTTCTCTCGATAACCGGTGCTATTTATTTGTTCAAGCCGCAGATTGAAGGGGTGGTCGATCGCCCCTTTGAAGGGCTTGCGAATATCTCCGAGCATCGGTTGTTGTCGGAGCAGGTTCAGGTGGTATTGGATCGATATCCCAAAGCGAAATCGATTCATGTGGAGTTGCCAAAAGAGGAGCAAGGGGCAACTCGCGTGATGATCAAGGATGAGGCCAAGCAGTGGCGGGTGTTTGTCCATCCGAAGAGTTTGGAAGTTCTATCCGTGCGCGATGAAGAGTATGGACTGATGCGGCAAGTCAAGCAGTTGCATGGGCAATTGAAAGCTGGGAATTGGGGCTCTTATCTTGTCGAACTCGCTGCGTCTTGGACCATCATCATGATCCTAACAGGAGTCGTGTTATGGTGGCCGAGGAATGCGAAGGGAATTGCAGGGGTGTTGTACCCGAGATGGGGTAAGGGAGCTCGGGTATGGTGGCGCGACGTGCATTCCGTTATCGGCGTATGGGTGTCGGTGTTCGCTATCTTTTTGATTTTAACCGGGTTGCCTTGGGCCAAGTTTTGGGGAAGTTATTTTCGAACGGTTCGAGAAGCCACTGGATTGGCGAGCGTGTCGCAAGAATGGACGATTGGCGGTAAGGAGGTTGCTAAGTCTGGGGCGGAGCATTCAACTGAGCATGCAGATCACGATCAACATGCGGATCATGCTGAGCACTCTGTGAATCGCAAGAGTGCCGAGAAGGGAGCAGGGGGCAAGCGAGGTGGCAGGCCGGGGGCAGGTGCTCCGGTGCCGAAGGATCTCAGCGGTTTTGATCAAGCGATTCAGATCGCCCGTCGCGAGAAACTGGCTTATCCAGTGTTGCTTACCCCGCCGAAATCGCCGGGGCTTGATTGGACGGTAAGTTCCGAAGCTCAGAATCGCGTTTTGCGATGTTCGATCGGTTTCGATGCTAAGACCGGAGAGGTGCGATCGCGAGAAGAGTTTGCTGACAAGCATTGGTTGGATCGAGTCGTAAGCGTAGGGATTGCGGCTCACGAGGGTCAGTTGTTTGGTGGATTCAATCAGCTCTTGGGGTTGCTCACAACGTTGGGGTTGATAGGCCTCGCGAGTTCGGGGGTGTGGATGTGGTGGATTCGGCGCGATGCGCGGGGATTTGGGATCCCCGAGCCATTGCAGCAAGCACCTTTGATGTGGGCTGTTTGGCTCCTGGTCGCATTACTGGGAATTGCGATGCCGCTCTTTGGGTTCAGTGTTTTGATTGTGGGATTACTTGATTGGGTATTGCGTCGCAAGGTTAATGGCCCAGAGTTAATATCGCAGAGAAGGGGAACGTAAGTTCGGTGTAGGTTCCATGGATAATAGGCTTGGATAACAGGCTTGGATAATAGGTAGTAATACGGGTGTCAACGAAACGCTGAAGCTAGACTAGAATAAGGCGTCGAGGCTGACTTGGCGTTGGCCGAAAGCTATGAGGGGTAGGCTGTGAATTTTTTTGGGCGAACGAACACCCGTATGTGGTCCTTGAGCGAGTATCCGAAACAATCCTTGTGGTTGAGGATTTTTTGTTTACTGGTGTGGATGCTCTCGCAGGTTAGTCCGCAGGTTTGCGGTATGGATGAGCCTCAGGCTTCGCCCTCCAGCATCGTTCCGAATAAACGGGTGTTGATTTTGTATACCCATCGGCAGTTCTCGCCGGTCAATTCCCAGTGGCATACGGGAATCATCGAAGCGGTGCGCAAGGGGTATTCCGGGCAGGTAGATTTTGAGGTGGAGTACATCGATCCGGTTTTGAAATCGGACAGGCAGTATTTGTCTGCTTGGGTCAAGTTACTGCAGGCGCGGTACAGTAATCACAAGCCGGATGTGATCGTTCCGGTCTATTTTCCGGCCTTCACGTTTTTGATCGCGAATCGCACAGATTTGTTTGATAAGTGTCCGATCGTCTTTTGCGCGGTGCCGACTGGATTTGCGAAATCACAATCTGTTCAGCCGCAGGTAACAGGAGTGGGGATGCCCCTGGAGGTTGACGGGATTTTGGATACGTTGCGAGCAGTAAATCCAGAGATGAAGCAGTTGGTTTTGTTGTCAGGTAAGTCTGCAATGGATGATTGGTTTCGCAGAATGGTTATGCAGAATGCGAAGGAGAAGTGGTCGGATATCGGGCAAATCGATTTGCAAGGTGCGCCGGTCGAGCATGCTCGTCGTTATTTGTCTGGATTGGATAAAAAGTCGAGTGTACTGTTGCTCAGTGTAGATGTGGATCGAAACGGAAATCGATACACGACCGGGGATTACTTGGAGCAGATCGCGGATGATTCGCCGGTACCAATCTTTGGGTGTTCCGATTCTGTTTTAGGGCACGGGATACTGGGAGGGGAGTTAAGCTCACCGTCCGAGCAAGGTGCGATTGCAGGTGGTTTGGTAGCGAGGATTCTCAATGGGGAGTCAGCCGATGATATCCCCGAGGTGCTTGATCGCACGACGCGCAAGATTTTTGATGCGCAAGTAATGGAACGCTATGGGATAAGTGAATCGCGGTTACCTAAGGGATCGCAGGTGGTCAACCGTCGGCCCACGATTTGGAGTCAGTACGGAAAGTACCTTGCGGTGGGATTAGCGGCCTTGTTTGCGCAATCTGCCATTATCGTCAGTCTGTTGGTGAATCGGTATCGGCGGATACGAGCTGAGAACGACGCCAGGGCGTTGGCCGGTCAGATCCTAACCGCCGTTGAGGATGAGCGCAGTTATTTGGCAAGGGAGTTGCATGATGATCTTTCGCAACGGTTGGCTGCGGTGACGATCGAGACGGGCGCGTTGGTCAATCGCGTGGAGGGTGGTAAAGGAGTCGAAGGGGACGAATTTACCGGTGCTTTGGGGAAGGTGAAGGGCCAGTTGATTGGCATTTGCGATGATTTGCACCGCATGAGCCATCGTATGCACCCTTCGGTTCTCGATGATTTCGGACTGCCCGACGCGCTTAGGACGGAATGCGTGGAGCTAAGTACCCGCAGTGGAATACCGATCGATTACGTTGGGCCGATCGACTTTGAAGAGATCCCCAAGGAGATGTCGTTGTGTTTATATCGCATCGCTCAAGAGGCTTTATGGAATGCTGTGAAGTATTCTTCGAGCGATCGAATTTATGTGCAGTTAACTTCTGATAGCGAGTTTGTGTACATGGAGATCAAAGACAATGGAGTGGGCTTTGATCTCAATGCGAAGAGTCCGAAGAAGGGGTTGGGGTTGGCGAGCATGCGGGAACGCGTGCGGCTTGTAGGTGGTACGTTCAAATTGCAAGCATCACCGGGTGCAGGGGTCTCAATTGCGGTGATCGTACCGGTTCCTGAGACTGACACGTTGAATATTCCAACATCCGATTTCCCGTATGCAAGGTCATCGAAATCAGGTCTGTTGGGATCAGAACAAAGTAGAGGAGACGAGAATACAGTGGGCGTAATGAATACCAGAGAGGTACGAAAGTGAATCGAAGTCGCGTGTTGGTTGCCGATGATCATCGGATTGTCGCCGAAGGATTGCGGGGGATCTTGGAGCCGACTTATGAGTTGGTCGGGATCGTTGAAAACGGCAGGGAGCTTGTCGATCAAGCGTTAGCGCTGCAACCCGATGTCATCGTTGCGGATATCACGATGCCCCTATTGAATGGACTCGATGCGATGGCATTGCTGCAACGTCAGGATTGCCGAAGCAAGTTTGTATTTCTGACGATGCACAAGGATGTTACTTATGCCGCCAAAGCGTTGCGTCAGGGGGCGATGGGGTATGTGCTCAAGCATTCTGCGAGCGAGGAGTTGCTCAAGGCTTTGAAAGCCGTTTTTGCAGGGGAGAAGTACGTATCTGGGGAGATTGCTAGCGGGTTAGAGGGGCGAGAGGATGCGGCGGAACAGATCGAAGATTTGAGGACGTTGACCACAAGGCAGCGGGAGGTGCTGCAGTTGTTTGCGGAAGGAAAATCAGCGAAGGAAGTAGCGACGAATTTGGGGATTTCGGCAAGGACAGCGGAGAACCACAAAGCCCGAATCATGACACAGCTGAAACTTCATACGACTTCGGATTTGGTGCAGTATGCGATTCGCCATGGTTTGATCGCAGCGAATTGAGA
>JBJONT010000062.1:0-7798 GCA_046051705.1 Planctomycetota bacterium | reverse complement strand
TCGTCGAGAGAATCGAGCCCGACGATTTCCAGAAAGCGATCGCTGGTGGTGTACCTGGAATCGTCTTCGATGATCAAACCTCTTTTTTCCAATTGCGTCAGGATCGGTTTGATGTTTTGCCCAAGCTGCTTCTCAAGTTCTTCGCGGAGAATATTCGGTTGGTAAGCGATCAAGGCTAGGCAATCGATTGCTGGTTGCGACAAAACTGTTTCTCGCACAGGACCACTTTGAAGATTCTCAAGCGCTGATTCAACGTCAGGAGAAAGTTCCAATCGAAATCCCCGGTCGTCTTGAACAACCCGCACGCTCGCTTGCTGCTCAACTAACTGACCTTGAAGCTGATGAAGTGCGGATTGGATTTCAGACTCAGAGAATTCTTTGAGGATTCGTTGCAGCTCTTCTTGGCTTACCGAGAGACCATCCTGACGACCTACGAAAAGGATGGCTTCAATGATCGACGAAAGTGTGACCGGAGTACCATCCGTTTCACCTTGGATCACAATGGTGGAAGTTAACTGTTCTGCAGTCGGCTCAATTTCGATGCGCCGCTGAAGTGGAGCTTGTTCAGCCTCAGGGACTCCTTGCAAGGCATTTGCATAGATTGCCCCAAGGTCCTCTAAGGAAAAGTATTCCTCGTTGTTCGTGTCGTCGGTTTGACTTCCTTGTTCTGTCATCGGTTCTCAACGTTGAGCGAAGTGGGTTATTTCCAAAACAGGGTTTCGAACGTGGGCTCGGCGGAGAGTGACCCGGCCGACGTTGAATCGGGCGAAGTTGATTCAGACGATGGAGACTCACCGGTATTAGGCAATACTAACCGATCGGCCAGTTTACGTTGAACTTGCAACTTTTTGGTGATAAGGCTCGGTTCAATCGAGACTCCACCACTGACGATCGCCGACATACCACCGTCGATTCGACTCCGCGTCGCGACGACCGAATCGATCGATTTCGGTGCAACAGTTAACCGTGGAGCATACTTGGAGGTCCCTAGAACTTCGAATGGCTCGAACGCCTCTTTGTCACTTTCGAGCCGAAGGATTTCCATGGCGACCGCCAGATCGAAAATGTGCCTAAGCCTCCCGTAGCTCGGCACGGCCTTCTGAAGTTTATCGAAGTGCTCGGTGAAGTTCTTTGCGAACGCATCGGCAGCCGCATCCGGGGAAGCTGAAACGAGCCGTTGGCCATTAGCGTTGATCCATTGTGTTTCGCTTAATACTCGCACGTTGGATTTCGAAAAGCGGTAAAGGTGATTCGTTGGATCGTGTTCGATGGGATGATTCGATAGTGCGAACCACCAACGAACCATGGATTGCTGTTGGAGGGAACCGAGTTTATCGGATTCCCGCCAATAGTTGGCAACCTCCGCTACGCTTGGCTCCAGACCGAACGCCAAGCGCTTCATATGTGCATCGGCTACGATCAATGCGAACCCTGTGGGTGAGTTTTGAGGAATACCGACGATGTTTGCGTTTTGAGGCCCAAGTTTCTGCTTCCACTCTTCTACCCATCTCTCTGGATCACGTTGGAGCAAGCGGAGGGAGGATTTGTTGTTCGCCATTTTATAGGCTGCGACGAGCCGACTTGGATCTGGATCGATCGAGCAGCCGAATTCACCTTGTGCGTTAAGCACATGAGCTGCGACGACGAGAAGGTCTTCAAGCAAGACGGGCGGAAGCAGCAGTTCGCGGTGTAAAAGGTCACCACGGCGTGAGGCTGCTAGATTCCCTGCGGGGCCACCGATCCAGCAATCGCTTCCCTCACGGTCGACCATGACGTAGTCGATGCGAGTCAGTCCGCCAAGCAACTCAGCTGCGATCGACCCGGATTTGCCTTGGGCGATCTGCTGCGCAAGTTCACGATCAAGCTTTCGAAGCGATACCCAACGCAGTGGAGTGGGGCTTTGCCATTGCCCAAGTTCCGTAAGAAGGATGGTTGGCGCGGATGCCTCGAGTGAGTTATCACCTGGAAACCGTAACTTCGGTTTGGATGTGGCTATGTTCTTTAAATTCGACGAGCCGGTCTTGGCATCGCCTATTAGGATCGAGGAAGCTTCAAAACGTTCAATGATTCCATCTGGGTTGATCCGAACTCCCTGTCGAAACGGGGACATGGTTGCCGTACCGCCAGCATTCAACCAAACATCCGGCGAGACGGTCGTCTCAATTAACTGCATCAGCTCGCTAAAGTTCGCCAACGATGCGCCACCGCGAGGCTGGATCGGATCGTTTTCTATGGAAGAAGGGGCGATGTTGTTGTCAGGGGTGTTCGGGTAGAGTCGCGAACTGTGTAAGGCTGTAAGCACCCTTTGTCTATCTTGAACGCTCAATCGAGTAAAAGCATTCCGAAGGCCAGACTGGTCATTCGCTTCGATGGCTTTGGAAAGTTCCGGGAAAGCGTCTGCGAAGTTTCGTTGAGGTGGTTTGCTAACGGGTTGGGCATGTGTGGATGCTTGCAAGCAGCAGGCGAAGAATAGCAAAACGTAACTATAGGAGAGGACGAGGCGGATGAGATTTTGCATGGTATGCGACTTTCGAAACGAAGTCCTTCGACCGTTGGTAGCTTAACGGTTTTTCGTATGCAGCCTGCACGATTGTAGCATTATCGTTTGCTCGGTGCGCGGTTTTCTTCCGCCGCACTGCTACGGTAGTACTGCGGTAAGAGCGCGAACGGTGCTTGGATGTTCCCACTGGCAAATTCCGCAAGTGATAGCAAGGCGAGCGTTTGAGCGGTCGGTTCGATAGTCACCATCCGAAGTGTTTGTGAAAATTCTGTTGCTCGAGGATGTTGACTAATGGCTTGTTGGAGTTTGCTGATCGAGGGGCCGGCGATAAAGATAGCCGTCGACGCATGGGAATTGCTCGTTAACTCATCGAGAATTCGCTGCGCCAAAATATCATTGTCGGCAATTTCCGTTCCCGAACCGGCAACCCATGCAGTTCCGGCGAAGTGATAGCGCGCGAAGAAGGATTGGCCTCGAAAGGCATCGATCACTGCGTAAAGAATGCTACCCTCGGAGGGAGTGACCTGTTGCTGGTGGCTCAGGAGATCCGTTGCGATGACGTCAAGCGTGTTGACGGCGACGATGGGGATTTCAAGCGCATAGGCCATGAGTTTCGCCGTTGCTATTCCCACACGTAATCCGGTGAAGGATCCAGGGCCTTGAACTACAGCAATGCCATCGAGATCTTTTGGGGTAAGAGACTGACGTTTCAGCAGTTGATCGATTGCGGGAGCAAGGGTCTTAGCAGACCCCCATCGATGATCAAGTTCTATAGAATCGACGATACTCGTGAGAGTGCTGGGACTTGCCGCCAATGCGCTCAAGGCCACGGGGGCCTTGAGCAGTGCTACGGACCCTGCTCGACCACTGGTTTCGAGGGCAAGCAAAAGGGAGTCCATAGATCAGGTACCTTCCATGGTTTAAGCATTCATCAGGGAACGCCAGGTGTCGACTGCAACCTTGAGTGCATCGGGGATTTGCTCGGGCTGTTTCCCGCCTGCTTGGGCTAAGTCAGGCCGTCCACCACCACTTCCGCCGACAGCTTGGGCAACTGGGCTGATCCAGTTTCCGGCGCTAAGACCTCGTTCGACAAGGCTAGCGCTCAAACCAGCGATCAAGGTAACCTTACCTGGTTCGCCCGTAGCGAACAGGACTGCGACAGGCTTGGAAGCCTTCTTGCGGATTTGGTCAACCCATTGCCTTAGCATGGCAGGGTTAGCATTGTCGACTTGTGCAACGACCAAGAGAGAATCCCCGACGGTGGTAGCTTGATCGAGTTGTTGATCGATATCGAAGCTGCTTCCTTTGGAGAATTGCGCGAGTTGGTTGTGCA
Organism: Planctomycetota bacterium; assembly: GCA_046051705.1. Taxonomy (GTDB): domain Bacteria; phylum Planctomycetota; class Planctomycetia; order Pirellulales; family Pirellulaceae; genus JBKCUI01. Next base: position 3,965 of record JBJONT010000062.1, on the reverse strand, counting down.
GAAGAACTTCTTCGCTGAGCAAAGCGTCGATTCTGTTTGTGACTTCGTCGAGCGAGACGTTGAGGGTACGCGCTGCGAGTCTTAGGGCAGCACGCAGATTGCTGTAATTTGGTTTCGGACCGCTTGCGGTTTTGGACAGCCCGACCTTCTCCGGAATCGCTTCGCCGTTACCTGTGGATTGGGTAAGACGCTTGAGTTTTCGGATTGCCGAGACGAGATCTGCGGTACGGTTGCCGAGTTGTTCGATGGAGCATCCGAGTTTTTCGGCGGCTTGTGCTGCGAGAGCTTCGATCTTGCTCCTGTACTCTAGCGCCCGTTCAGCGGTTAGAGCTGTGACACGTCGCACGCCGGCCGAGACGCTCTCATCGCTTAAGATTTCGATAGTCGCGATTTCAGCCGTGTTGCTTGCGTGAGTTCCACCGCAGAGTTCGCGGGAGAAATCTCCCATAGAGACCATTCGAACAGGGTCTGGGTAGCGTTCGCCGAAGAGCATCATCGCGCCGACTTCGCGAGCCTGTGCTAGCGAGACGGTATCCCAGCGGATTCCAGCGGCTTGGGAAACCCGTTGGTTGCTGAGGTTTTCGATTTCGATGATTTCTTGTTCGGAAAGTGGGTCTTGGTTGCTGAAGTCGAATCGAAGCCAATCTGAGTCGACTTTGCTACCTTGCTGTTGAGCATGTTTGCCGAGCTTGGTTTGCAAAGCGTGATGAATCACGTGTGTCGCGGAGTGGGCGCGGCGGATTGCGTTTCGACGATTCTCATCGACGATGGCTTCTACTGTATCCCCTTCGCGCAAGGTTCCTTTTTCCATTTTTCCGTAATGGACAATCAAGTCACCACTTTTTTGAGTGTCGGTGACGATGAAGGAACCGTTGGGGCTTTGTAGTTTCCCTGCATCACCGACTTGTCCACCACTTTCACCGTAGAACGGAGAGCGATCGAGGACGATGCGGAACAGGTCTGCTTCTGTGTCGGACGAAAGGGAGCTGACGAGTCGATCATCTTTGGGTGCACCGACGATGATACCTTTGATTTGTGCGGGAGCTTGTGTCTTCTCGTAGCCGAGGAACTCGGAGTTGTGGAGAGCTTCTTTGAGAGTTTCGATAGGGCCGGTTTCAAAGAGCTCGATCACTTCTCCGCCGCTTGCGTTCCCGTGCTTCTCCATGGCTTCTTTGTAGCCATCCCAGTCGAAATTGAAGTTTCTCTCGGCGGCGATTTGTTGGAAGAGTTCGGGGGGAACACCGTGGGTTTGATAAAGGGATGCTGCTTCAGCTCCATCGACGAGTGAGCGTTGTGAGCTGGTCATGTCGTGGAAGACTTTTTCGATCCGATCCAAACCGGCACCGATGGTTGCAAAGAAGTCTGCTTCTTCGCGTTTCATGACACTTGCAACGCGATCAACGGTATCGCTTAGCTCAGGATAAGAGCCCTTCATCATCTCGGCGACGACGGGGACGAGTTGGTAGAGGAACGGATCGCGAAGTCCGATTTGGTGTCCGTCGAGGACGGCTCGTCGGAGGAGTCGTTTGATCACGTAGCGGGCCTTTTTAGGGCCTGGATATACGTTCTCGTGGATTGCGAAAGAGCAAGCGCGAACGTGATCGGTAATGCGGCGCAAACGTCGGCCGTTATCGCTTTCGTATTCGTACGAGATGCCGCAAACTTCTGCGGCAGCTTGGACTATCGGCATAAGGATATCGATATGGAAGTTTGTCGGAACGCCTTGCATGACGCTGGCGCATCGTTCCAGTCCCATCCCCGTATCGATATTCTTGCTCGGTAGGGGCTTCAAGTTGTTCGGTGGTTCACCGACACGGTTGAATTGGGTGAAGACTAGGTTCCAGATCTCGACATTTTTGCCGTTATCGAGCGTGTAATAGATTTCGGAGCATGGACCGCAAACTCCATCCGGACCTTGGGACGGAGCACTCGCTGGCCAGAAGTTATCGGCTTCGTCCATCCGGGTGATGCGTGAGAGTGGTACACCGATGGTCTCGTTCCAAATCTTGGCCGCTTCGTCGTCGTCTTTGTAGACGGTGATGGTAAGCCGTTCTGGTTGGATACCGAGCCATTTCTTATCGGTCAGGAATTCCCAAGCCCATGCGATGGCTTCGGGTTTGAAGTAATCCCCGAAGCTAAAGTTACCGAGCATTTCGAAGAATGTATGGTGATATGCGGTACGACCGACGTTATCGATATCACCGGTTCGAAGGCATTTTTGGCAAGTCGTCGCACGGGTGTAGTCGAGTTTGACTTTGCCGAGGAAGTGGTCTTTGAATTGGTTCATTCCGGCAGGAGTGAACAGAACGGAGGGATCCCACGTGGGAACTAGAACATCGCTCGCTTGGCGATGGTGTCCTTTGCTTTGGAAGAAGGAAAGGTATTTTTCTCGCAACTCGTCCGTTTTCATAGTGTTTCGGCCAGAAGGGAATGTAGTTATTATGTCTCAAAGAATAGACGGATAATTTACCGACAAATCACCGATTCGCGTAGACCAGCTAGCAACCGAAAATCGCTTGAGGAGTAGCGATTTCGGTGGTTCGATTTGCCATCCGGGTAAAATTGGCTTGTAACTTCTCAAAGAAACCATTGAAAGAAAGGGATCGGCGATGTCTTGGGAAACGATCCGGTCTCGTTTGTTTCGGCGAAAAACTCACGAAGAAATCCAGCAGGATCTCGACGGGCGGGCATCGCATGGGTTGGTCCGCAGCCTGACGCTTTTCGATTTGACTTGTTTCGGTATCGCGGCGGTGATCGGGGCGGGGATTTTTTCGACGATCGGCTCCGCTTCTTTCGAAGGTGGTCCGGCGATTTCCTTGTTGTTTATCATCACAGCGATCGCCTGTTTGTTTTCAGCTTTGTGCTACGCTGAGTTCGCATCGAGCGTACCGGTCAGTGGAAGTGCCTATACGTATGCTTTTGTAGCTTTCGGCGAACTTACAGCTTGGATGATCGGCTGGAATCTGCTGATGGAATACGCGATCGGTAACAGTGTTCTGGCTTTCGCTTGGTCGGGGTACTTCGTCAACGTGCTCGAAGGGATGCAAGGTTGGTTGGGAAGCATCGGATTGGGGTTCGACATTCCAGAGTGGTTAGTCCAAGACTATTACAGTGCTTCGCGAGCTCCGGCGGAGATGGCAAAGCTTACTGCTGCGGGGCAAGTTCCGAGCGAGGAGTTGCTCAATCACGTCAAGGCTTGGGAGTCTGCTCCAAGTTGGAATGGATGGCGGCTGATTTTGGATTTGCCTGCGTTGATGATCAACGTGTTTGTAACCGGCTTGGTCATTATCGGCATTCAAGAGTCGAAGCGAGTGAGCAATGCGATGGTTGTCTTGAAGATGGCTGTCATCGCTTTGGTAGTACTCGTGGGTTTCTTTTATATCCAACCTTCGAACTGGAGTCCCTTTGCACCGAATGGAATGGAAGGTGTGTTCAAGGGGATCGCAGCGGTGTTTTTCGCTTATATCGGCTTCGATGCGATCTCGACAACAGCGGAAGAGTGTCGCGATGCTCAACGGGATATTCCTAGAGCCACGATTCTTACGTTGATCTTGTGTACGGTGATCTACATCATCTTGGCGTTCACTTTGACTGGAATGGTCTCCTACAAGGAACTCAATGTCAGCGACCCGTTGGCATTCGTCTTTGGAAAAGTGGGGGTTAATTCCATGGTGGGGATCATATCGATCAGTGCCGTGATCGCTACGACGAGTGTGTTTCTGGTGTTTCAGCTTGGACAACCCCGTATTTTCATGAGCATGGCACGCGACGGATTGTTACCTAAAGCATTCGCTTCAATCCATCCGAAGTACAAGACCCCGGCATTTTCATCGATCATCACAGCGGTAATGGTGGCTTTACCAACGTTGTTTCTTAACTCCCAGTTGGTGACCGACTTGGCATCCATCGGGACACTTTTTGCCTTCATGTTTGTTTCGGCGGGAGTACTGGTACTTGAACAGCAG
>JBJONT010000061.1:0-12554 GCA_046051705.1 Planctomycetota bacterium | reverse complement strand
TGTCTCCCAATTGAACGGGATGGATAACGTCGCGACACCCCATAAAACGACATTGGAAAAGACCACTCCAATCCCATGGATGAATTGGGATACGATGGCTGCGGCCGGTGGAATCATCTCGAGCGCTTCAGACATGTCGAAATGGATGCGATTCCAGCTTCGCGAAGGTACGGACGAAAACGGAAAAGTGATCCTTAGCCCGAACCGTCACTACGAAACCATGCAGCCTCATACGGTTATCCCAGTATCGAAATCACGCTCACAGCGAGTACCGTCGACTCACTTCCGCAGTTACGCTCTAGGTTGGAGTGTCTCGGACTATCACGGGATCAAACTCGTCGGCCACGGAGGTGGGTACGATGGAATGTATTCCGAGCAAATGATGATCCCTGAACATCGCTTCGGCGTCGTCGTACTGACCAATAGCATGACTCCTATCGGCGATGCGATCGCACACACGGTAACGGATCGCTTCCTGAAGGTTTCCCAGAAAGACGGAGCGTCCAAAAAAGACTGGAGTGAAGAAGGGTTTCGAAATTTTCGGCAAGGACGAGCTGAATTTCAAAGTAGGATCGCCAAAGCCACTGCACGGCTTGTGCAAGAAGGGCAGCCGAGTCATCCGCTCGAGAGCTATGTTGGTAAATACCGTTGCCCGTTGTACGGGGATGCGGAAGTCCGCCTGATCGACGGACAACTTCACTTCTTCTTGCTTCCATACCCCGATTTGCACGGAAAACTCGAATGGATGCACTTCGACACCTTCGCCATTCGTTGGAACCAAACCTACGCTTGGTTCGATTCCGGCTCGGCCCATTTCGTCTTCGATGCACAAGCTCAAGCGGAACAGATCCGGCTAGATGTCCCCAACGACGATCTGTGGTTTTACGAACTTCAACTTCGCCGTGTCCCCTAAAGCAATCTTGCCGTTCTGACGCAATAGCACCTAAACTCATCCTGGTATCTGACCGATGCTCCTTGTAAAATAAGGAGGACAACTGCGGGGAACCCAAGATGCAAACCCAAGATGCAAGCGCGTCGTGAAAATGTTGATTGAAACGACGGTTTGATCCTTGGGCATCATCCTTGCAGCCCCTCCTTTGCCCAAACCGTTAGCCTAACGGGCCAACGCCACAGTCCATCCCTCCCTTCGACTGCACTTACGCAGATCTTGCTATGCACCCAATGAAACCCCCGGCTACGCGCTCTTTCCTGGTGTGCTCACTTGCTCTTTCACTGACCATGGGCTTGTGGTCTGAAGGACGCAGTACTGGACAACAACCAGAAGCTGCTCAAAATCCGTCAGCATCTCCAGTGGAATCGGCGGCGGCTAAGAGCCAAGCGGTGACGAAGGCTCCCGATTTCCAAACTCAAATACGCCCAATCCTCTCGAACCGCTGTTTTGCTTGTCACGGCCCTGACGAAGGTACCGTCGAGTCGGGACTGCGACTCGACTCGCAGACCGCTTCACGAGCTCCTGGAGATTCCGGCAAAGTCGCCGTAGTTCCCGGGGATCCGACCAACTCAGAGTTGGTTCGCCGCATTCTCTCCCAAGAAGAGGACGTGCGAATGCCACCTCCGCATTTCGGTGAGCGACTGACCGAAAAGGAAGTGGACTTGCTACAAGCTTGGATTTCCTCGGGAGCAGTTTATGCAAATCACTGGGCCTACGACAAACCTCGCTGGCCTGCATTGCCCGATGCAACCCAAAGTTCGAATCCAAATGGGGATCGCATCGCATTCGAAGGCTGGAACGCAAATCCCGTCGATCGCTTTTTGGCTCGAAAGCTAGTGGAGAAGGGATGGACACCTAGCGAAACGGCCAACCCAACGATGCTTTTGCGACGCGTATGCCTCGATATCACCGGGTTACCACCAACCCAAGAGATGATCGATGAATTCGTCGGCAATCCATCCGAAGAAGCCTACCTACGAATAGTTGATCGCTTGCTCGCATCTCCTGCATACGGAGAACATTGGGGAAGAAGATGGTTAGACTTAGCCCGTTATGCAGACTCGGCAGGCTATGCGGACGATCCAGCGCGAACCATTTGGGCTTATCGCGATTGGGTCATTCGCGCGATGAATGCCAACATGCCCTTCGATCAATTCACCATCGAACAACTCGCCGGTGACTTGCTTCCCAACCCCACCCCAGACCAACTTGTTGCAACGGCATTTCACCGTAACACCCTTACGAACAACGAGGGTGGAACGAACGACGAAGAGTTTCGCAACGTTGCTATCGTCGACCGCGTCAACACAACCATGGCCGTGTGGATGGGTGTTACGATGGCCTGTGCTCAGTGCCACAGCCACAAATACGATCCGATCTCGCAAAAAGAATATTTCCAAGTCTTCGCGGTCCTCAATCAAACCGAAGACGCGGACCGGGGAGACGAATCACCAACGCTCCCTTGGTATTCATTCGAACAACGCGACCGAAAAGAGCAACTTGAACTCCGACGCGTTGCACTTGAACAACAACTCGATTCACCCGCACCTGAATTGCTCGATGCACAGAAAGTCTGGGAGCAATTGCTTCGCAACGACACTCCATGGTCTCTCGGAGAACCTCAAACGTTGCAACCACCGAGTTTGAACGCAAAATCCGGTGATGCGATTTCTGCAGATGAAAGTGGACTTATCCGAGTTGATTCGAAAGCCAACAACGACACGTATAGCATCGAAATTCCACTGCCTAGCAACTGGAAACCTTCTTCGCTTACGGGACTTCAAATCGAATCCGTTCCCGATCCGGCCCTTCCAGGAAAAGGTGCAAGCAACGGCGATGGCAATTTCGTCCTCACCGGTGTTTCCGCTTCGTTTCATCAGCGTCCACAACAACGCCCTGTCGGTCGTTACATTCGGGTGGAACTACCAGGCAAGGAAAAGATCCTCTCGATCGCTGAATTACAAGCGTGGAATAGCAACGAAAACGTCGCATTAAAAGGCAAAGCTACCCAGAGTTCGGAAATCCTCGGCGGTGCACCTTCTCGCGCCATCGATGGAAACACATCGGGCAAATGGGAAGAGAATTCCGTGACTCACACCAACACGAGCGATTCTCCGTGGTGGGAAGTCGACTTAGGGGATTCCCTCCCCTTAGATCGGATCGCACTGTTCAACCGGACCGACAACGGCTTGATGGGCCGTTCAACCGGGGCCATTGTAAAAATCCTCGATGCATCGCGCACAGAAGTCTACCGTTCTGACATCGGTAAGGGGGAAGCAGAGCATTCGCTTGCACTTGAACAACAGTTGATTTGGAAGCCCGCATTTGCCGCTAGCGATTTCGCTCAATCCGGTTTTCCAGCAGATCATGCGATCGACGAAGATCCCAAAACGGGTTGGGCTGTCGGTGGCTCAATCGATCAACCACATAAACTGCAAATCTCTGGATCACTCGGTAGCCAAACTCCTGAGAACAATCCAGTGAGCGGTTCCGATGCACCATGGGTTCTCCGTGTGAAAATCGCTTTCGACTCCCAGTATCCAAAACTTGTACTCGCACGCTTGCGAATCTCGCTCAGCAACTCAACCGAGCTTGCTGAACAGTTGAAAGTCCCTGCGAACATTCGCTCGATCGCGAAGAATGCAACTCCTTCGGCTGACGAACTTCAAACCCTCAATCGCTTCTACGCAAAGGAAATCTCACCGGCTAGAGAGCCGCTGAGAAATGAACTGCGAAAAGTGCAATCGGAACTATCTACCTTCAAACCCGAGACCACCGTTCCTGTGCTACGTGAGCTCGCAGCAAACAAACGCAGGGAAACAAAGATCCAATTGCGAGGGAACTACAAAGTCACCGGTGAGAAGGTCGATCCAGGAGTACCAAGTGTCTTCGGTGAGACTCCAACTCCAGTGCATGACCGTTTGACGTTAGCTAATTGGTTGGTTTCCAAAGACAATCCTTTGACAGCCCGCGTCCAAGTCAATCGCATGTGGGAGTATCTGTTCGGAGTTGGTATCGTTCGCACGAGCGAAGAATTTGGATCCCAAGGTGACCTGCCGACACATCCTGAATTGCTCGATTACTTGGCGATGGACTTTATGGAAAACGGATGGGATCAGAAGCGATTGATCAGAACCCTGGTGCTTTCCAAAGCCTATCAGCAAAGTTCAAGCGTAACACCTGAACGATTCGAAGCTGACCCGGAGAACGCTTACGTCTCGCGTGGTCCGCGTTTCAGAGTCTCAGCCGAGCAAGTTCGCGACATGGCCTTGTGGTCGGCAGGTTTGCTCAGCACGAAATTTTATGGACCACCGACTCGGCCTCCACAACCGAGCATGGGTTTAAGTGCCGCGTTCGGTTCAAGAACCGACTGGGAAACCAGCCAAGGTGCGGATCGCTACCGACGAGCAATCTACACACAATGGCGTAGAAGCAATCCGTACCCATCGATGGCTACATTCGATGCCCCGAATCGAGAAGTATGTGTACTGAAACGAGATCGGACAAATACCCCATTGCAAGCCTTGGTTACCCTCAACGACCCTGCGTTCGTCGAAGCAGCCCAAGGGTTAGCACGACAGGTGTTGAAGCAAAATTCGGAAGCCCAATCCAGCGATGCACAAAAGCTTGATCAAATGTTTCGTTCGGTATTGAGCCGGCAGCCGCAAGCACGCGAGCAATCGGCACTCGAGGGGTTACTGCAACAAACCCGCGCTCAGTTTGCATCGAATCCCGAACAAGCTATGAAACTTGCCACCGATCCAATCGGCCCTTTACCGACTGGGATCGAAGCGAACGAGATGGCAGCTTGGGTATTGGTCGCAAACGTGCTACTAAATCTCGACGAATTCCTGATGACACCTTAATTCACCTTACACTTCCATCCGCCGGTTCCAACGATCTCGAATCCCACTTGAGAAATAAACATGGATCAACCGCTACACGATCATTTTGCGTTGCAAACCCGACGAGCATTTCTTAACGGAGCAGGCTTGAGTCTCGGGGCTGTTGCCCTGGCAGATATCCAAGGCAAGCTCAAGGGCTCCGAGCAAGATCGCTTTCTCTCCCCTAAACAACCTCACTTTCCGGGCAAAGCCAAACGCGTCATTTATCTGCACATGACCGGTTCGCCACCGAACTTGGATTTGTACGATTACAAACCGAAGTTGATCGAGCTCGATGGACAGGAAGCACCTGCGTCGGTGCTTCAAGGGAAAGAATTTGCGTTCACCACTGGTACCCCAAAGCTCTTGGGTACGAAGCATGAATTCGAGCGGGTTGGCAAAGGTGGTTTGTACCTGAGCGATTGCTTGCCAAGACTCAAGACGGTTGCCGACGAGATGTGCCTTGTCCATAGCGTCTACACAGAGCAGTTCAATCACGCACCTGCTGAATTGCTCGTCTACACTGGTTCTCCGCGAAGTGGACGCCCATCCTTCGGATCCTGGGTGACCTATGGGTTGGGGAGTGAAAACGAGAACTTGCCATCCTTTGTCGTATTGATCAGTAGCGGCGTTCAGCCCAACGGGGGAAAAAGCTCGTTCGGAAGTGGTTTCCTGCCGAGTGTATATCAAGGTGTTCAATGCCGGTCCCAGGGGGATCCAGTGTTGTTCGTATCGAACCCACCGGGAATGGATCGCGAATTGCGTCGCAAAAGTCTCGATACGCTCAACGAGCTCAATGCGATGCAAGCTTCCAACTTCGGCCATCCCGAAACGATGACTCGTATCTCTCAATATGAACTTGCATACCGCATGCAGACTAGCGTTCCCGAAGTCATGGATATCAGCAAAGAGACCCAAGAGACGCTCGACGCTTATGGAGCCAAGCCCGGAGCTGCAAGCCTTGCAAACAACTGCTTGCTAGCCCGAAGATTGGTCGAATCAGGAGTGCGATATGTGCAACTCTTCGATTGGGGTTGGGACTTCCACGGTACCGGTCCCGGGGAAGATATACGCGATGGGTTGACCAAGAAATGCGAAACGATGGATCGCCCAGTGGCTGCGTTGATTCAAGATTTGAAGAATCGCGGAATGCTCGATGAGACGTTGATCATCTGGGGTGGAGAATTCGGACGCACACCATTCCGCGAAGGGCGAACTGCAAACGGTTCGTCACTTGGACGGGATCATTATCCAGATTGCTTTACGATGTGGATGGCAGGGGGTGGCATCAAAGGTGGCTTTGAGTACGGGCAGACCGACGAGCTAGGGTTCTCGATCGCTGAGAATCCAGTTCACATTCACGATTTGCAAGCCACATGGATGTACGCATTGGGATTCGATCATACGAAGCTTACATACCGTTTCCAGGGGCGCGATTACCGGTTGACCGACGTGCACGGAAACGTCCTGTTCCCGATCCTCGCATAACGAAGCCTCGCATCACGAAGCATCGCATAACGAAGCATCCTGCCGGTGTCACCCAACCCCAACGGTGTCACCCAACCCCAACGGTGTCACCCAACCCCAACGGTTTCATCTAACCCCAACGGGGCATTGCCAAATCGTCATTCGCAACGCCCCAGTCCTTGTTGATCCCTTACCGCTCACTACAGCTCACTAACACTCACTCGCTCGCAAGAAATTCGTAGTCGTCTTGCGTGAGCTTTAAACCAAACCCACTCGCTAATTCTTCGACTTGCCCAGAGCTTCGGATTCCCACAATCGCGCCGGTGACCGCCGGATTGTGCAATACCCAAGCGATCGCGACCGCTCCAGGACTAACGCCTAATCGACTCGCAACTTGGACGACACGCGAAGCAATCTGCAGATTGCGACTTAACAATGGCTCTTGGAAGTGAACACTACGCTTACGCCAATCGTCTTCGGGAAAATTCTCTACCCGCTCACGCGTCATCGCACCGGTCAACATCCCTGAACCCATCGGGGAATAGGCGATCACGCCGATCCCCAAATTCTGAACGTAAGGCAACGTCTCAGCTTCCACCTCTCGGCGTATAAGCGAATAAGGTGGTTGCAGGGAAGTGATCGCACCGAGTTTGCGCACAGCCTCCATCTGTGAAGCGTTGAAATTCGATAATCCGATCCAGCGAACCTTTCCTTCACGTTGCAAATCAACCAACGTTCCCCAACCCTCTTCGATGTCTTCTATGGGCTCTGGCCAATGGATTTGGTACAAGTCAATCTGATCGACTCCCAACCTTAAAAGACTCGCTTCACATTCACTTCGAATCGAATCCCTCTTCAAACTTTTAACGATCTGACGATTCGCGTCCCAAGCCCGTTCGCACTTCGTAAACACATACGGCTTCGCTCCGCCGTATTCTCGAAGAGCTCTAGCGACGACTTCCTCGGAATGCCCCAATCCATACACAGCCGCCGTATCGATCCAATTGATTCCACAATCGAGAGCCGAATGGATCGCCCGGATGCTCTCCCGATCATCTTGCGCACTCCACCCAAAAGCCCAATCAGCCCCGCCGATCGCCCAAGCTCCAATTCCCACCGGAGTGATCTGCAAATCTGAATTTCCTAACCGCTTGGTTTCCATCGCTTTGGCCTAATCCCGTTTTAGTAAACTTTATGTGAATAACTGTATGTGAATAAATGAAATGAACTTGGCGTAATTTTGACGAACTGGTTGCCCCCAACATATCCGCTTCCTTTGAAACGGAACATTGATGGTCGATATTGTAGCGGCTTCTTCTCTTTGCCGGCGATTTCTGCAAGAATAGCAAGCCAGGATGCGATTCCCGTGTCGCTCCATCCGGCATTCCCTTCGACTCTGTCTTTTCTAATCGATTTGGGTTCCCCCTGTGGTCAACTCGCGAGCCAGCTCTACGATCCAGGAATTGCGAACAGCCCTGCAACTCGTCGCCCCTTACGCTTTCTTGATCGAAGGGCGGGTAATGCGTCGACTGATTCGGCATCGTTTAGGCCGAGCAAACCTTTCGATGCACTTGCCGCACCCAGAAAGCCAGCTTGCGACCCCCGAAGAAATCCAAAGCCTACTTCATCCCGATGAACTAGGGCTGCAATCTTGGAGAGACCTTCCCGAAACCGCCTTGCTGATCGAACAGCCGAAGTTCGATGAATTGGAGCACTGGCCCATCGAAGACCTCAAGCTTCAAGTATGGCGCAGGTTGTTTCACGGCCAAATCGATCGGCTGCTGTTGCCTTGGCGTACCGCAAGCCAGCTTAGCGACGTCCAATCGCGCATCACAAAGCTTGGGCAAGTCGAGTTCGATGAAGCCCACCATGTGCTTCGACACGAACAACGACTGAACTCACCCGACTCACGTGTAGAAGCCTTTCTCGAGTGGGTTGCTCACTATTGGGAGTTTCGTAAGTTCGAACCCGATAGCATCGCGACTTGGTTTCCATCGATCGGCCAACGCCGGGACTGCGACGAAGTCTTTCGCCTCGAACTTCCGATCGATCAGATTCTATCGAGCACCAAACTCACTGGCACTGCGGCTCCGGAATTGGTGGACCATGAATCCCAAGACGAATTGGTACTTACGAACACTCGCCGCAAATGGTCACTTGATCTAGGCCAACCAACTTCCGATCGACATTATCATTGGACGATGCGTCGGCGCGACCGTGCGATGGAACGAGGCAACACCGTGCGAGCCATCACTTCCTCGCTTCGCGCTGCCCGCGCGGCAACATCGCGCAGCAAACGCTCAAAAGCAGAAACCACTGCCGAATCGGATTTGAGAGTGTTCGTCAAACGTTTGCGAGAAGCAATCGGTTTTTCACAACAGGATGCTCTCGCTTGGCATCGCGTACTTCTCGACCTGTCGCGTAATTCAATCGAAGGTTTTTGGAACCCGGAAAAACGACTCCTATACGACCTTCAAAAAGTCTGCCTCGATAACGAACGAACCGTATACCGAATCGACTTACTTCGCTGGATCGCTTCAGGTGGTGCCCGCCCCCTTCGCACTCCACTGATGAACTTAAAAGAAGTTCTCATGGCCAAACACTTGGCCAGCGCGGCATCTCGCCTTGTATACGTCCGATTGAGTGGAAACGAAAGAGAGCAACTTACTCATTTGCTCGAGCAAGCCTCCGAGCAAGCTGAGGCACAGATGCGCAACCGCATCCGTGAGCCACTACGAAACACTCTTCTAGACGTTGGGATGCTTCCATCGAGCTACCCCGAAGAGATCGCGTTGGATAAACTCGTCGAAGATGCTCTCGATTGTATCTCTGAACGTGGTTATATCTCGATGGGATACTTCCGAGACGCCGTCAGCAAAAATGACTTGAAACTCCCCGACCTTTTGGGGATTCAAGAAGCTTGGTCGGGAGATCGATTGCTCAAGGCCGATGATCGACTTGATCGAGTGCTCGAAGGTGTCTATCGCCGAGGGGACTTTTATCTTCGCTGGGTACAAATGTTCTCAGCATTGTTCTTCGGTACCCGCGCAGGCCGCTTTGCAACGCTTTTCTTGATCATCCCATTCGGGGGTGCCCTGGTGGTGATCGAAAGCATTCGGCACATCTGGCATACCATCGCCCACTGGACGGCCGATCATCCATCGCACCCCGAGAATCTCGCAGGCGAAAGCCCAACGGACGAGATCCAAGAGAATTCCTTGGAAACCTCCGAGGGAAATCCAAGCGGAACAAAACCAACGGCAAACGATAATTCTGCGTTATCGGCAAGCATCCGCGAACCTAAACTCGCCGGTGATTCCAACGACATCCCACAGAAGTTGATGGAGATTGACGTAGCGCAAGAGCGAGAGACCAAGCAGGGGCCGGAAGGCCCCCGAGTCGACGATTCGGATTCACCCCAATGGACTCGTATCGATTCCTTTGGGATTAACGATCCTGAGAACACCGAAAGCATCGTTGCTTTCCCCCCGAAGACGACCGATCAAGCGGTCGATCAAATCGTCAACAATCAGCTCAACATTATCCCGTTGGTGTTGTTGCTGGGGTTCTTTCTCATGGGGCTAATCCACCTTCCAGCCTTTCGGCTTGGATGCTGGAAAGCCATCCGTTGGGGATTGCTAACCACCTATGCTTTGACGATTGAGTTGCCCCGAAAATGGTTGCCATGGAATTGGCTCGAACAAGTCCTCAGCCACCGGCTAACCGTTGACTTGTGGCGACTTGGAATCAAACCGGTTGGGTTAGTAATGCTCCTAGAATGGAGCACGATGGGGTCGATGCCAAAAACCATGTTTGGGGTGACACGAATGATCCTCCAAACGTTTTTACTCAGTTCTCTGATGAACACGCGGCTTGGCCGCGACATTCAAGAATGGGTTTTCGAAGGCTTTGGCAGACTCTGGACGATGCTTCGAGCGCGTTGGTTCTGGACCGTCATCGAGTGGATCGTTGATTTATTCCGTTGGATGCTGCTAACCTTGGAGAGGTTTCTCTATGCGGTCGATGAATGGCTACGGTTTCACAATCAAGAAAGCGCGATGTCGATGGTCGCCAAAGCCGTCATCGGATTCGCTTGGTCCATCGTCTCGTTTTTGATTCGAATCTACGTCAACCTTCTGATCGAACCGACCTTTCACCCGGTGAAACACTTCCCGGTCGTTACCGTTGCGCACAAGATCTTTCTGCCGGTATTGCTGATCCTCGCAGGGAACATGGAATCCTTGCTGATCCCTTACTTCGGACGACCGATGGCGATGTCGATCACTTGGTTTCATATCTTCTTCCTACCTGGATTCTTTGGATTCGCCGTTTGGGAATTGAAAGAGAACTGGCGGTTGTTCCGCGAGAATCGCCAACCATTGTTGAAACCTGTCGCCATCGGAAGTCACGGAGAGACGATGGAACGCTTGCTGCGCCCGGGATTCCATTCGGGAACCGTTCCGAAGCTCTACCGCCGCCTCAGACGACTTGAACATCAGCCAGCATCCTTCCAGAGGTTCACCAAACGCCGCGCTAACTTAGAGCAATTGCACCACGTAACGAAAGCTGTCGAACGATTCGTCGACCGCGAATGGATCGCCCTATTAAATCGATGCGTACTTTGGAAAGACCAACCACTTACTTGCGATGAAGTCACCGCTGCGACCAATAGCCTGACCATTCACATCCGCCCTTTGACGCCGGCAAATCCGCCACACTCCTCGATTCTTGAGTTGCTTATCCAAGAGCAAAGCGGACGAATCATCGCTTGGATCTCCCACGAGGGCTGGCTGGCACAAACCACGGTCGACCAACGAGCCGCCTTTGAGCTCGCTTGCGAAGGTTTCTTTCGAAAATCGGGGGTCTTCTTCGTTCGCAGCCAAGTCGAATCGAAGTACACACGATCCCACCCTTACGATGTACAAGACCACGGGCTGGTAGTCTGGGTGGATGCTCAGTGCCATGAAGAATGCTCTGTGGTCCTCGATGGAGCGAAAGTCACCGAAATTCGCCCGAGCCACCTCGGAGAGCAGCTCGGACTTTTCCCAGTCCCGGACAAAGACTGGATCTTCGCAGCCGGGGAGACAAGCTGGAATCAATGGCAGGAATCCTGGCAATTCATCCAGCCCTTGTCTGAAGCCCTTTCCCCCAAGCATTCCACGAATTACCATTAGTACCTGGCTGCTAGTAGTAATTGGCAATGATGTGTTGCATGGTCTGACATTGATTTTGCAACGTGTTGTATTGCACATCGAGGTTCGCGTAGCCCCCACACCCCGACAATCCATCCTTTAGGATACTCCTCTAATGAATCCAGCTCTCTTCGCAATCAGTGCCGCCTTAATCGTTCTCGGGGCCATTATCGCCCTGGTCTTCTTGGCGGTAATTTCACGGTATTTCTGGCTGTGGATTCAAGCCGTCATGACAGGTGCAAAAGTAGGCATCTACGACTTGATCGGGATGCTCTTTCGCCGCGTGGATGCGCGAACCATCGTTCGAGGAAAAATCATGGCCGTGGCGGCTGGGATCGAAGACCCTGATTTGACAACGCAAGCCCTTGAAGCTCACTACTTAGCGCGAGGAAATGTCCCGCAAGTCATCCGCGCCTTGATCGCAGCTCGCAAGAGCCGCCAAATTACCCTCTCGTTTCGCGAAGCGGCTGCCATTGACCTAGCAGGTCGTGATGTCCTCGATGCGGTACAAACAAGCGTCTATCCAAAAGTCATCGACTGCCCACCGAGGAACAGCTCCAATCCATTCCTCGATGCGATCGCCAAAGACGGTATTCAATTAAAGGTCAAAGCCCGAGTCACCGTTCGAGCAAACTTGCAACGACTGATCGGTGGGGCTACCGAAGAAACCATTATTGCGCGGGTGGGCCAAGGAATCGTGTCGGCGATCGGTTCGGCAGATAGTCATAAAGTCGTTCTAGAAAACCCAGATATGATTTCCAAAGCGGTACTCGCAAGCCGACTTGATGATCAGACCGCATTTGAAATCGTATCCATCGACATCGCGGATATCGATGTTGGAGAGAATATCGGGGCGCGATTGCAAGCTGACCGGGCAGAAGCTGATACTAGAGTCGCACGAGCGAAAGCAGAAAGCCGAAGAGCCGAAGCGGTCGCGATCGAACAAGAAATGTTCGCCAAGATCGAAGAAAGCCGGGCCGTTGTGGTCGCGTCCGAGGCAAGCGTTCCGATTGCAATCGCCGAAGCGCTTCAGAAGGGTCGACTGAATGTGATGGACTA
>JBJONT010000060.1:0-6268 GCA_046051705.1 Planctomycetota bacterium | reverse complement strand
TAGCGAAGGCCGGACTCGAACCGGCGACACACGGCTTATGAAGCCGTTGCTCTAACCGACTGAGCTACTTCGCCTTGTGAGTCGAATAACATACGCACGTTTTGGAATCTCGGCAAGCCATCCTAGCCTTTTTAACTTCTCCGAAAAAGGACTCGGCCTCACACAATCCCACTTGGGATCAGTGCTATTTGGGCATCTCTTGACTACTTGGGCATTTCTTGACCGAGGAAATCTGGCACCGACTGCTTTTTCTTCTCTTCCTTGCCCCACCAACTCCCCGACTCATCCGAACTTCCCCACCAACTCGATTTTTTCTTCGTCGGGGCAACAACCGACTTGGGCTTCGGATCCGGGTACGGATCAAGGAAATCTGTCGTCTTTTTCCAAGTGTTCTTCGCCGACTGGGTCATTTTCTGATAAGTCGTCTTGTTGTTGGTGCTGTAGCTGCGGATGGTCGGCGAGGAAGTCGCTTTCTTCTTGGAGCTACCCCAACTCGGCCACCAACTGCTCGAACTGCTTTTGCTTCCCTTTTTGTTGCTGGCGATCCAAGCCAACCAGTCATCTTGGGGCTCGCCATCCAAATAATCGACTTGCCAATTCTCGGAACGAAGCGAATCGCCCGAGGCGACTTGAACGCCACCATCGCCCGTTTCTTGGCCGCGGCACATACTGCAACCGCTCAATGCAAAAACACAACTTGCGACCAACATCCATTGAAAAACGCTTGCGCCTACCGCTTTTCCCATCGCTGAATTCTCCTTGAAGTGTGTCTTTGAGTATGTCTACGTCCCAACGCTTCGGTTGCGTTTACCAAATTTTCGCTTCCGGCGTCTAGGTTGCTCGGTAAACACGGCTCACCGGATGGCTTGCGCCAATTCCGCTTGAATTGCAAGCGGTGCGGTGATCGAAGCGGAGCTGCGCGAGCAGCCCGGTGTTGCGATTCGCAACGTTCACCGGATGGCTTGCGCCAATACCGCTAACAATATTGCAACCGGAGCGGTGATCGAAGCGGAGCTGCGCGCGCAGCCCGGTGTTCGGATTCACACGGCTCACCGGATGGCTTGCGCCAATTCCGCTAACAATTGCAAGCGGAGCGGTGACCGAAGCGGAGCTGCGCGAGCAGCCCGGTGTTGGGATTCACACGGCTCACCGGATGGCTTGCGCCAATTCCGCTTGAATTGCATGTGACCTGCGGTGGCCTTCAGCAATGCACTTGCATCGAAACGAAGCCGACCTATACTACATTCCCTTAACGAGAAGCTCACAGTTTCAAGTTCAGCACGGAGTATTGTTCAACACGGGCTTTTCCGGTGCAGGAATCTTTGATTCTGGGTACTCAGCGGCGGAAAACTCGACTTGATCGATTTCCTTCGTTCGGGTAGGCTTCTCGTAAATCGATCGCGATGCGAGCAACTTCGCACCGGTCAGCCTCCTAGCGGACACTTGCCGATTCAGCAAAGAATCGCGAAAAAGGTTCGGATTTCTAGGGGTTTTAGGGCGTCGTTCGAGCAGGTATGATAGAAGAGGTTGAGTTGGCGAATGCCACCAACGCAACTATCCGACGCGGGTGTAGCTCAGTTGGTAGAGCACAACGTTGCCAACGTTGTTGTCGTGGGTTCGAATCCCATCACCCGCTCTTGCTGCTCGAAAGAGCCCTTATTTTTTTAGAATTCCCGTCTTTTAACGACGTTTCGAGTCCCTTTCCGGATTGCCAACTCGCA
Source organism: Planctomycetota bacterium (assembly GCA_046051705.1). Taxonomy (GTDB): domain Bacteria; phylum Planctomycetota; class Planctomycetia; order Pirellulales; family Pirellulaceae; genus JBKCUI01. The sequence goes on along the minus strand of JBJONT010000060.1, from coordinate 4,547 downwards.
TGTCTGCAGTCGATACCGCGGCAACTACCCAACTAGATCTTCAAGTGAAGATCGAAAAGCCATCCGCTTGCCAACGCCACGTCGTGGTCACCATCCCACGCGCTGAGCTAGAGCGTTATTTCCGCAAAGCCTACGACGAGATCGCTCCACGAGCTGACTTGCCTGGTTTCCGCGCTGGCAAAATCCCCCGAAAACTTCTCGAATCGCGATTCAAGAAAACGGTTGCCGACCAAGTCAAAAGCAACTTGGTCATGGACAGCCTTCAACAAATCACCGATGGCGGTGAGTTCTCCGCAATCGCTGAACCAGATATGGATTACGGCGCTGTAAAGCTGCCCGATGCCGGCGATTTCACCTTCGAATTCAAAATCGAAGTTCGCCCAGAGTTCGATACTCCAAAGTGGGACGGGCTGGATTTGGTCAAAACCGAATTCCAACTCAGCGACGAAGAAGTCGAACGACAACTCGTCCGAACCTTGGATCGAATTATCCCAGGTGAACCAGTCGATGGCGAAGCGAAACTCGGCGATCAAGCCGCTATCGACATCGCTTTCACCGTCGATTCCAAGCCGCTCTCCTTCCTTGAAGAAGCATCGGTTACCATCCGTCCACAATTGAGCCTCGCCGACTGCATCATCGAGAACTTCGGTGAACTCGTCGCAGGTAAGAAAGAGGGAGATAAGGTCAACGCTAAGGTGAAGGTTCTTGAAACCTCCCTCAACGAAGCCCTTCGTGGCGTCGAGGTTGATGCGGAAATCGAATTGCTTGAAATTCGCCGCGTGAACGTTGAAAACCTTACACCTGCACAACTCGCTCAAATCGGTTTCGATAGCACCGATGAACTTCGCGAATTCGTTCGCAAAGAACTCGAACGACAATGTGAGTACCACCAAGCTCAGTTGCTTCGCGAACAAATCACCAAGCAACTCACGACCGGTGCTGATTGGGATCTTCCTCCAGCAACCGTCCGTCGACAAGCTGACCGTGAACTGCATCGCCGCGTTCTCGAAATGAAGCGAAATCAGTTCTCCGATGATCAAATTCGGATCGTTATCAACTCGATGCGTCGCAACATCGAACAAATGACCCGCGAAGCACTCCGAGAACACTTCGTCCTCGAGAAGATCGCTGAGGATCTCAAGATCGATCCGACCGAAGCTGAATACGATGAAGAAATCAACCTCATCGCCGAACGCTCCGACGCTTCCCCTCGCCAAGTTCGAAACAAGCTCGAGCGAAATGGCCAGATGGATGCGATCCGAAACCAAATCCTCGAGCGAACCGTTATCAACCGGATCGTCGAATCCGCCAAGGTTTCCACAGCCAAGGGTGATTCGATCCTCAAGGAAGATCCAAAAGAGTACGCTGTCGAGTTCCTCGTCGCTCCTGTATCAGCAATGATTCCAGAAGCGAAGTACGATGCACGACCTGAGGATGCAGCTTCCGACAAAGATCCAGTCAAACCAACCTAATCGCAGGTTTGATGGTTTGAGCTAGAACCAAGAAAAGCCCCCGGAACCCCGGGGGCTTTTTTCGTTTACCAGCGTGTTGTTTACCAGTGTGTTGTTTTTCACCCTGTTGTTCAACACTCTGTTGTTTTTCATTCCGACGATGAATTGCTAGCACGAGAAGTCCCGGAACTCGCCCGAATTCGGCCGGATTTCTTCCGTAATCGTCAAAGTTTACCAAATTGGATGCCGATGTAATGGTTGTGCGAAGTCGGGTTTCGGCCGGGCGACGCATGTTAGGGGGGCCTAACACCAAAGGATCAACACGGGATGTCTTACCGAGCGCTTTCGCAAGCGGGATTGGTAAGCGATGGGTTGCACCGCATTTGGATGGGAACTCCAGGTATATGAAACGCATCTTCCACAAGTGGTTCGTCGGCATTCAACTCGGCAGCATGCTGCTCGCTGGTTGCCATCCGACCCAACCCTATTTCCTCCGAGAACGCTCCAGTCTTTCTCAGTACCTGGATCACGCGCAGCGGATTGAAGTTCCGGATTTGGAGATCAATCCACCGGCTGAAGCGACCCATGCAGTCGAGCCATTGAGTCTCGACAATCAGCAATTTGAGTTTCTTGATGTAACGCTTGAGGAATGCATTTCTTATGCGTTGGTCAACAGCAAGTTGATCCGCACAGTGCCAGGTACCCAACGTCAGAACGTCGACATCGCAGCGAACATTTTGTCGACTCCAGGGCAGCAGCTTTCGACCATCTATGATCCGGCCATTGCCGCGACGACGACCAGTCCACAGCAGATCGTAGTTGATCAGAACGGCAACCGCGTGTTGCCACGCGGAGCGGCTCGAGCCAACCAAGTCGGTGGTGTCGAAGACGCGTTGAGCGAGTTCGATGCGCAGTTCTCCGCATTCTTCTCGTACAACAACACCGACCGGGCACGAAACGTTGGGGAAGACAATCCTTACAATCCGACACCGTTCCAAGGGCGTGATAGCACGGGTCAGATGGCCCTTTCGAAGCGGATGGCGACCGGTGGAATTGTGACCGCTCGATCGCAATCGATTTACAGCTACAACAACATCGCGACCGATGGGCCAGGTCGTGCGGTTCCGAGCGACTACACGCAAGTTTTAGAATTCCAAGTACAGCATCCGTTGCTTCGAGGACGCGGGACGTCAGTCAACCGCATCCCTGTGATTCTTGCTCGGATCAACGAAGACCTTTCGCTCGTCGACTTTGAAGAGCGAGTACGAAACCTTGTACGCGACGTCGAGTACGCTTATTGGGATCTGTACCAAGCATATTGGAACGTCGAGAACGCACGGATCGCACGTGACAGTGCAGCCAAAGCGTACCACATCGCCTTTGAGAAACTTCAAAAGGGAGCGGCTGGAACGACCGAAGCGCAAGCGAAGTTTACATATCACGACTTCCAAGCTCAGCTTGATTCGGCATTGGCCGGTGGTGGAGCACTTGGTGGTGACCCGGGTTTGTTCGGTCGCGAGCAAGCACTGCGAGTCTTGATTGGTTGGGCGAGCACCGACGGGCGTTTGATTCGTCCTTCGGACAAGCCTGCCATTGGGATGGCTCAGTTCGACTTCGATGAAGCATTGAATGAGATGCTCAACCGCAGTGTGGATCTTCGACGTCAACGTTGGTTGATCAAGCAGCGAGAGCTTGAAGTTATCTCGTCGAAGAATCAGATGCTTGCGAACGTCGACTTATCTTTGATCTATCGTTATGTCGGTGTAGGTGCATCGCTTTTGGATGACGGAGGCAACGGGCCTTTCCCACCGAACCCACGCACCGTTCCAGCACCGAGTGCTTGGGAAGAGCTCCTTGGCGGGAACTATCAAGAGGCCGCAGTGCGACTTGATTTCCTACCGAATCCGATTGGAGCACGCCGTGCACACAACGACGTACGCAACAAGCAGTTGGCTTTGGCACGGGACCATGCACTCTTGGAAGAGAAAGAGATTGCAGCGACGCATCGTATCAGTCAAGTCTTGCGTGAGCTTAACAGCAACTACATTCAGATGACCGAGCAGCTTGCAGCTTTGTCGGCAGCGGATCGTTGGGTGAAGTTGTATCAAGAGAAGTTCAATGCAGGTGACGCGAACGTCGAGCAGATCATGGACTTGTTGTTGCGAGCTCAGCAGAGCCGAGCGAATGCGGGTCGCAATTATGTCCGAGCGTTATCTGAGTACAACAAGTCGATTACGGAAGTGCACATGCTCAAGGGATCGTTGCTCGAGTACAACAACATCACGCTTGAAGAAGGCTTGTGGCCAGAGAAGGCATACTGGGATGCTGGCGAGCGATCCAGAGAGCGATCAGCCGCGAGGACATTGCCGAGCGGAGCGAGTCGCCCATCGTTGTCGAGTCGAGGTGAGTTGCCACAGAGTTTAGGGACAGCGAACGATGCAGCGACACCGGGGGTGTTACCATCGAACTTCCAACAGAATCCACCGGCGGTCAACACGCAACCGACGAGCCCATCGCAAACAGCACCGACTCAACCCGCACCATTTCAGCCAATCCCGGCAGTAGAGCCGAGCGAGCGGGTGCCATTGAAGAAGGCCAGCAGTCGCAAGGCGAGTGCCCCGGAGTCCCCGAAGTTTGATTGGGGAAGTTAATCCGAGCGAGAGAACGACACACGAGAGTTTACCAAGCGAACAGCGAAAGCTGTGAACGAGAGGCAGGGGGAGTACTTAGGGGATGACGGTTCTACGGAACCGCCATCCCTTGAGTCGTTTTTAGGCATTAGGCATTAGGCATTAGGCATTGGGGGTTTAGGAAAGCCCCCCGGCGCGCTCGCTTCTCCCCCTCGCCAGCTGGCGGGAGAGGGGGCCGGGGGGTGAGGGTGGCGACCGCGCAAACCCCAGCGCAACAAAGACTTACGCACAGCCCCGAGCCCACGAAGAAGCAGCCATTGCGCGGACTTTCCCCTCACCCCCAGCCCCTCTCCCCGACCCGGGGCGAGGGGAGCAAAATACAAAACACACCCCGCGATTCTCCACTGAAACTCTACCCCAAGAGCTCCCACTTCCGCGCTCGATTCTCCACTGACACGCTACACCA
>JBJONT010000059.1:0-8893 GCA_046051705.1 Planctomycetota bacterium | reverse complement strand
CACTTTCAGTTGCTCTCCACCTCCCTTCACAGGAACGCAGTTACTTTCAGTTAATGGGTCCAAATCAAACCCATGAAGGGACTTGCACCCTTCTGTTTCGACGCCTTCGAAGGCGCACTAGAGCGGGGCTCCCGGCCCGCTGTCCGCGCAACCGTAGAGCGGGGCTCCCGGCCCGCTGTCCGCGCAACACACTGATACTTCACGCCTCGCTGCGCTCGTAATCGCGGCCCAGGAGGACCGCACCACGTTCAGGACCGCACCACGTTCAGGACCGCACCACGTTCAGGACCGCACCACGCTCAGGACCGCACTAAGATCAAGCCTACTGCTTTTTGCTAGCCTCTAACAAAATCTCTCGCGTCACTCCTTGAATCTTCTGCTGACGACCTGAGAGCTCTCGAAGCTCATCTCGAAGCTTCTCATCAGCCACCTCCCCTACCAAGTCATCGCCATTGTTCGATTGATCCGCAAGCCGATCCGTTCGACGATTCACCCGAAGCTGCAAAGTCTTGATCAATCGCAACTCTGCTATCTTGCCCACTAACGGTTCCTCCTGCTCCCCTCCACCCGGACTCTGACCACCTCCCTGCTGCTGATTCTGCTTCTCCTCCTCTCGCTTCTTCTGAACCTCTTGCAACGATTGAAGCATCTCATCCAATGCACCGAGTATCTCGTCTTCGATCGCTATCGTACCCGCCGATACATCCGCTCCATTCAATCGCTTTACCACCATCTGAGCATCGCTGATGACTTGCTCTAAAGCCTCCGGAAAAGCCTGACTCGACCCCTCGTCCTTCAGCAACAACATCGCTCGCTGCCCCTCCATCGCAACCTTCAACTGCTCCGTCGATAACTTGTTGGCCTGGATGTCCAACTGCCGATCACGATCCTCACCCGTCAACTCCGCAAGCTTCTGAGTCTGCTCGCGAATACCCCGCTCCCACTCAAGCATCCGCTTGAGTCGCGTCTCAAGATCCACAAGCGTCCGCTCGATCTCCTCCTCACGCAACTGCTTGAGAATCTTCTCAAGCTCCGCAATGGCTTGCTGTAACTCATCCTCCGCCTTCTGCTGCTCCTCGATCGCCTCCTTGCGATTGTTGTCCCTGAGTTCCTTCTCCGCTTTCTGCATCCGCTCCCTCGCGCGCTCTACCCGCTGACGCGCTTGCTCTTCCTTCGTCTTAGGCTTGCGATCCTCCGACTTCTGACCCTCTGAACCCTCTTTGCCCTGATCCTTGCTCTGCTCTTTACTCTGCTCCTGATTTTGCTCCTGATCGCCCCCCTCCGATGGATCCTTTTGCCCATCCTTCGATGCATCCTTAGGCATCGATGGATCGGACTCCTTCTCTACCCCCTCCTTCTTTTCCTCACGAGCTTTATTCTCCTCTCCAGGCTTATTCTCCTCACCGACCTTCTTGTCCTCTCCAGCCTTCTTCTCTTCGCCGGTTTTCATCTCCTCACTAGACTTCTGCCCCTCACCCGCCTTAGGCTCCCCGCCGGACTTCTTATCCTCACCCGACTTGTCATCCTTCCCCTTCTCGTCCTTGCCTGACTTCAGCTCCTGCTCGGACTTCCTCTGCTCCCCACCCTTCTGGTCCTTCGGTGATTGCGGCTCACCCTTACCATCGCTCTTCTCGTCCTTCTTGCCGTCCGACTTCTCTTCCTTCTTGCCGTCCGACTTCTCCGTCAAATCGTTCTGCGCACTCTCAAGCTGCTTATCCAAATCCTTCTGGTCATTTGCCGCACTCTGATTGTCCTGCCCCGCCTCCGTTCGACCACGGGTGGCTCGCTGAATATTCTCGATCCGCCGTAGATCCTTCAATACATCCTCAAGCCGCTTTCGCTCGTCCTTCACCCTCGAGGAACGATTCTCACTCTGCAAAAGCTCCAAAAGCTTTTTGAGATTCTCCCGACTAGCTTCCTGCTCCGGAATCGCACGCGAATACTGCCCCTTGCCCAACAAATCACTCGCTTGCATCATGCGCTGCTGTGTCGCTAACTGCTTGCTCATCTGGGCAGCTTGAAGCAACAATCCAGCTCGCGTCGGGTTCGTCGCCGCCTCGATCTCACTCATCCGCAAGAACACCTCTTCGAGGTTCGCATATTGAGTGGCAAGTTGCGTTTGCTGCAACTTCAATTGATCTGTAGGTTTCTCTCCCGATTGCGCCCCAGATTGAGCCCCCGATGGCGACTTCGCTGCCGCATCCTGCCCCAACACCGCATGCCCAACGATGCTCCACTGCCCAACACCGTCGAACAACAAACAGCTTAGCGATAACCAACCGGCCAAAACCCAAGAACAGCATACAAAACGCCCAAGCAGAGTAACTACCGACCGATATTGCTGGATCATTTTCGATGCGCCTATAGAACGAAATTCAACTCTGCAATCAACGAACCCGAAGCAACACACTCGGAGCACCTATTTGAGCAAATCGAGCACACTCTTCTTTTGCTCTTCCTTGGACCGATCAAGCAACTTCGACTGCTCATCGAGCAACCCACGAACACGATCGATTATTTCATTGAGGTCCTGAAGTTCAATCATGTCGGCAAGAATGGAATTCAAAGCAACGATGATCTCGTTGTTTTGACCAATGAGCTTCTCAATCCGACCCGAAAACTCTTCTGCTGTCGCCTTCGCTGCCGCAGGCTCAAGCCCATTTATCTCATTAGAAAAAGGTTGCCACTGCGCTTCCATAAGGCTGCTCAATGGAATCTTGATCTTCTCCTCCAACCGCTCCCGGCGATCCTTGCTGTCGATTCGATTGTTGATCAATTCAGCTACCAACTGCGAAATCTCATTGAGAACGCCCTTGAGCTCACTCTCGGACTTGCTCGCCTGCGCAGAAGCCTGCTGAGCTCGCAACAACAAGAGTCGCCCTCGACGCTCTATATCGGACTCCTTCGATCCTGATCCTTCACTCTCTTCAACCACCGCAGACCCACCGCCGCTATCACCGGTTGATTCAGAAGCTGACTTCTGTGATTGAGCAGAGGTCGATTCGGTATTGTTCTTGTTCGTTAACACCAACAAGTCCCGCAACTGTCCAAGCTCGCTGATGATTTGCTCAAGCCGTCGACGCATCGCTGCTTCCCGCCGATCAATCAATACCAAAAACTGATCGACCGTCACTACACTTAGTTGAATCGGTGTCGAGCGACCGGTATGCGGTTTTGCTTCCCCAACCCCTCCATCAACACTAACCGGCGGCATGAAATCCGAAGCCGCAACAAGCAGTGCAAGGGTTGATCCAACGCTCGGAACACTTTGGCCCGCATCGCGCAACGCCTTCAAATCAACATCCAAGTCCGCGTCACCCTGCGGTGTAACCTGCACGTCCACACGCGTAAGTGGCTGCTCGTCGATGATCGACTCCACCCAAACCTGATTCAAGTCGTAATCGTCTTTGACTTTACTGCGAATCGGTATCATCGCATTTTCCGTGATCGCCGAACCGATCCCCTCAAGCTTCAAATCTATCTCCGGTGGAGTGTCGACAATGCTCGCGATGACAAACTGCTGTACCCGCGTCGCACACAAACCTTGATCATCCCACAGCCGAAGCTCGATGAAGAGATTATCCTCAAGCAATCCAAGCGGAACCGGAAACTCCGAAGCAGGCTTATCGAACTCAATGCTGTACTCCGGACGCACAGGAACAACATCCGAACCAGCCGCAACTTGCGATACAGTACGTTGGATATCGCACCGCGAAATCGGCTTATTAGCTCGCACCCACAGCGATACATCCGTGGCTTGAGGAAGCCGCATGCCATTGCGGTAAGGTAACCGCTCGTTCCCCCAAGTGGTCTTTGTCGATCGCTGCAAATACTCCGGATAAGCTACATCCACATCGGTCGAAACCACAAACGGCGCATCGACCGTTTCAATTTGAAGGTTTGCTAATCGCGCATCCCCACCCGAAAGTGTAAACCAAAGCGAATCGTTGATGGCTTCCAAGGGAGGGCCATCCAAACTGAACTCCTTCGGATTCGACGTGGAATAACTGAGCATACTCGCTCGCCCACGATTCCCAGATCGATCGCGATACTGGAATGAACACTTGTCATAAGGTGCCGCCAAAAGATCCTTGGCCGTCGTTCGCAACTTCAGCGATGCTCCCTTCGGTACCGATACCTTTCCATCCTGAAACGAAACCAAATACTTGTCTCGTTTCGGGGTACTAGTAAAGGACGGTACATCCAACTCGACTCCGACAAGCCCCAACGTCGTTCGTCTAGGCCACGGCTGATCCGACAAACTGTAAAGTCGCTTCGTCCAGTGCTTGAGGTAGTCAGGAGCAAGCATCCAACCGGCTGTCACCAATGTCAGAAGTGCAGCAAAGAGACCTAATTCACGCTGCAAGGTCGCGAACCGAACCAGCGAATTCACATCAATCTTCTGAATCAAATCGACCGCCTTGCGGGCTGCAAGCTCAATCATTCCCGGACGATTCGGATGCTCGATCTCCTCGAAGTCCTTCGACTTCGACCCGAGCCCCTTCTCTTCTGACCCCCTAGCCTGCACCGTTGTTATCAACGTGCTTTGAAATTCCGGATGCTGCTTCTCGATCACCAACGCTAACGAAGAATCACTCCAATGGACCATCCAACGGTTCCAATAAAAGTGAACCAATATCCATATCGTTCCAGCTGCGATCAGCCCTAACATGACAATCCGAACAATTCTCGGTGATTCGTCTGAACCGAACCGAGTCGGAAGATAATCGATCAAACCAAAAAGCAAAAACGATCCAATCAACCAACACGCTAGTACCACAGCTCCCTGGGTAGCAATCAGTCGGCTGATGAGACTTCGAAGTTCCCCAAGTTTCTGCCGGATTGGTACGGGGAGTGATTGTTGGCTAGAATTGCTCATAGACTTCAATTGTACTAAATCTTCATCAGAAAACCTACCGCTCGACGCATGGCTTCATCGAACCAGTCGCCTAAACCTGCATCCCAGCATTCATCCAATACATGGGAAGCCAATCCATGGAAAGTCAGTGTTTCTGAGGAAAGTACCACATCCTCCCCGAATAATCCCCGGCCTCTTGTCGTGGAATTTAACGGGACCTTAGATGCCAAGCAGATCCGAAAGTTCTACCATAATCCCACCCAATTCGGATGCTTGCTCCCACTAGTCTTGATCTCTGCATTCATCTGGGGGTTCCCATTCTACATGATTGTCGGCATCATCGGCCCGCTGCTCGCCGCCATCATCGCTCTGCTGGTCATCCTAGGAATGTACCGAAAACTTCTAGGAACCGGGAAAGTCGAGAAACTGACCCGCATTCGCCCTTGGCTCATCGGCCCGACCCACGGTGTCGTCTCAGGGGGAAGGTGGACGGTCTGGCATAACGATTTCTGCATGCAAACCACTACCCGCTCCTTTATGGATGACCCGGGCAGCGGCATGCTGGTCTACCCATCCCCATCCTCTCCATCGCCACTTGCGATGGTCCCAAGCACTTGCTTCTTCGAATCCCAATGGCGTGAATTGCTCGATGACTACCTAACCAATCGAACTTATATCCCGTTGATCGCCGAAGCCCCACCCACAGATGCTTGGGTCTCCATACTAAGCCCCAACAAGAGCCTCTCGTTAATGGATCGTTACCGTGCGACTCACTGGCGTCCAAGCTCCCATATAATCCTCGTCGTTCTGGTACTTGCGGTTTGGGCCACCCTCTTCGAACAATTTCCGAGAAAGTCTCAGCCCACCTGGGCAATCGGTGCCCTGGCCCTCGTGCCCTGGATACTGCTCGAAACCACCCGCTTTACTCGCGCTAAACTTCTTGCGAAATGGGATTTCCAAGATCCGCGGCGCGCTCCCTACCGCAAATCAGTCCAATCACCCCCACGCGGAATCCAAACACTAGACGCAGCATGGCCAGAAATCCGCTGGTTTAACCAAGACACTCTGTTCGTTTCCGACTTTCAACACTGGATGCGAATCCCCACCCGCTACTTGGAATCCGTTCTCGTCGAACCAAACTACATTACCTTCCGACTGCACGACCTGAAATTGGTGTTCCACCGCGAAGGTTTCGAAGACGAAACGCATTGGCAAGCCGCCTGCAGCACCGCAAGATCGCTCGTATCGACAACCGATTAGCTCGCCAATCCCCGCAGCACTCGCATGTTCACCGCATCCCAATCTTCCTCATCGTCGTTGAGCCCCTTGTCGGTCTCTAAATACATCGGCCACTGCTTGAGCACCTTGTTCTTCAATACTCGCTCAAACCCCTCTAAACCGATCGTGCCAAGACCAATGTGCTCGTGCCTATCGACACGCGATCCACAACCCTTCTTGCTGTCGTTCAAATGAAGCGCTCGGATCGCATCCAAAACACCTAACTTCTTCGCTTCACGCTCCCAAGCCTTGAAACCACTCTCAGTCGAGAAGTCATATCCAGCCGCATGTGCGTGGCAAGTATCGAGACAAACTCCCACTCGCATCGATTCCCCTGTGCGCTCCAACAGCCACGCAAGCTGCTCCATGCTCCAACCAAGACAAGATCCTTGGCCTGCTGTATTCTCCAACAACAACCAAGACTTTTTCGCTTCGACTCTGCGTGAAATCTCTCCGATCGCATCGACGATTCGCTGCATCCCCTGTTCCGGTGTCGATTCAACAAAAGCTCCCGGATGCATGACAACACCATCGAGCCCCAACTGCTCGGCTCGCTGCCACTCAATACTCATCCCATCGATACTCTTGTTCCACAATTCATCCTTCGGTGAAGCAAGATTGATCAGGTAAGAAGCATGCGACAGAGGATTCGATACCCCGGTATCGCGCAACCGATCCGAAAACAAAGAGACTTCCTGATCCGAAATGGGCTTGGCTGCCCACTGGTTGTTGTTCTTCGTAAATAGCTGAACCACATCCATCTCGAACTCAGCAGCAGCGTCAATCGCCTTGTAATATCCTCCCGCAATGCTCATGTGCGCGCCGAGCTTGACCATAACTTCTTGTCTCTATTCCTTCAACGTGAATACTATCTCAACCAACAATTCTCGTGACCGTCAAACCGGCAGGGATTACGTACTGAAAGCGCGCAAACCCTCCGCTATCCCTAAACTTCTGCCAACGGACTGCTCGCATCACCAAAGGTCTGCTGCTCAATACCCATCTTCTGCATCATTGAGAGATACAGCCGACACATCTGCCGCTCAGACGACTGACGGTAATCCAACACCCGACCTGTCTTGATCTTGCCACCCCCCTTACCGACCATCACCACAGGTAACTGAGATGCATCGTGACTACCAGTCATCATGCTTGAACATAGCATAATCATCGAGTTGTCCAATGCGGTCCTCTCACCTTCGTTGATCGCCTGCAACTTCCTGGCAATATAACCCATCTGCTCAAGGAAGAACTGATTGACCTTGAGCCAATCCTCTGTATCAGCATGGGACAACAAATGGTGAATCATGTAATCAACACCAAGATGCGGGAATCGCAACGAAGAATGATCATTGTTGAGCTTCAACGTCGAAATCCGAGTCGTGTCGGTTTGAAATCCTAAGACGAGGATGTCGCACATCAATCGCATATGCTCAGAAATATCTTGCGGAATACCATCCGCAGGACGGTCGATGTTCGGCTTGTCCAACGTCGGCTTCCACCCCTGTAACTCACCACGCTTGCCTGCATTCGAAATCCGCTGCTCAACATCACGCACCGAATCGAGGTACTCGTCAAACTTCCGTTGGTCGCTCGTACTGATCTGACGGCGAATATCTCCAGCATGCTCAAGGATCGAATCCAATACACTCTGATCCCCACGATGATTCTCGTCCTTGAACAAACGATCAAAAGCCAACGCCGGGTACAGTTCAAGCGGAGTCGGTGTCGTTGGACTCGACCAAGAAATGTGCGAACTGTAAATCATGGAATAGTTCTTATGCACCGATGGATTGGATTTCTCACAACCCAACACCAGACTCGGCACCTTCGTCGTACGACCTACCGTCTGCGCTAGAAATTGATCGATACTGGTCCCAGAACGTATCTCACCTCCGGCTGCCAACGGAGCACCAGAAAGCAAGTTCCCTGTCTGCGAACTGTGGATATTCCCCTTCAACGCCTCTGCGTTATACAACCCCTTGATAAACAACACGCTATCTCGGACTTCGGATAATGGCGCAAGCACTCGTCCGAGCTGTAGCTCACCCTGGTCCTCTTTCGCCCACCACTCACCACCATGGAAACCATTCCCCGCAAAGAGGACCGCCAACCGAACAGGAGCCTGCACTGCTCCATCCGATTTGGAAACTGCGCCCTCTTCAGATCCCCACACATTCAACGACTCCATCCATGGCAACGCCATCGATACCCCAAGCCCCCGCAGAAGCTTCCTGCGCGAGAAAGCTCCCATATCTCGTTGCCGTCTGTCGGCTTTCACTAACTCTTGCCGACTGGCTAGCGCTCGGTTGGTATTCATCTCTTAACCCCTATTTGGGAAACTCAATTGGCTCGGAAAAATTAGCTTGAAAAAACAGCACTGTAAAAACAGTGCCGTAAAACGGCTTCGATTACTGATGACTGGACTCATCGAGGTACTCTCTGCCGCGAATCTGCTGAAAAGGCTTACTGGTCACAATCTCGAATATGGTCGCCCCAACACTGTAACCATTTTTTTGCTGCGATTGATGAATACTACGCAACATCGGCTCATCGGAAAGCTGAACCGATCGACCAAGGGCATACCCAAGCAGTTTGCGATTGAACTGCTTGACGAAGTCGTCGCGACGGTTCGCTTCGATGTAAGCCAAAAGATCTCTTGCATTGCTGAGCTCATGACCATCAGGTAACTTCGTTTTCGAGTCGATCGGATGACCCGCTGTATCCACGCTTCGATATCGTCCAATCGCATCGTAG
>JBJONT010000058.1:0-5055 GCA_046051705.1 Planctomycetota bacterium | reverse complement strand
GTCCTTCATCGCTCCTCGAAGTTGCACCAGTGGTTCTTTACGGTTTTCGTAGATGCAGAGAACTTCGCGAGCAGCTTGGATCCGAAGAGCGTCGGTCTGCACATCGTCTTCGACTTGGAAGGGAACGCGAGCAGGGATTGCGCGAGGGGGAACGTATCCGATTCGATAGGGGAAGGGGGGTTCCCACCCGCGTACCAGGAGTGTCAGAAGCAATGCAGCGGTTGCAGCGACGGCGAATCGAATCAGGACATCGGTGCTGCGGAGTCGATCAAGCCAGATTTGCCAATCTAGCTTTCCAAGCTTTAGTGACGCTACGCGTTCGCTGCGACTCTTCTTCGGGTTGACTTGGGTCATTTGGTTAGGCGAGTACCTGGATACAATTCCGTTAGGAATTCACTCTGTTAGGAATGATCGGTAGGACCGATGGAGCGGGAGGAGTTGTTGGAGGGGTGTTCGTAGGCGGCAACGATCCTTTGGACGAGTCGGTGCCGCACGATATCGGATTCTTGAAGTCTAATGATGGCGATCTCATCGATTCCCTGCAAGCGTTGGATAGCGTCTCGCAAGCCGCTGGTGACGCCGTATGGGAGGTCAACTTGGGAGATATCCCCGGAAACAACGACTTTTGAGCCTTCTCCCATCCGGGTTAAAAACATTTTCATTTGTGCGACGGTCGCGTTTTGGGCTTCGTCTAGGATGATAAATGCGTGATTTAGGGTCCGACCACGCATGTAGGCGAGCGGGATTACTTCGATGACATCTTGTTCCATCAGGAACTTGACTTGGTCGAAGTCCACCATTTCGTTGATTGCATCGAGGAGGGGACGCAGGTAGGGATTGAGTTTTTCGTTTAGGTCACCTGGGAGGTATCCGAGGCTCTCACCGGCTTCGACGGCGGGGCGCACGAGGACGATTTTTCGGATGCTTTTCGCCCGATAGGCTTCGACGGCCGTGGCAACGGCGAGGTACGTTTTTCCGCAACCGGCTGGTCCGGTGCAGAGGGTCATGTCATGGTGTCGGATGGCTTCGACGTAAGCAGCTTGACCTTGTGTGCGGGGTTTGATTCGCCGCGAAGTGTTTCCGATTCCAAGTTCTCGTTGTTCCGTTTTTTCCGGGTGGATCAATTTCGAAGCGGGAGCGGTGGCGTGTTGTAGCAGCGAGTCGATTTCATCGGGATCGATGAGGCTTCCCCGTAGCAGCTTTTCTTTTAGCTTTTCCAGAATGCCCGTAGCGATATCGACCGAGGAGCTTGGACCGGCGATGCGAATGGTGCCATTGCGATGGGTGATGGCCACACCTAGTTGGTTGCGAACTTTTCGCAGGTGGCTATCTTGCGGCCCGAACAATTGGATAGCTAACTGGGGGTCCCCTAAGGTTAGCGTCGATTCCGACATAGTGACTTAGTCCTCGTTATAAGTTTGCGTTTCAAGCTTTTAGAAACGCGTTGAATCGTTGCGATGGGTTACGTTGAATTTTAAAACTTCTTTTAGATCCAACCCCATTCGATGGCTAATAGTCCGATGATTCCAGCGGGAATCAAGGAGTCCGAGACGTCCCATATTCCGCCGAGACCTGGTAGGGTGCTGCCGCTATCTTTGACGTCCCCGGATCGTTTGAGCATTGATTCGATAAGATCACCGAAGAGTCCTCCGATAGCCAAGAGGCAACCGAGAGCGATTGGCCCGAGGAAAGATTGGAGTCCTTCAAGAGATTGGAGGTTCAAAGGGGATGCGTGGCGAGGGATGACGGTTGCGAAGTATGCCACAGAGACGATGCAAGCGGCAAGAAGACCGCCGATGAAACCTTCCCAAGTTTTCTTGGGGCTAAGAACCGGAACGAGTTTATGTTTTCCGATCGATTTCCCCACGAAGTAAGCCCCTACATCGGACATTTTCGTAACTAAGGCGATCCCGATGATTCGCAGCATGGCAGTGAGTTGATCACCGATTTGTCGATCAATCCACCAGCAAGCAAAGGGTACACATAAGTAGAGGAGAAGTCCGCAACTGAGCAACCAACCGAGGGCATCTTTAGGAGATTGGTATCGGAGCATGGTTTGCAGCCCCATCCAAGCAGTTAGGAACCAAGTACCGGTCAGGGTTACCCCAAGTCGAGTCCACGTGTTGCTTTTGGCTTGATGGGGATCCGCCTGTTGCGCGTGAATTGCATTGTTCGTCGAATCGGAACCTTGCGATTTATCTCGGGAATCTGCGGATTGTGTGAGATGGCTGGTTCGATTCGCTGTCAAGCTTTCGTAGCACTGAGCGAATTCTGGGTATGCAGGTAAGAAGATCGCGACAAGGACGATCATGGGTGAGAGTTTGGTTTTAGTATCCCATGCTTTTTCAGCAATGCGGCAAGCTTCATTGACGGTGCCCAAGGCGAGTGTGGCGAAAAATGGGATCATCCAAAGCCCGGGAGTGTTGCTCAGTGGATAAGCTACATCGAGGTACATGCATGCAAGTACGATCGAGAGCAAGATCAATGCGGAGCGGAGGCGACTGGCGAGCAAGTTCACACCTATTGGGAGACCGTGGGGGTAGGGACGCTGCTCTCGGGCTTGGGGGTTGCCGGCTGCGCTTCGGTGGGGGATTGGTTCAGGTAGTCGACCGTTTCCCAGTCCGTTCTAACTCTTGATGGGAGAGCTTCGCGAATGAGTTTTTGTTTTTCTGGAACCATCGTCGAAAGATCGCGCATGGCTCGATCGTACCATTCGTTTCGCAGTCCTGCGCGTTTGAGACGTTGTTGGATCCAGCCGAATTCGATGCGAGCCACGGTACGTAGGACATCGTCAGCGTAGGGGGAGTCGATGATAGTAAGCAACGTGCGTGAGGCGGCGGGATAGTCCTCACCCTCGATCCGTAGTCTTGCAATTTGAAGTTGCGATTTCAGATAGTAGTTCCGAGAGACCGCGTCGGTTGGTGGGAAGAATTCGCTGATGGCGTTCCAGTTTTTCAGATCGTTCTCGAGGAGAGCGGTGGCGTATTGTCGTTGGATCGAGGACTCGCGAGTGACCCCTGCGGTGCTCGACGATTGATTCGCAAAAAGGTCGAGTCGCAGCAGGGAGAAACTAAGGAGTGTCGTGCATAGGAGTGGTAGGATGCACCAAGCGAAAATGCGTCTCGATCGTTGATTTAGTTTCGCGCGTGGGTTTAATGAGGAACGTACATCCGTTGATGAGTCTTGGGACGGATCGATTGTGGCTTTTAAGTTTCTTCCGCTTGATTTTGAATTCTTTTGGTTATTGATCAAGAGTTGCAGTTCTTCGGTCGCTGCGCTGGCAGTGATGGCTTGATGATCGATAACGAGTCCGGAGAAGGGGATCATCTTATCCCCGCGACCTTGAAGGTGTTCGTCGATAAAGCCGCGAAGCTCACGACTGAGTTCCATGGCAGAGCCGAAGCGATCTTCGGGGCTTTTCCTCAGAAGTTTGTGGACGATGTCAACGAGGGATTTCGGTAGGTCGGGGCGAAGTTGTTCGAGGGGTACCGGTTCCGCTTGAATGTGTTGCATGGCCAGTGCTAGAGCGGTTTCACCCGCGAATGGGGGTCTACCTGCAAGCATGTGGTAAGCCGTGGCACCGAGGGAATACAGATCGGAGCGAGAGTCGACGGAGAAGCCTTGGATTTGTTCCGGGCTCATGTACAGTGGGGTGCCGAGAGCGACACCGACGGCGGTTAGGTTTTGGTTTTGACCGCGTGCGCGGGCGAGTCCAAAGTCCGCGACTTTGACTTCTCCGTCTGGGGTTAGCAGCAAGTTATCCGGTTTGATGTCGCGGTGAACGAGTCCGATGCTCGCGGCTTTTTGAAGTGCGGAGGTGGCTTGCCAAAGAATAGAGACGGCTTCGTCGAGAGGCAGGGCTCCACGGCGTTGAATGAACGCGTTGAGGTTGCTACCCGGTACGTATTCTTGAGCGATGTAATGGACGGATTCGAATTTACCAACATCGTAGACTTGTACGATGTTCGGATGCATCAGCGAAGCGACCGAGCGGGCTTCTTGGAGGAAACGTTGTTCGTGTTCGTCGGAGCCGACGAAGTCAGCGCGAAGGACTTTTAGGGCGACGTGACGGTGGAGCGAGTTTTGAAAAGCCAGGTAGACTTCGGACATTCCCCCGACACCGAGTCGGTGCAGGATGCTATATCCACTGATTGTTTGATTTGTCAGATCGTGGGAATCGGTGGGCCGGTTCATTGGTACTTGCTTTGATGCTCACTGTTGCTGTTGGCTTGCACCGCTCTTGGGTGGATCGAAATTCACTCCTAGGAGGAAGCGTTCGTGAGGGCCGTAGGGTACGTGCACGGATTGTGCATCGCATTCCAGTTTATCCAGAGTTTGGCCGGTGAAATCCATCTTGAAGGCAATCTGAGGGGTTTTCGGCAAACTAATTTTTGCGGTGGCGGAAATGCCGGCGGATTCACGCACCCACAGCAGAGCGTCGGGAGTAAAGGTTGGCTCTTGGGGCATGGGGTTTGGATTTGTAGCATTAGATCCGGTTGCCGTGGAGTCGACTGTAGACTCGGCCGTTGAGTCGGCCGTTGATGATTCCGGTCGAGGAGTCGGTGAGAGTTTTTTGTTGCAGAGGGAATTTGTGAGGTGATACTCGGGTGGAAGAAGGCTTACGTTGAGGTTGGGGTGGTTGGACTGGATAAGCCAAGCGCTTTGTTGTGGTTTGGAGTTCGGTTTTGAAAGTGGGGATTGGTTTGCGTGGGATTGGTTTGCATGGGGAGGAACAATCCAGGTGGGGGCGAAGAGTTCCATTGCGGTTTGCAATGGTCGTTGCCATTGCAAGCCGACGAAGAAGGTGACATCGAGGGAGCCATCGTGATCGATGGGTAGGAAGGTGGCGAGTTGGTTGGGGGTGATTTTGCGATGGAAGCTTAGTCCGCCGGTGGCGAAATAGAGTTTGTACTGCGCGTCGTCGATTTCGATGACTTCGGTGGAGGCTTGTAAGGGTGCGAGCCATTTCGACTTGTTTCCGTTAGCCCAGAGGGCCAAGCTAGCCGCTTCGCTAGGCCAAATCATTCGCCAAACAGGAGTGTGAAGGTTGCGGTC
>JBJONT010000057.1:0-6066 GCA_046051705.1 Planctomycetota bacterium | reverse complement strand
GCCCCATCGTAGAGCGGGGCTCTATCGTAGAGCCCGCCCCATCGTAGAGCGGGGCTCCGGCCCGCTGTCCGCGCACGTTTCTAAGATCGCTTTAAATGCGGTAACACGCCTCGCTGCGCTCGTGAACGCGGCCTAATCGTGGAGCGGGGCTCCCGACCCGCTGTCCGCGCTGGTTTCTAAGATCGCTTTAAATGTGGTGACACGCCTTGCTGCGCTCGTCAGCGCGGCCCAGGAGGACCGCCCTACGTTTCAGCGCGGCCCTATCGAAGAGCGCGCCCTAACGTGGAGGAACCGCCCCATCGTAGAGCGGGGCTCCCGGCCCGCTGTCCGCGCTGGTTTCTAAGATCGCTTTAAATGCGGTAACACGCCTCGCTGCGCTCGTGAGCGCGGCCCCAGTCGTGGAGCGGGGCTCCCGGCCCGCTGACCGCGCACGTTTCTAGGAGCGCTTTAAATGTGGTGACACGCCTCGCTGCGCTCGCGAGCGCGGCCCAGGAGGACCGCCCTACGTTTAAGCGCGGCCTCAGATAGTGGCCTCACTGAGGACGGACCTGGAAAAACATTTCATGAACCGCTTCACCAATGTCATTGAGCTTGCACTGGAAATGATCGATGAACTCATGCAACCCTTCATTCATGACTTCGTCGATATCCAAAAACTCAAATTCAGAACGCATGCGCCCAAGCAACTGCTCGGGTCGGTTGTGAAAGTTGCCTTGATTCCCTCCGGTGATCTGCAAAAGTGACCGCTCCGCCAAGGAGATGCAAAATCGAACGGCGCGGGGAAAGTCGCGGTCGAGCAACAAAAAGGCCGCGACCAATCGCGGTGATAGTACGCCGAATCGCCGGCGATACATCTCCAAAGCACTGGCGCTTTTCAAAAGCATACCCCATTGGCTGATGTCCAACGATGTTCCTACGTCATGCGCACTCGGAAGAAGCAGAAAGTACTTCACATCGAGAATTCGGGACGTTTTGTCGGCCCGCTCCAGCATCGCGCCAAGGCGACCGAAGTTCCATGCTTCGCCGTGCGACATCGTTCCCGATACAACCCCCTCAATCAAATAACCAAACTGCCTGACTCGCGTAAAAAAGTCGAAAGGGGAATCGATGGCTCGAGTGTCGTTGCGACTATCACGCACGAAGAGATAGAACTTGTTAAGCTCCTCCCACATCTGCGAACTGAGCATTTCTCGGCTCTGGCGGGCATTCTCGCGAGCATACTGCAAGCAAGATAGGATGGAGTTCGGGTTCGCTTCATCAAAGGTCAAGAAGCGAATCACGTTCTCCTGGGTGACACAAGGATAGAGTTCCTCGAAAGCGGATTGATCGCCCGTGGTATAAATGAGCGCTTCCCATTGATGCTCTAAGTGATCACCGAGTCCTAAGGTCAGGTTCAGGGTCACGTCGATAAACCGGGCGACATTTTCCGCCCTCTCGGTGTATCGCCGCATCCAAAAAATTGAATCTGCTACTCGCGATAACATGCCTTGCCCTACTTGCTTCTATTTCAGTGGCTTCATCAAAGTTTAAATCAGTAATTCACCAGTCGCTTGATCAGCGACTCTGCTCTTCTCGCAGCACCCAAGTGTCTTTGCTACCACCCCCTTGGGAGGAGTTAACAACTAAGGAACCTTTGACCAAAGCGACCCGCGTAAGTCCTCCGGGAACGATGTAGATATCTTCCCCGTAGAGGATGTAAGGACGAAGGTCAACGTGCCGCCCCTCCAAGGCGTCTCCACAAAGGGTCGGGACGGTGGAAAGCGCAAGCATCGGTTGTGCTACGTAGTTTCTCGGGTTCGACTGTACTAATTCTCGGTAGGTCGCAAGCTGCTCCTTCGTCGCACGAGGACCAAGCAATATGCCATAGCCTCCCGATTCATTCGCGGGCTTGATCACCAATTGATCCATGTGGTCCAGCACATACTGACGCTCCTGCGGATCGGCACACATGTAGGTGGGGACATTTGGCAAGATCATCTCTTCGCTTAAATAATACCGGATCATCTTAGGCACATAGGCATAAACGGCTTTGTCATCCGCTACCCCAGTCCCCGGTGCATTGACCAACGCGACCTTGCCATTGCGATAAACCTCCATCAACCCGCGAACTCCCAACGCTGAGTCGGGACGCAAAACAGCTGGGTCCAAAAAGTCGTCATCGATGCGTCGGTAAATCACATCGACTCGCTTAAGCCCACGAGTGGTTCGCATGCACACATACCCGTCGTGCACGACCAAGTCCGGGCCTTGAACCAATTCAACACCCATCTGTTGCGCCAGAAAACAGTGCTCGAAATACGCTGAGTTGTAAATGCCCGGCGTTAGGACCACGACGGTCGGATCCCTAACCGTTGTCGGAGCGACATACTGCAACATCTTGAGCAACTGCTCCGGATAAGATTCCACGGGCAAGATGCTGCGACCCTCAAAGAGCTGCGGGAACGTCCTCTTCATCACCTCTCGGTTCTCGATCACATAAGATACCCCTGATGGGCATCGCAAGTTGTCTTCGAGAACGTATATCTGGCCATCGCCTCCGCGAACCAAATCGGTCCCAGTAATATGGCACCAAATCCCACGCGATGGATTCATCCCCTGCAACTGCTTTAGATAACCCTTGCTCGAGGAGATCATGTACTCGGGTAGCACGCCATCGCGTATGATTTTTTGGTCGTGATACATGTCGTCAATGAACATGTTCAACGCCCGTATCCGCTGCTTGAGCCCCGACTCGACCATCCGCCATTCGCTCTCTTGAATCACTCTGGGGATCAAATCAAAAGGCCATACCTTTTCAGTCCCCGACGCATGCCCATACACGTTAAACGTGATCCCCATGTTGAGCAGTTCATGGTCTGCCGCCTTCTGTCGCTTCTGCAACTCACCTAACGGTAAGCCCCGCAACCGATCAGCAAGAAATTCCAAACCAAGGCGTGGAACACCATCGGCGTGGAACATCTCGTCGAAAAAGCCCTGGCAATCATAATTGCTGATCAAATCGCTCCCCCGCAACGCGGCCGAATCGACTCCCTGCGATTGTTGCATTCGCCCTTGATCTGACTCTTGGCTCATCGCTTTTACTTTCTCTAGCACTCGGGACTCATTCGCGATCTTTGAAATCTTATATCGAAAGCCAACTGCCAGCCGCGTTCTACAAAGGGTGCCCAAAAAATAAGCTTGTTTCTCAGCGCATGCCTGTACTATTGGCATGCGATCCCCCGGGAATCGACGGATGTTCTAAGTCCGCTTCCACAATTGCTACAACGACCGGTGATAACTGACGACACCGTTTCATCAGTAGCAAATAACGAGCCATCAAGCTAGGGCGGAGTGTCGCACACGACTGGCCGGCAACGCAAACACCCCCAACCGGCCCGTCGAGCGGAGCTTTGGGGAAGACTTACCCTAAGCGAACCCGCACGCTCTGGCGGTGGGCGGTAAGCCCTTCACGATCGGCTAATTCAGATACGTGCGGTTCGATGTGCCTCATGGCCTCCAAGTCGAACTGCACCTCGCTGTAGGATCGGAGAAAGTGATTTGCGGATAGTCCGCAAGCCCATCTGGCCGTACCGCCAGTTGGAAGCACGTGAGAAGGCCCGGCTGCGTAGTCCCCCAAAGCAACAGGAGTGTAATGCCCCTTGAAAATCGCCCCGGCATTTCGAATCTTCTCGGAAAAACGATCGGGCTCGGTGACTGAAATCTGAAGATGCTCAGGTGCAAGTTGATTCGTTAAGTGAATTAACTCGCTCTCGTCCTTGCAACAAATACTTGCGCCGTAGTCTTGAAGGGAGCGACGCGCCAAGTCGGCTCGCTCTAATCCAGCAAGTTGCAGCTCGATCTGGGTATCGATCGCATCGAGCACCTTCGAGTCGGTCGCAAGGACAATGCTCGAACCGGGTGAGTGCTCCGCTTGTGCGATCAAATCGGAAGCTGCGAAGGCTGGTTGGGTGGTGTGATCGGCAATCACGACCACTTCGCTTGGACCGGCGATCGAATCGATGGCTACCGTTCCAAATACGTGCCGCTTGGCCAACGCGACAAACATGTTCCCCGGACCGACGATCATGTCGACCGCTGGAATCTCTTGGATGCCATACGCGAGACTTGCGATTCCTTGCGCTCCTCCCACTGCATAGACTTCGGACACACCGAGTTCATAGCAAGCTGCCAAGAGTTCATCGTTGTAGGCACCAAATCGCGTTGGTGGCGCCATCACTGCGATCTGTTCTACCCCCGCAACCATGGCGGGAATGGCTGTCATTAGCAACGTGGAAGGATAAGCCGCAGCTCCTCCGGGAACGCAGATCCCTATGCGTCGAAGCGGTGTGTAACGCTGCCTGAGGATCTCTCCATGTTCCCCTTTGCACTCGACGTCGCGATGCAAGATCGCTCGTTGAAATCGCTCGATGTTGGATCGGATCGCGCGGATCGCTTGAAGATACTTCTGAGAAACGTTCCGATGAGCGTTCGATATTCTCTCTTCGGAAACCCGCAGCGTCTCGGCCGTTATATCTGGAGCGTCAAGCCGTCTGGCGTACGCCAACACAGCTTCGGTCCCTTTGGCTCGAACTTCGTTGCAAATCCGCTCGACAACCTGTTGAGGACTCAACGGCTCGCCGAATAACTCGATGGTTAATTCTTCAGACCGCTTCGAAACGACCGAACCCTCTGGGCTCAGTCGGCGACGCAAGGAATCGATACGCTGTGTGAAATCCGACGCCGACGTATTGAGTCTCTCCAACATCGCTCCGACTTTCGATGATCCGAGTCAAAGATCCAGTCTGGTTCCAGCTAGCCTTGATAAGCTTGCAACTGCTCTGGGGTAAAGTTCACATTGGTGGCAACCGATTGCACATCATCGTGATCTTCGAGCTTCTCGAGAAGCTTCATCACCGAAACGGCTGTCTCCGCGTCCACGTCGACGGTCATGTTCGGGACTCGCGAAACTTGCTTGGACTCCAAAGTGATTTGTGCCCCTTCAAGCGCCTCGACCAAACCTGTGTACACATCGGTTGGACAAGACAGTTCAAAGTACTCTTCGGTTTCAGTGACGTCTTCCGCACCGTTTTCAAGGGCCAGTTCCATCAGCTTCTCAAGGTCTACTGCTGACTTGGCAATCGAAATCAAACCTTTGCGTTCGAACAAGTAAGCGACGCAGTTGGTGGATCCAAGATTTCCACCGTGGTTGTCAAAAAGCTTTCGCACTTCTGGCGCAGTTCTATTGCGATTATCTGTCATGATGTCGCAAAGAATGGCTACCCCACCCGGTCCATAGCCTTCGTAGAGAATTTCTTCGACGTCTCCTCCGTCGATCTCCCCTGTACCCTTCTTGATGGCTCGGTCGATGTTGTCTTTCGGCAACGAAACAGCCTTGGCGTCCAAGATCGCTGTTCGCAACCGAACGTTGCTCGATGGATCGCCCCCTCCGAGCTTCGCTGCAACGATGATCGCTTTAGATAGCTTGCTCCAAAGCTTGCTCCGCTTGCTATCGACCGCTGCTTTGCGGTGTTTAATGTTGGCCCACTGTGAGTGCCCTGCCATGGGTTACCTCCCGAATGCTACTGAAGCGATAAGTGAATTGGCTGTTGAACGGTAATGGTTCGCTCTGAGCGAACTGCTTATTTGGGTTTCTTTTTCGTCAAACTAGAACCGAGCGAATCGGATGACTTACCGCCGGATTTCTTCGGGTCAGCAGGCTTCTTTGCATCCGACTTACCACCAGCGGCAGGCTTCTTCGCGGAATCCTTCGGAGCTTCTTTGCTGCTCTTCGAAGTTGACTTGTCGGGCTTGGCCTTGGATTTGCCATCACCCTTTGATTCTGATTTGCCAGAAGTCGGCTTTCCAGATCCACCTGCGTCACCTTTAGTACCAGATGAAGCTTTGATGGCTCCCTTCGCTAAAGGGCCTTTTCCAAGTGCCTGGACTTTGGGTTTGGGCCGATTCGGTACGCTCTTAGCCTCATCGAGCTTAACGCTAGGCTTCTGAGCCCCCGATCCACTCTTGCCGCTTGCCGATTTCTCACCGGACTTCGAGGCATCTTTCTCGGAACCCTTTTCGGTCCCTTTT
>JBJONT010000056.1:0-4485 GCA_046051705.1 Planctomycetota bacterium | reverse complement strand
CGAAGGCTTGGGCGCTCGACAATGAGATCCGATCCCATCACCGGCATGGAGCGATGGTGTTGTTCGCTTGTGGACGGACATGTTCGTCTCGAACCATTGCCGGCCCGATATTCTTGCAGCGATGATCACTCGCAACTGGGCCGATAATTGGACTCTCGACGAGTAGTCAACGAGTGGTAATTCTCGCTAGGCCGAATTACGCACTGCAGCCGACTTACGAAAGGCATTCCACTTACGCCCTGCATTCGACTTACGCGCTGCATTCGTTTTACGAACCGCAGCCGATTTACGAAAAGCGTTAGTCAGCTATTCGCCGCTTGACGCATTGTCTTGCTTGCTGTCTTGCTTGTTGTCCTGCTTGCTGTCGCCATCGGCAGTTGAAGTCTCTTCGTTGAGCCATTGAGCACCTGCCAAGCGTATGGGAGCTTCAGCGCGTCCGAGAGACTTCGTGCAATCGGAGAGGACTTGCTGCATCCAAGCTTCTGCCAATCCGCGGTCCGACTGTTCATCAGATCGGTTCGCAGGATCGAGTCCCCAGCGGTTCGGTTCCCCGATGTAGATCCGAACGCGTGTGGGCATCAGCAGCGGGCTCCAAACCGTCGAACCCATTCTTGCTCCTTCGATCCAGATTGGAACGATCGGCACGCCGGCTCGCAGCGCGATCAGAGCGGCACCGGGGCGGACAGTCATCCAATCCGACTGGGTTCGATTGATTCGGCCTTCGGGAAACATACCAACCATGCCACCGGCTTTAGCGATCGCCATCGCGCGTTTTGTCGAAGCGGTATCTACGCCACCGCGATTCGTCGGGATGGCTTGATAAGCCCGCAGCAGGTGGCCGATGCCTGGTACTCGGAAGTATTCCCCGGCGACCATCCAATGGACACGAGCTCCGGCGGCGAGTTGTACAAAGAACGGATCGACCGAGCTGCGGTGATTAGCGACCACGACGGCACCGCTGGCTTGCGGCGTTCCTTTTCCTAACAATTCATCGAGCATCACCGAGTCGCGGATCCATTGTCCGTCGCGCAAACCGTAGACTTCTACCCTCCAAAGGAGTCGTCCTAGGAGATAAACCGGAGCGTAGAGGATCCTTTCGAAGGGGGTGTAGCGACCGGGTCGGTAGAGCATCCACAGAGCGGTGTTCATCCCGACGACCAGCAGGATAAGAAAAACGACTAGAGCCGGAGATAGCGAGTCTAAAACGGCTAAAGTTGGCGAGCAATTGAAAAGCAACTCGTTGATGAGCATAGGTTTACGGCCTCCTTAGAGAGCCTTATAGGTCTTCGACCAAACACCCCAATGCACCCGAGTTTACGGGTCAATTGATAGCATTCGCTGGAAGAATGGGGGGTTTTCGTGGACGGAATTCGCAAAAGTAGGTAGCCAAAACGCCCCCTTTTCGGGTATTGTAGAGGCATCGCATGAAACCTTGATTCTAACCGATCGGGGGATGCGACGCCTCGCCCCATCGAAGCGATGGGAATGGCCCCACTCGAGTCGGGTTTGAGCCTCGCGGCCACGGGCTCCAACCATCAATCACCTTAGAAGCAGAGGGCGATTGCTCGAGAGACAGGCAATTCTCAAATGCTCCCCAACCTTCGAGCTCGCCAGTATCGAACTTTCCAGTATCGATCGAACGGGCGGGTTCGGGCTCCAGCACGGCGCGTTGAACGGATTATCACAGTGCATGCTGCGATGGATAGAGGTGTCGCTCCCGATCGGTCTTTTCTTCCTCTGACGTTTACTCCATGACGTCGATTCATTTACCAGTCTTGCTCGAGCCCATTCTGTGCGAATGGCTCGATTCGCTTCTTTCGGCCCCGGATCGCGGGCCGATCACCATTGTCGATGGTACTTTTGGTGGGGGAGGGCACTCGTTGCAGATTGCTCGTCGATTGAAGGAGGGGGATACGTTGATCGGGATCGATCGCGATCCGCTGCCTATCGAGCGATTCATCAAGTCCGTAGCGTCGGCGAACCAAGGTTCAGGCTCAAGCACTGCGGTGACTGCTGATGGGCAAGCGGTGTCTGCCGATAGCCAAGCGGTGTCTGCTGAGGGCCGAGCAGTGTCTGCTGAGGGCCAACTGGAAACAAGCTCCGTTACAGGTTCGTCCCAAAAGCGAGACGACAGAAACGACAGAGAAGAGCGATGGGTGGAGTATTCTGCGGTTTTGCCATCGGGTTGCAGGCTTGTACTTTCTTGCGCATCGTACTGTGCGTTGCCAGAGATATTAAAAGAAATTGGTCAGTCGCAAGTTCACGGCATATTGCTTGACCTGGGGCTTTCTTCCGATCAGCTCGACGACTCCCAGCGCGGATTTTCCTTTCGCCTCGATGCTCCGTTGGATCTGCGATTCAATCCGACACTTGGCATCAGTGCATCGGATTGGTTACTGAAACACTCCGAACAGCAAATCGCGGATGCGATTTATCAGTACGGAGAAGAGCGATTCTCGCGCCGCATTGCTCGAGCGATTGTCGAACGCAATCGCACAGATCCAATCACCACATCAAAAGAACTGGCAGATCTGATCCACCGCGTGATCCCTGGTCGCATTCACGGCCGGGTCGACAGTGCAACGCGGACTTTTCAAGCTCTCCGCATCGCAGTCAACCGCGAACTCGAACATGTTCAGCGCGCGATGGAACTCATGCCCGCTCTGCTTGCCACCGAAGGACTTTTCGCCGTGATCTCCTTCCATTCGCTTGAAGATCGGATCGTCAAGCATGCCATGCGGGAGGATCCAAGGCTTGAAGTCGTCACCAAAAAACCGATTGTCGCTTCGGATGCCGAGGTCGATGAGAATCCGCGAAGCAGATCCGCTAAACTGCGCATTGCCCGCCGTGCAAGCGAAGCTGGTCGCTAGAGCGTTTCCGTCTGAATTGTATTTCACAGCCACTACCGTTTCCAGTCCCCACCGAATTAAGCTTCCGACATGAGCAAGCCAACAGACGACGCAGCGGACGCTCACATGGGGGTGGACGGTGAATCGGGCGGAACTGTAATACTGGGCGAAACAGCGGGCCCCATCGAAACAGCAGGCCCGAGCGGAGCTGCTGGGATGACATGGAGAGGCCCACTGCTGTGCGCTTTGGCAGCGATTCTTTGGAGTACCGCAGCTCTTTTCGCTCGAGCCCCACAGTTTGATCCTTGGCCGTTGGAGACACGGGGTGCCGCGTTGGCTTTCTGGAGAGCCTTGTTTGCGCTTTGCATCCTGATTCCCATGATTCGCAAAATCGCTTGGGATTGGCGATTGATCCCGATGACGCTTTGCTTTGCGTTGATGAACTGGACATATTTGACAGCCCTCGTCGGGGGGCCACCTGCCAACGCGATTTGGCTTCAATATCTCGCACCTGCATGGGTGATGCTTGTCGCGGTATTCTGGCTGCGCGAACCGACCAATCCGAGAGATTGGTGGATGCTCACATGGTGTATCCTCGGGGTGCTCTTCATCTTGACGATGGAGATGACGGCAGCGACTCCGAGTCCCAATGATCGTTGGTGGTCACCTTGGTTAGCCATTGCGAGTGGCATTTTTTATGCCGGGGTAATTTTGAGTCTTCGATCGTTGCGACATCTCGATTCGGCTTGGCTGATCGCACTGAACCATATTGTCACTGCCGCCGCGATGCTGCCAATTTTTCTCGCATCTGGTGCGGGGATGCCACAAGGTTCCATGTGGTTGTTGCTCATCGGGATCGGCATGCTGCAAATGGGAACTCCGTACTTCCTTTTCGCAAAAGGGCTTCGAACCACCCCAAGTCACCTTGCGAGTTTGATTACACTGCTAGAACCCTTAACGTTGCCCCTGTGGGTTCACCTTGCTCGCAGCGGGCAGCCCGATTACCAGCCACCCAACTGGTGGACGTGGGTCGGCGGTATGATGATCCTCATCGGATTGTGCATCCGGTATATCCCCCGGTCCGCGCTCCGATCCGCAAGTCTGTCCACCAAGCCGCAGCAAAACAATCCCAAGGAAAACAAATCATGAGTGATTCGATCGACGCGCGCCGGCAAGCCCTTCATGACGCGTTCTTTCAAGACCGCGATCAAGAGCTACTTGATTTCCTTGACGAGCAAGCGCAGAGCGAGCAGGAAAAGGGACGCGAAGAATTGCGAATCGCGGCCAAGGTCGACAACCCAGTGATTCTTGATAAGCTCGAGAAACTCGGCATCACCGCTCCGGCGATGACCGCTTTTATGCTTTTGCCCCTCGTCCGGCTCGCTTGGGCAGATACAAAAATGGCCGAAGGTGAGTTTCACACGTTGCTCAAAGCGGCAGATGAAGAAGGGATCACCTATGGCACACCGGCTTACCGGTTACTGAGCCGATGGCTCGATGAGCGACCGAGCGAAAGGATGATCGAGACTTGGACCGATTACGCCAGGGCTCTGAGCCAAGAGCTCGACGAGGAGTCCCTTTCCGCGTTGCGTACGGCGACGATTGAACGGGCAAAGAAGATTGCGACCGCATCGGG
>JBJONT010000055.1:0-3546 GCA_046051705.1 Planctomycetota bacterium | reverse complement strand
GTTCGCTGGACAGAAACCATTTTCTGGATCGCTCTCCTGTACGCTCTGCTTGGCGTTATCAACGATATCGTCTTCGGCTTGGGTGGCACGAACTCCTTGAGCGAACGCGTTCCGAAACTTTTCCGAGATATCGCACGCTTTGCCTTGGTCGCTCTAGGTGCGATGGTCATCTACAGCAAAGTTTGGGGGATGGAAGTCCAAGGCGCGATCACCGCCCTTGGGGTCGGATCCGTTGTGTTCGGACTCGCGTTGCAAGAACCCTTGGGAAATATCGTTTCGGGGCTGATGCTCTTGCTCGAACGCCCATTGAATGTCGGCGATTGGATTACAGCAGATGGGGTTACTGGCAAGGTTGTAGAAATCAATTGGCGAAGCGTTCACATCGAAACCCCCACCCGCGAAATCCGGGTGGTACCAAACGTCTCTCTCTACAAAAGCGCATTCAGCAATCTCTCGCGTCCGACGACTGAAAGAACAGAGGTCGTCGAAGTCGGATTTAGTTACGATGATCCACCCAATCACGTCAAACAGCTTCTCGAAGAGTTGCTTAAAAGCACCCCGGGCATCAAAGCCAATCCAGGCCCATTGGTACGTACCGTGAACTATGCAGACTTCTCGGTCATTTACCGAATGATCTTTACGGTCGAGAGCCAAGAAGTCCTTGCGATGACTCGCGACCAACTCATGACCCGACTTTGGTACATGGCGCGTCGTGAAGGACTGACGATTCCTTTCCCGATCCAAATGGAATACAGCCCATCGGAAAGCCCTAGCAAGCCGCAAAAATCTACTTCGGAGTGGTTGCAAAACCATCGCCGATTCGAGGCCCTTACAAACGGTCCCGTTCAAGACCAAACAACGTTGGTGGAATACACCGCTGGCGAAGTTGTCCATTCACCAAATCGGCCGTTTACGCAGTGTGCACTGATCCTCAGCGGACGAGCTTCTCTAGTACTGCTGCATTCCGATGGTCAGCAATCCATCGTCGCGAACTTAGAGCCCGGTGAGTGCTTCGGAGATCGAATCACTGCTGGTTCCTCCAACGAAAACGTGATCATTCGGGCTGAAAAAGACCTGACGCTATTGAAACTCCCAGCCGAGCAGATGGATAGCTTGATCAACCGCTCCTCAAGCTTGGCCTCCGAAATCGGAGATGCCATCGAAGTCCGTCGCCAAGCTGTAATCGCTGCGAAGCGAATGCACTACTCGAGTACAAAGTAATTACGGAATCACATCCAACCGAAGTGACTTTGAACTTCATCAACTTACCAACCAGTGGGATTGACCTCCGTTAGAGTCACCCACTGTGGGAGTTACCTCAAAGTCCCGATCGCACCGTACCTCATAACCTGCGTCAGCTTTCGAATACCCGAAAAGGAACTCCTTTTCTCTTGATATTCTTGAGGCAAAGAATCCGAAGCATAAAAATCCAAAAGGGCTTGCCCCAACTCCAATGGATAGCGGTGCGATGGGAACCAAACCGGACGAATAAAGTCCACAAGTGGGCCTCGCACGACAGACTTTTCTAAGTGATCCAACAAATACGTGTTGTGAACAAATCCTTGTCCGCTTTCAGCGCCAGCGATGTTCCCGACGCCACTGGATTCAGGCTTGTGCAATGGACTGCCACCCCAACCGGGCGTTAGTAAGCTATAAGCCAACCCGCTCCATTGATTCACACAAACGCAACCGTAACGAAGTCGATCGATACACTCATTGAGCTGCTTTTTTTGCACCAATGGAGCATTGTTCGGAACCGTGATCGACGCGCACAGTGAACCCATGAGTCGGTGATTGCAGAACTCGGATGCCTTGATAAAGAAATCCTCTCCCATACCGCTCTGTAGCATCGTCTCGACGCATACCGGCGCAAAAGACTCCTCAGTGAACAGAATCGGATCCAGATCAGGCGATTTCGATTCCAAAAGAGACCACGGTAAGGAGCCATTTTGATCGGGTTCAACACGTTGACCAGTGAACTGTTCGTAGCGATCCACAGCACCTGGGTAATAGGCATTCCTCAGCGGAGTTGCTTGCATCGCCTCTCGCACCAATCTTAAAAACTCTTCGCGTTGCCCCCAAGACGAGCTGGTGACGATCACCCGTGTCGCCAAACAATTAAAACCAACGTTGTTGGTTATCGAAGCCGCGACATGACAAGCTTGGCTTCGCAGCTCCCTAGTCGTGTATTTGCCCGGTGCGATGATCCATGGTGAGACATTTCCCAACTCGCTAGTGATAGGCTTGCGCAATTTAGGATCCTCACGTCGCCTTCGCTCGATTTGTTCGGTCTGTGTCGCCCCCCACACAATCCGGTTATATGTCGCAAGAGAACCTGTTAAGTGCACTTCGTCGACACCAGCGTGTGCCACTAAATCCGCTCCGAGCTGCGAATCGCCTTCGACAATAGCAAGCAGTCCAACTGCGATCAGGGGCGCGAATGCTTTTTGAAATACGAAAGTCAGTGCGGCATTCACCGGATTCATCTTTAGAATCACTTGTTTTCCCAAAACCAAAGCTTTATGCACGGTGTCTGAAAAAGGCACCGAGGAGACGTTCCCCGCTCCGAGAACAGCACAGATACGATTGACATTTGGCGCATAGCCCATTCCCAGGAACGCAGCATGTCGGGTTTTCCAAGGAGTCTCAGGCAACAACACCGCTTCGGCACTTACACCAGGGAACAACCATTTATCTTTAAGCAGCCGCGTTGGAAATATCGGAACTCGAACTCGACGCCGCATCGAAGAATACGTCTCGACGGGATGAAGCATCGGTAGCCGAGGAAAGCCGTAGTTTATCAGATCGTCGAACGTTTCCCTGAGCAATCTCAGTAATCGCACTGCAATCAACGGTCCGGTAAGAAGCTCTTCTGCCATCACCGACTTATTACCGCTTCCTCGCTTGATCTCCGCACCGACGAACACCCATTCGTCCACCACCGACTGAACCGCTGCGATACACGCATTGCACAAATCGATCCGTCGCTGCAAGGACAATCCAGTCTTGCGAATCGGTGCATTGAGCATCTGCGCGATCATGCTATCTAGCTTGGTTTGCTCGTGACTCACCCGGTAACTCCTTCAATTCGCTATAATGGACGTGGCCAAGTCTCGGCTAAATCCCAAAGAGCCGTCACATTCGATCATATAACTTATAATACTTGCCATCCTAGCTGTAACGCCCTCACCAGAAAACATCCCAAGCCATCATGGATTCCAAGAATTCCACCCCGACGCTTTACGTTATCGGCACCATGGATACCAAGGGGGCTGAAATCCAATATGTCGCCGAGATCATCCGCAAATCCGGACTCAACGTCCGGACAGTGGATGTTAGCACTACCGATGCGACCCAAACGGCAAGCGCAACGCCACCGGCAGATATCTCACCACAACAACTCCTCGACAAAGCTTCTTTGAATTCTTTGAATAAGAATCGCTCCGCAAGCCTTAAAGAACTCGGTTCCCGCGACCGCGCCCAAGCGATCGAAGTCATGAGTCAAGCTTTAGTCGGTTTTCTCAAAGATGAATATGTCGAAGGCTC
>JBJONT010000054.1:0-2661 GCA_046051705.1 Planctomycetota bacterium | reverse complement strand
GTTCCACCGCTTCGAGAACGGAACGAGGATGTCATGCCGCTTGCACGCCACTTGTATCTGCGTCACCATCCCGAACACGCTTCGATCGAACAACTTTTTTCCGACGAAGTCGTAGCGTTGTTCCTGCAACATCCTTGGCCCGGTAACGTTCGGGAATTGGCTAATGTCATCGAGCATGCGACGATTTTGTGTGAGCATCCTCCGATCCTTCCAGAGCATTTGCCCAAACACGTTGTAGATCGAC
Source organism: Planctomycetota bacterium (assembly GCA_046051705.1). GTDB lineage: Bacteria > Planctomycetota > Planctomycetia > Pirellulales > Pirellulaceae > JBKCUI01. The sequence goes on along the minus strand of JBJONT010000054.1, from coordinate 2,417 downwards.
GAATGCGGCGAGACATGAAACAACAGACTCCTAGCGCGACGTTGCCGATGCAAACACAGGTCGCTTCCGCACCTGCGGTGCCGATAGCGAGGGAAGCGATCCCGCACAGGGATGCCCCGTTGAGCTTGAAGGAAATGGAAGTCCTCGCGATCCAGGAAGCGGTTCTGCGACATAAAGGGAGCAAATCGGCTGCGGCAGAGGAACTGGGGATCAGCCTCAAGACCCTTTACAACAAGTTGAATTCAGCGGAAGCAGCCAAAAAAGCTGCTTGATCGGCTCGCGATGCGGAATCCTTCCGCTGCGATTGCTCTTTTTCGTGCTGAGACTTTTTGGTGTATACTCATGGTTCGCAGGTGGCTTTTGCAACGCCAAAGCCACTCCACTTGGCAATGACAGAGTATTGCTGCTGGATCGACCGAACCGACCTGCGATTCCTCCGCATATAACCATGAGTATCGCCGATGGATTCCCGACGAACTTCCGTGATTCAACGCATAGATGCGCGAATTAGCTCGCTGATGAAAGCAAGCTGTTTAGTGTGCTTGCTCGCTACAAGCCTATCTTCGATTGCAAGCGGTAGACCATCGTTCGCCGAGGATGACACACAGAGAGTTCAAAACAAACCTGTTCTTGAATTCGTTCCTGCAAGTGTCGAACTATCTCCGTTTCAGAACCAGCAGCAGATCACCGTTCGCACTACGGTCGCAACGCAAACAAATTCAGATGCGATTGCTTCGGCCCAACGCACCGTGTCACTCCCGCTTGCGGCAAAAGACGGTTTGACGTTGGAAATCGAACCATCGAATATCGCACACTTGGTGATTGGCCCTGAAGGCACCTGGATTGTTCAAGGGGATGCTGCTGGAACCGCGAACCTGATCGCAACATGGAAATCACCTAAAGGGAATCTAGAACGAGCTCAAACGCAAATCGTCGTCAATCCTCATGCCGACGTTGTCCCTTGGGAATTTGACAATCATGTTCAGCCTATCCTTGCAAAGAACGGTTGCAACATGGGAGCGTGTCACGGTGCATTGGCTGGTAAAGGTGGTTTCCGACTATCACTTCGAGGCTACGACTCGCTCAGTGATCATTTCAACATCGCTAAACAAGATGGTGCGAGGCGTGTTGAACTGAGCCAACCCGAGAACTCCTTGTTGCTTCTGAAACCATCGGGACGCGTCGAGCACAAGGGTGGATTGCGGATCGCAGAGACGTCGAACGATTACAAGATCCTGGTCGATTGGATAGCTCAAGGTGCGCAAGGTCCCCAAGAGAAAGACGCCAAACTGCTCGCCGTGGATGTTTATCCTAAATCCGTCGAACTTGGGGTCGGTGATGTCGATCAAATGACCGTCATTGCAAAGTACTCCAACGGCAGATCAGAAGATGTGACGCGATGGGCCAAGTTCTCATCGAGCGATGAATCCATTGCTCTGGTCGAAGAGAGTGGCAAAGTGCGAATCGTTGGGCCTGGCGAAGGAGCGGTCATCGTTTGGTTTTCAAGTCGAATTGATTCTGCCCGCTTACGAGTTGCCTTCGAGCAGGATCCCTCAAGGCGGCCTTCGCCTGACGCTATTCGGGAACGACTTGGAGGAACTGATGGTCGACTCTCTAACCCGGTCGATCAGCATGTTGCCAATCAATTGGCATCGTTGGGATTGATGCCATCGAATCGTTGTACGGATGCAGAATTCCTGAGGCGATCCTCACTCGATGCCACAGGAACATTGCCGACAGCAGAGCAAGTTGAGAAGTTTTTGGCGGATGAATCTCCAGACAAACGAGCCCGTTGGGTCAATGAATTGCTCGACAGCCCTCAATTTGTGGACTATTGGACTTATAGGTGGTCCGATGTTTTGATGCTTAACAGCAACTTGCTACGAACCGATGGGGTCAAAGCCTACTATCAGTGGATTCGCGCGAGTGTAGAGCAGAACAAACCATGGGATGTGTTTGCCAAAGAGATCGTAACCGCAACCGGTGAGTCGCTTGAAAACGGCGCGACCAATTTCTATGGGATCAATCAAGACCCCGAGACGATGACCGAGAACGCATGCCAAGCATTCTTAGGACTTTCGATCGGGTGTGCGAAGTGCCATAACCATCCGTTGGAGAAGTGGACCAATGACCAATACTATGCCATGGCCAACCTCTTCGCGAGAGTGCGAGCCAAGGGTTGGGGAGGAGAAGTCCGCAATGGGGACTCTGCAAGGACGGTGTTCGTCGTTGAGCAAGGTGATTTGATTCAGCCTTTGCGGGGCAAACCGCAACCTCCCGCCCCGTTGGACGCCCCACCTATTGATCCTTTGCAGACAACGGATCGACGCGAAGTTCTCGCTCAATGGCTTACCTCTCCCGAGAATCCCTATTTCACGCGAGCAATTGTCAATCGAGTATGGGCTGCATACATGGGA
>JBJONT010000053.1:0-15716 GCA_046051705.1 Planctomycetota bacterium | reverse complement strand
GAAAAAAAAGTAGAAAAGTCGTGGAAATCCACGAGATTCCGTTTCTTCCGGCCTGATCCATCGATATTCTACGGGAAGACGATGGAACTTTTACCCTTCCGGGGTTCTCCGAGTGTTACCTAACGAATGGTACCCCTCAATTATGATGCCTCCAGATCCCCAACAACTAGAAGAACTGCTCAGCGGCATGCTTGACGGCGTCCTGTCCGAGGACGAGCAACGTCAACTTGAATCCGCCATGCAAAACGACCCCTCGATCGCCCTCCGGCTTGAAGAGCTTGCCGAATTGCGGCGGTCTTTACTCCGCGGTCGGAGTGTCGGTCGACTAGGACCAGATTTTTCAAAACGCATTTTGCAAGCAGCCCAAGAGCGGGCGGAGAGTCTTGAATCTCCACCGGCGTGGATTCTTCCGAACCATCCAAACGCTGTTCCAGCAGGGAGCGAGTCTTCCCCAAGCATCGATTTCAATACCGATTTTGACTTAGAATTCGAAGCTCAAGAGTCCTCAAGCCGTTCGACGTTCAAGCGAACTCGAAATGCGAGGCCGGTTGTCGCCCAAACCATGATAAGCAACTACGAATCGAGCTCCGCGACATTGCGGGATCGAGTATTGCGATTTTGGGGCCCGAGTCTCTTGGCTGTAGTGGCTTTCGGAGCCCTGTTCTTCTCCCTACCGAAGTTTGCTCCTGTTGATCCGAGTGCCTCTCCGATCACGGTAAGCGGCAACCCGGTTGAGTCGGATCCAGATCCAATTCAATCCGATCCTTCCGGCGTTAAACCGATCGTGCCTCCCATATCCAGCATGGCAGCAACCCCCGCCGAGTCTCTTCCTGATACTCCAGCGATCGATGTTCCCAAAGAGGGCGGTATCGCTCCCATAGAGGGTGGCATTGCTTCTGAAGAGAAGATGTTGAACAACAACACGTCGAATATCGCAACTGCTCTAATCCCTGGGCAAAATGGGCCTGGGAATTCCTCTCCTTTTACAAAAAACAATCCGAACGCAGCGGTAGTTAATGAAGAGTGGTTTACGTTAGTGGCAGAAGTCCACATCGATCCGGTAGCCGATGAGCAGCAAATGCTCAACCAGATTCTTGAGCAATATGAATTGATCGTGGCATCGGATTTAAATCTCGACCGTGCCCAAATCGACGCGCTGGTTGCTTCCAAAATCATAGGTAGTCCCGATGCTGGAGCAGCTACAAACGAAGCATCGCTGTATTTCTTAAAAGCTAAAGATAAACAGATCGATGGGTTCTTGGTAACGCTTCAGGCTCAGTACAAAGACTTCCCTTACTATCAACTCAATTTGACCACCGACAAATCGGTTAAGGCGCTTATTAATCAGCTAGCGATGGTAAGCGATGGTTCGACCGGCGCGCCAGCAGCCCACAGATTGACCTTCCGCGATGAGCTAACCAAAAAGGAAGTAAACGAATTCCCTTCCATGCTCGAAGGTAACGGAATGGATCTCGGCCGTCGAAAGGCTTCAAAGGACGAGCCCGCGATGAATAATGGACTCAAAAATGGGTCCGGAAAAGATGGTTACTCGTACTTAATTCTCTTGGTACGACAAGCTCAATAGTACCGATGCTCAATCCCCCCAACCATTGTCCTCAATGGTTGGGTTGGCCCACGGCCCCGAATCCATACAAAGAAGAATGCCACCGCTAAAGTGGCTATGTAAACGATTGGGACAATCGTTCTAAAGTTGGTCTCTTCGCACCCGTCGGCATCTTGCTAGGAACCGGCATATTCGCTCACCAGCGCACTCTTTTTGCCGTAGTGCCCAGTTTTTCACTAAGAAAATCCCCCTACTCCACGTTATCCTTAAGATCGTTCGATCTTATCACGACCTGTCTCGCAACTTCCCAATGCTTTTCCCCATGCAGACTCTACTAATCCTCGCCGGTACCGCTTTTCTAACCTGCTTCCTGTTCCCACAAAACGCGGTTGCTCAAAGCGAACCGCTCGGGTTTCTCGAACGCTTTGCACTCTCCGACCAACGGGAACAAGCCCTCGAGGAATTGATCCCGAACACCCCGGAGTATTTCTACTACCAAGTCCTTCACAATCAAAACGAAGGGCGTGTTGCTCAGGCTCGCACACTCCTGAATGATTGGATCGCAAAACACGGACTGAACCCGCAGTCTAAATCGTTGCTCACCCGGCAGGCGCTCTTGGAATTCGCGTCGAATCCAGACGCCACCAGCGAATACCTTCAGCGTGAATTTCAAATCCCCTTGAGCCACCCCGCTCCGAAGAAAGACGAAGCGGCGGAACTGCCAACAAAACTCGATCCAGCCACTATCGACTGGAAGCGGCTCTTGCGTGAGAACGTCCAAGGCCCTGGCCTCGACACGATTGAAGACAACGTCTTGGCCGACTCCCTGGAACATATCCAAAACATCGACGCACTAAGACGCTGGTTCAGCCGCTCTCGCCGCGTCGACACCCCAAAGTTGCTTGATCGAATGGTTGAGGAACTCACAACGATCCACTCCCAGGGCTTCGGTTGGGCTCCGATCCATCGCGAACTGACCCTCGCACAACTCGAAGATCTTCGCAAACGCATCCCATCGATCGACCAAAATGGGAACTATGTCATCGAAGTCCTTCGCCGCTTGCAACCCACCGATGATCAATCACTGCAAGACCCGCAAGTCAAACGCGAACACCTCGAACGAATGGAAGCCTTCGCGTTGGGGCTGCCCGAAGTTCACAACAGTCTGATCGCTTCGATCCTTCATCAACGACTTGTTTTTGACCTGGAACAAGGCACCCCTGACCGTCAACGATTCAAGCGCTACTTGCGGCTCCCCAATCATCGTTCTATCTGCACTTCGGCGTTCCGTGAGCGATCGAACGGCAAACCTATTGTCGATTGGAACGCGGCATTCCCCATCCGACTCTTGGAACGACCCATTGGAGATGACCAGTCGCTTATCGAGCGTTACCTAGATATTTTCTTTCGAACCGATGCGAATGTCGATGATTTCAGCGAATGGTTAGAACGAAGCTATCTGCAACGTTTCTTCGCGATTACCAAAATCCTTCATGGGATCGGCGATCCAAAAACCTACTACGCACAACTTTCTCCTGAAGCCCAAAAAGAACTTGCTGAGAGAATCGAAGTTCGGTTCGCACCGACCAACCCAACAGTCGTCGGACTGGACCAAAAAGTGCGTCTGGAAATCGATTTGAAAAACACTCCGGAGCTCTTCGTGCGTATCTACCGCTTGAACGCCCGGAATATTTTGAGCAAGCAGATGGCACCGATCTCCACGGCGATCGATCTCGATGGCGTGGTTCCTAACATCGAACGAAAACTAGCTTTCGCCCAACGCAATGATCGGCGACACCGCGAAACTCTGGAGCTTCCTGAACTCGAGGGAATGGGATTATGGATCGTCGAAGTCCTTGCAGGTGGACAGCGAAGCCGTGCTTTGATTCAAAAAGGACAGTTGCAATCGATTCAAACGATTTCTGATGCCGGTCAACTTCTCCGCATCGTCGATGCGGATGGCAACCATGTGCCTACCGCAAAAGTCCTATTGCGCGAACGCGAATTCTCCGCAAGCGATGATGGCTGGATCTTGATCCCCTTTGAACAAACCACGCAAGCTAAAGGAATTCTCCTTTGCGATGGTAACTTCGCTACCCTCGAACCCTTGACCCACCTCGCAGAAGCTTATGACTTCCAAGCGGAATTCTTGGTCGATCCTCAAGCGGTTCTTTCGGGTAACCGGTCCGCAGTTGCTCTTCGCGCTAAACTTCTTGCTCATAACCAACCGTTGCCTTTATCGGATTTGACCGACATCGAATTGGTTGCGAAATGCACCGATCTTGATGGAGTCTCGACAACGCAAAACTTTCCAAAGCTGGAGCTCAGCGATAAGAAAGAACTGACGCTTGAATTCGCCGTACCACCGCGATTGGCTCAAATCGACTGGGTTCTTCAAGCCAAGATACGTGAGGTTCGCACAGGCACCGAACGTTCGCTTGCAGCGAGCCACGTAACCCGAGTCAATGACTTTACTCGCACAGGATATGTTTTCGATTCCTATTTGAATCGGACCGCTGACGGATTTCGAATCGAGATGCGAGGTCGAAACGGCGAACCGATCCCAAGACTCGCGGTCGATTGCGAATTCAAACTCTACGGTATTCAGCCGACACAACGTGTGCGGCTTGCGAGTGATGCAGCAGGTGAAATCGATCTCGGAGCTCTCGCGGGTGTAGAACGATTTTGGGTTAGCAGCGCTCAAGCCGCACGAAGAGAATTCGTTTTGTCCAACACCTCTTTTGACTGGCCGCAGAAATTGCACGCTGCGGTTGGCCAAAACCTTAGGATTACAGGCCCGATCCCCAAAGAAAACCAGGTCGGGGTTCCAGTGGGCGCAGAAGCCCTTGAGCGAAGCGCACGACGATTCTCGCTTTTCGAGATTCGAAGCGGAGTTGCGATGGCCGACCGAACCGATCGCATTCAGCCTACCTCAGGTGTACTTGAAATAACCGGACTCGAAGCTGGTAACTACGCTCTCTTCGACCACCACCAAGGAACCCGCATCGACTTGGAGGTCACTCAAGGCGAGCCTCGCGACGGCTGGATTGTGGGCAAGTTCCGCACGCTTGCGAAAACCCCAACCGATACTTTGGCGATCACCAATACGAAACTCGATGGAAAGAACCTGCAAATCGAACTCGTCGGTGTCGATGCGTCCACCCGTTTGCTCTTGGTAGCTGATCCGTATGCGCACGGTGAGTCCGATCAATGGCTGCGAAGAACCCAGCGGTCTTTTGCGCCAAGCTTGAGGCGCGAACGCTCCGCAAGTTTCTATGTTGACTCGATGAAACTCGACGAAGAGTATCAATATGTCCTTGCACGTCAGCAAGCGATGAAATTGCTTGGCAGCAGCCTTGCTCATCCGACTATCTTGCTGAACCCTTGGGAACTTTCTGCAACCCGCAACGAGGCTCGAACAGCCCAAGCCGGCGACGCAATCGCAGAGAAGAGCAATGCACCGGCACCCGCTTTTGGGGCACCCATGGCCGCCGATCCAGGCCGAGTTGCTGGTACGGTCGGTTCGTCGCGGGACTACGGATTCCTCGGTCAAGGTTCACAAATCTTGGCGAACATCCGGCCCAATCAGAATGGAGTCATCTCGATCGAAAGCGAAGAGCTCGAAGGGCTCAGCGATATCGCGATCTATGCCATTTCCTCCGACATGGTTGCCTCCGCTCGCTTAGCGTTGCCTTGGACCGGCCCGCGGAAACTCGCCGACATTCGGCTGCAAGAATCGCTCGACGGTAGCAAGCATTACATCCAAAAAGAATCTGTACTAAGCATCGATGCCAACGTAGCGAAAGATCTTGGCGATGTTGGTGTCACCCGTATTCGATCCTACACGTCGATCGCCGCGTTGATCCCATTGATGGACTCCATCCTCCAAGGCTCGGGAGCATTTCGTCGATTCGATTTCCTCAAGAACTGGGCTGCACTCAGCGACGAGCAGAAACAAGCTCGTTATAGCGAATTCGCTTGCCATGAACTTCATTTATTCCTTCGTCAGCACGATCGAGCATTCTTTGATTGGGTCGTTCGACCTCACTTAGCAAACAAATCACCCCGTCAGTTCATCGATGAATGGTTGCTTGAGCAAAACCTCGAAACCTACTTAGCACCGTGGCGATATCAACAACTCAACACCGTGGAGCGAGTCCTGCTGGCAAAACACTTCGAGGATAAACGAGCTGGATTGATCCGGCTGTTCGAAAACAATGTCAGCTTGCAACCAATCCCGATCGAAACGCAAACTCAGTGGTTCGGCCAAGCTCTACGAACATCCGAACTCGCTCTCGATGCCCTGGATGCTACTAACGGCTATTTCTTCGATAAACGATTGATGGAGAGTGAGGAACTTGGGCTTCGCCCCGGTGCTCCGCCCGGTGGCGGACGACTCGCAGGTGGAATGCCTGGTGGTATGGGGGGCGGAGGTATGGGGGGCATGGGACCGGGAGGCCCCGGAAGCGGTGGCGAAGGAGGTAGCCGAGGGCTCGCCTCATCGATCACAGACGCTGTCGAGTTTTCCAAACAAGAGAAATTCTCGCTTGCTCGAAAAGAATCTCGAGGTCGAGGTGCGTTGCGCGACATGGCTGCAGAGGATAAAGCAGGCAAGAGCGATGAGCTTTCATTCGGAGTTCAAGCTGGCAAAGATATTTCGGCGAACGATTTTGTTGAAGAGCTTGCAGCGGGCGAAGCCGATGCCAAAAAGATGGAGTCCCTTGGGAGATACCTGAAGCGAAGTGATGAGAATTCGATTGACCGGTTCGGTCGACGCAAACTCGCAGAGCTAGGACAACAAATCCAACTCTTCGAACCGCTCGCACCTACTCGCAAATGGGCAGAGTCACAGTTCGACCAAGTCCTGCTCGGAAATCAAAACGCAAGTTTGGTCACCCCGAACCCGTTCTGGGTCGACACACTTAAACTTCCTCCTGGAGCACTCTCCGAGAACCTTCACTTCGCAGCACGCAGCAGCAACGAAGCCTTGCTGGCTCTTTCCTTCATGGATTTGCCGCTCGAAAGCAAAGCAGGCGAGCTGAAGATTGAAAATGGACGTTGGATTTACCAACACTCTGGCAAGACTCTGGCATACGTCCAAGGTATTGTTGCAATCGACCCGAATGCAAATCCTCAGAACGCAGCAAATCCCGCTGATGCCAACAATGCAGCAGCACAATCTGCGGTTGATCCTAAATCAGAATCCTCCAAAGTCCTGTTGAGCGAAAATCTCTATCTAGCGAATGCTGACACTACGGCACCGGCGGTCAAACGACAAGAACTGGTTATCGGTGTTCCTTACCGCGATCGCGTAGTACTGACGAACCCAACCGGAAACCCGATGCGCGTACAAATCTTGATGCAGATTCCTCAAGGGGCAATTCCGTTAGAAGCAGGCCGTAGCGTCACTGTGCGTGACTTCCAGCTTGCTCCTTTCTCCACCCAAGAGACCTCTCACGTCTTTTACTTCCCTTCCGCAGGTGAATTCCAACACTACGGTGCTCGCGCTTCCAGCGCAGGGAAATACTTGGCTCACGTGCAATCTGAACCCGTAAAAGTTCTCGATGCACCTTTGAACCTCGATGACGCATCATGGGAATATATCGCTGCTTGGGGTAGCAATGACCAAGTCCTTGAGGCTCTCGATCGAGTCAATGTTGCTAAGATCGATCTGGGGCTGATCGCTTGGCGGATGAAAGATAAGGGTTTCTGGACCGCAATCCTCGATAAACTCGATCGGATTGGAATGTACAATCCTGTCCTCTGGGGCTACAGCTTGGCTCACCGCGAAGCGAAGCGGTTGAAGGAGTTTCTCGAGGCTAACGATGTGATCGTCAATGCTGTCTCGCCTGTCTTCCATTGCTCCGTGATGGATGTCGATCAAGAGTCACGCTTGCGTATCGAGCACCTCGACTTCCGACCCATCGTCGTGGCTCGCTCTCATCGACTTGGGAAAGAATGGAAGATCCTCAATGATGGATTGGCCACTCAATATCAATCGTGGCTACAGATGTTAGCTTACGAGCCCAAGATTGCACCGCGACAACGGTTATCCTTGGTCTACTACCAGTTGATCCAAAATCGAGTCGAAGAAGCTGTAGCAAACTTCAAGCGAGTCGATCGAGCGAGCTTGTTGACCGGAAAAGAGACAACCGAAGCTCAGATGCAGTACGATTACTTCGACGCCTACTTCGCCATGCGAACCGGCGCTTGGGATAAAGCCAAAGCGATCGCAACGAAGTATGCGGCTTACCCTGTCCCACGCTGGAATGGTTGGTTTGCTCAAATCGCCGATCAACTCCGCGAACGCGAAGAGCTGCAAAACGCCACAGCGGGTAAAGTGGCAAGCAAACCAGAAGATGCCGAAACAGGCAGCGATCCTACCTATCGCAGCGATGCCGAACGAGAGCTCGAAGGGGGCCGCGAAGCTGCACTGGCATCCGGAGCAGCCAAGCTACCTGGCCTAGAACTGACTTCGAAAGATGGACAATTCTGGATCCAACATCGAAACATCGAAAGCTTTGACGTCAACGTCTACTTCGTCGATGTCGAGTTGATGTTCAGCCGCAATCCATTCATGGGACAAAATCAAAGCCGCTCGGCGGTGATCGAACCGAATCGCACTCAGAAATTCCCGGTCGCGAAGGCTGGTGCTTGGGAAAAGTCCGAGTGGAAGATTCCTGACGAGCTCAAGAACCGCAATATGATTCTTGAAGTCGTCTCCGGTGGTATCACCCGAAGCTTGCCGGTGTATTCGAATTCCTTGAACGTAAACCTCACCGCCCCGTTAGGACGGTTGCAAGTTCTCTCGGCAGCGAACAAACATCCTCTTGAGGGAGCTTACATCAAGGTCTACGCCAAGCATAACGACGGTTCGGTTCGGTTCTACAAAGATGGCTATAGCGACTTGCGAGGCATCTTTGATTATGCCACGCTCAGCACCGAGGATTGGTCAACAGTCTCTCGCTTTGCGATTCTTGTGATCCACCCCGAACTCGGAGCTTGGATCCAGGAAGCTGAACCGGTTGCTCGGTAGTAGTTCCCTATTATCGAGGTTTTGGGGCTGCGGCGCGTTGCTCTTCGATTGCTCGGAGCAAGTCATCGACGCCCAGTCCGTACTTGGCTAGAACCGTCCCCATCACGGAACCGACATGCTCGCACTTACCGCGTCGCGCGGTTTGGTGCGGCTTGGACCCGGCCATCGTTGTTCTAGCAATGCTTGATTCAGCGGCAGCACTCGCAGGTGCAACAGCACTAGAAGCTACTGCTGCACTCGGTGCGGTTGCAACTGCCGCTGGCTTAACCGTAAGAACGATGCTTGGGGCGGGAGCATCCCAGTCAAAGGTGTGCTGCACGAATTGGCCGGTAACGCTTGGTCGGCCGGTAACGCTTGGATTGATTCCGAAGGCGATCGCTGACATTTCTTGCTCCTTGCTATCCGTTACTTCTCTGGTACTTCGTTGAACGCTGCTTCGTTCGCGGTGGACTGCGATGGCAACTGATCGATCAGCGATTGCTGACCTCGCAGTTGCTATGTCCTTAGAATCGCGATGAGCGTGACACCTCTGGTCACTCGCTGAAGAATTCGGAAAAAAAGGGGGGAATTTTCTTCCGCAGCTCGAAGCCCTTTTCTCTGCAAGCTTTGAACGAATCGCTTTGGTGGGCTACCATAGAGACTTGCGATTGGTTTGCTTCTTTCCTTTCCTTCTGGAGCCAAATGTTTCATGGCCACTGTACATATCCCCAGCGAAAACCGTCAGCTGACCGATGCAGCCGAGATCTCGAATTTCCTGAAGCCCTTCGGCATTTGGTACGAACACTGGCAAGTTGCAGGCCGTTTGTCCCCGACCGCTAGCGATGCAGACATCCTCAACGAGTACGCTCCGGAAATCGAAAAAGTAAAAGCCGCAGGTGGTTTCCTCACCGCCGACGTAATCAATGTCCATTCGGAAACCCCCAACCTCGATGCGATGCTTGCGAAGTTCAACAAAGAACACACGCACTCGGAGGACGAAGTCCGTTTTACTGTCGAAGGCAAAGGTGTGTTCCACTTGCACCCCGAAGGTGGACCGGTCTTCAGCGTGACGGTCGAAAGCGGAGACATGATCAACGTTCCATGTGGGATGAAGCATTGGTTTAACCTTTGCGATGATCGACGAATCCGATGCATCCGGTTCTTTGAAGACGTCACGGGTTGGACCCCGCATTACGTCGAACAAGGTGTCCATGGGGAATTCAGCCCGATGTGCTTCGGACCTCGAGACATATCGAAGTCCGCTCCATCGACATCCGCTTCGATTATCCCCTCTTAAGCCACCCTTCCCGAACGCACCCCTGCTTTGCTTCATCCTCACGTTGGGAATCCGAGACTATGACATTCTCCAAGACGACTCTACAAGGTCGTTGCGCTCTTTTGGACATCGAAGGGACTTTGGCAGACATCCGCTTTGTCTATGACGTGATGTTTCCATACGTTCGGGAACACGTTCGAAGCTACTTAGAAAGTCATTGGGATTCCAACGGCATGCGTTCGATCTTAGCGAACCTTGCCGCCGACGCTTCCTATCCTCCCGATGCGGCTCCTTGGCACGCCCAAGCGACCCAGGCAGATCAAATCTCAGCCGTCGTCGCTTGCGTCCACTCGCTGATGGATCGCGATAGCAAGACCACAGGACTCAAAGCATTGCAAGGTGTCGTCTGGGAATCCGGTTTTCGATCAGGGGCGTTGCAAGCAGAGGTTTTTGCCGATGTGGTTGATGCGTTGAAGCGATGGCGGCAAGCTGGCGTGGATCTGCGTATCTACTCTTCAGGAAGCATTCTTGCCCAACAGTTGTTCTTCGGTCACAGCACCGAAGGGGACTTAACGAGCCTCTTTAGCAAACACTACGACACGACTTCGGGATCGAAGAAGGAAGCTGCGAGTTACTTGACGATCGCTAAAGACATCGGTTTGCCACCGGAACAAATCGTCTTCTTCACCGATGTCTATGCTGAGATCCAAGCGGCGAGCCAAGCGGGGATGCAAGTCGTCGCGTGTCTTCGCCCCAACAATGTTCCGCTTCCAAGCGACTACGCTGGGCTGATGATCGAATCCTTTGATTCGATCGAATGGAATTGAAATAGCCAATCCCAACCCAAGCGGAAGTGCGCAAGCACTCCGGTGAGCCAACCAATGCAAACACCGGGCGACTTGCGCCGCACCGCTTCCATTGCACCGCTTCCATTGCACCGCTTCCATTGCACCGTGCAGCCCAACCCAAGCGGAAGTGCGCAAGCACTCCGGTGAGTCAACCCAAGCGGAAGTGCGCGAGCACTCCGGTGAGCCAAACCCAAGCGGAAGTGCGCAAGCACTCCGGTGAGCCAAACCCAAGCGGAAGTGCGCAAGCACTCCGGTGACCCAAACCCAAGCGGAAGTGCGCAAGTACTCCGGTGAGCCAACCCAAGCGGAAGTGCGCAAGCACTCCGGTGTCTGCCAGTCCCAGGCTATCGCCCTATTGCCGAGGAGGCTCTGGCGGCAACAAATCGCTTCGCCGCTGCTGGGTCTTTAGCAAGGACTGCTCGGCTCGCCACTGCGCGATCTTTCCGTGGTCACCGCTTAAGAGGATCTCGGGAACTCGATGTTCGCGAAACTCCGGTGGACGAGTGTACTGCGGGAACTCAAGCAAACGGTTACCGCGTGAGAACGAATCATCCCAACTGCTTTGCTCATCGCCGAGAACGCCGGGAATAAGCCGAACAGCAGCATCGACAACAATCATCGCCGCGACCTCCCCACCATTGAGCACAAAGTCACCGACGCTCAGTTCGGTCGGTTCAAGGATATCGATCACTCGCTGATCGAATCCTTCGTAGCGACCACATAGCAGGATCAATCGCCCTTTAGGTGCAAGACTCTCGACCATCGGTTGATCAAGCCGTTTGCCTTGCGGGGTGAGCAGCAAGACTTCGGCTGGTCGCGGATCCATTGCGCGAACAGCTTCGACACAACGCACTACAGGTTCTACGCAAAGCAGCATCCCTGGGCCGCCACCATAAGGTCGATCGTCGACTTTGTGATGCTTCGGATCGACAGACCAATCTCTCAAGTTATGGACATAGATTTCGATGAGCCCTTTGTCGATGGCTTTTGCCAACAAGCTTTGCGTTAGATACCCAGAGAAGATCTCAGGGAAAAGAGTAGCAACATCGATGCGGAGGGAAGCCTGATTGGCGGGTTGCATGTTCTGCCCAACGCTTGAAGGTACCGGTAAAAAAAAGAACCGGCCGGGCCTTCTGGTGGGTGGGGATGAAAGGCACGGCCGGTGGGGTAATTTAGGAAGCGACAGTAGAACTATTTTGCTATAGCTATTCTTCTACGGTTCGCTTGTTGTCTGGTTCGCGCGCTGCTTTCGCAATCACATCGCGCGTCTTTAACTTGGCTAAGCTTTGCCCTGACATCTATCGGCCTTTTTTCTCAGGCATCTATTATTTTTCGGTCAGGACTCTTGTTGCTGTCTGCCAAACAGGGGAGAAGTGTACTCGCAGTAGGCTTGGAACGCAAGAAGTAGCGGGTAAAAATCACCCTCACGCCATATCGTCGGGGGCTTTAAGCCCCCTTGGCTTGATCTTGCTCGCGACCGACCGAATTGCGCTCACGTCGACCGCGATAACAAGAGTCTCGCAGGCAACCAACGGACCGCGACCCAATAAAAAATCCTCGGCACCCAAGTTCCATCGCTGAGATCCCTGGGGATGTCAGCGCGGAGGAGCAGGCTTCCGAGGAGTTATGTAACGAAAACCGGAGAGCGACTTAGCTAGCGGCGACCGGATTCTTCTTGACGTTGCGTCCAAGACGAGCAAGAGCTTGCTCTTGGGCAGCCAAGTGGGTTCCGTTCGTACCGTACTTCTTGATCAGGATCTTCGCGTTATCGCTCGGTTGAGCACCAACGCTGAGCCAATGATCGATGCGCTCGCCCTTGAGAATGGCGCGTGCGTCGGTTTCTTTGCACTTTGGATCGTAGTGGCCAAGTTCTTCCAAAACGCGGCCATCTCGTGGGCTACGTTGATCAATTGCGCACAAACGATAAAAGGGTCGATTCTTGCGTCCCAGACGCTTCATTCGAATTCGTACCGCCACAGATCGGATCTCCGAGGATGGATAAACAAAGGGATAATATTGCGACTTTGAGGGGTAAATAATAGCGAGTCGCAAGGGGAAGCGGGAGGGAGAAAACGATAGGTTTCTTTATTTTTTCAAGTCCCACCCGTGGCACTTGTACGTTTTTCAAGCTTCTATCGAACCTGAAGCGATGTTTTTCCGGTCTGTATGTCCTTTCGATCCGGAAAATCCAGGACTTCCGTGGGCACCCACCAGATACCGCACAGCGATTGAGCAAAAAGCGTTCCTAATGGAAGGTTATTTAAGAATTGATACTGCACTTTCCTGGTTTGGAGGGTTAGAATTGAACATGTCTCGCGGCCGAAGTGCTGCGGGTTGCTGGATTCGTCACTCGTTTGGAATCGGTTATGCGTCTCTCCTTCGGACTGGAAACGCGACAAATACAGACCCAGAAACTGGCTCCTCGGATGATCCAGTCGATGGAGATTCTGCAACTACCGATCATGGCGTTGCAGGAACGAATCGAGCAGGAGATGGAAGAAAATCCGATGCTCGAAGTCGCCGAGCGGGATGAATCGCTCCCAGAAGATGAACCGAGCGAACCAGATGGGGCAACAAGCTCCCGGACTGAAGACGAGCGGGAACTTGTGGTCAAAGACGGCTCTTCGAATGCTGAAGATTTCGAACGACTCGAGAACATGGGCAACGACATGCCCGACAACTTCGACGATTTCCGTCGCTCATCGAATCGGATCGACGAAGACGGCGACCGCCAGCATGATCTGATGGCCAACGCGATGGAGCGTCCCGAATCGCTGAACGATTTTCTGCTTCATCAGCTCGCAGAGCTCGACATAGATGACGATATTGAAAAGATCGCCGAGCGGATTATCTCGTGTCTAGACGCCCGCGACGGCGGGTACTTCAAGTCCTCGCTGATCGACATGCTTCCTCCCGATCACAAACCGGAGGATTTAGCCAAAGCCGAAGAAGCCCTCCGCGTTGTTCAATCGCTTGAACCCGCCGGCATCGCCGCCCGCAACCTTCGAGAGTGCTTGCTAAGCCAACTCAACGATGAAACCGAGATGGTCGACAAGCTTCGGGTGATCATCGGTTCACATCTGGACGATTTGGCCGAAAACCGGATGAACGCGATTCAAAAGAAAACCGGTTACTCGATCGATACGATTCAAAAGATCCGCGATGAGCTGCACAAGCTCAATCCTAAGCCCGGCGCTTCGTTCATGGAGACCTTCGTCCCATTGGTCACCCCCGACATCATCGTCGAGCGAAGCGAGCAAAGTAGCAATGATCCGAACCATGATGGTGGATACGTGGTTCGACTCATCGACGACTACATTCCGAACCTTCGCATCAGCGAATACTACCGACGTCGTTTGATGGACCCGAAAGCGACCGAAGAGGAAAAAGAGTTTATCAAGCGGAAGGTAGGCAGCGCCCAATGGCTGATCGAGTCGATCCAGCAACGCCGCCGAACGTTGACTCGCGTGGCTCAAGCGATCGTTGACTATCAGCACAAGTTCCTCGATGAAGGCCCTGAGGGGATCGAGCCTTTAAAGATGCAGCAGATTGCCGACCAAGTCGGCGTGCACGTAACTACCGTCTCTCGAGCCGTAGACGATAAGTGGATTCAAACCCCTCGAGGTATCTTCCCCTTGCGCCGCTTCTTTGTCTTCGGCACCCAAAGTGCCGATGGGGAAGACGTAGCTTACGAATCGATTCGGCTCAAACTCCAAGAGATCATCGATAAAGAAAACAAGTCGCACCCATGGAGCGATGACGAGCTGATGGAAGAGTTGCAGAAGCACGGTTTGAGTGTTGCTCGCCGAACTATTACCAAGTACCGCAAGAAGATGGGTATACCATCGTCGCGTCAACGTCGCGATTGGAGCGTCAACAGCAACTAGTCTAACTGCTTGCCGGGCCTGGGTTGAGTGTTGAGCGACTCCCAAGGTTTCGGATAGTAATACGTTGGCACGAAAGCACCACTGCGGTTCTTGTAATTACCGTTGCAGTAGTTTGTCTGCCAAGCCATCGCTTCTTGACTCGATGGTTCTACTTTGTAAGCGATCCAACCGGGCCAGTACCTTGGTCGATTGTATTCTTGGCGATACTCCGGAATGCTCTTTGAAATCGCGTGGGGAAAGAAGTCCGGACGTTGGATTGCCGGATCCAAGTATGTTCCTTCGAACCAGTTGAGCTTCGTAGCAGCATGCTTCGTAACGCCGCTTCCAATCCCGCCGGGATGGTGGTGTGCACCGCCTGGATTCCCGTGGCGGACTTCGTAGCCGACCGGTTCGCCAGCCATCGAGATTTCTGCGTCCCCCCCACAACCCATCGCAATACCAGCAGCGCAACTTGCAGCGAGAAGTCCTCGAATTGCAAAGTGTTTGCTGACCGATAGGTTTGCCGCAAGCGGTTCGCAGATCAAAGTGCTGAGAGACAAGAAGCCGGCAGCCGTTTTGCGAGCAATGTGGTCAGTCATGCGAATCCAAGTTTCGTGAATAGGGAGTCCCAAACGCTACAAACGTCAAAGTCCTATCCATTCCTTCGGCTTCGCCCGATCCGTTCCTTCAGAAGAACTACCGGAACTTCGTCCGGAAAACCAGCCAGTGTAACGTCGATTGTTTGAGGTCACTGAGCATAAATACACGCAACTACGTCGCCCACCGCGCGCGCTTTCTCCCCCTCGCCCGCTGGCCTGGGCATCGCCCCACCGCGCGCGCTTCTCCGCCTCGCCCGCTGGCGGGAGAGGGGGCCGGGGGGTGAGGGTGGTGACCGCGCAACCCCAAGCGCAACAAAGACTTAAGCAACCCCAAACCCCCTCCCAAAAGCAGCCGATGCGCGGACTTTCCCCTCACCCCCCGCCCCTCTCCCCGACCCGGGGCGAGGGGAGCAAAACAGTAAAACCTCGCGCGCAGTTACCAGGTGAAAATAGCGCATATCGTCCGCGCGCCGCCGCGCGCTTCCCCCCCGCGCCCGCGGGGGGGAGTGGGGGCCGGGGGGTGAGGGTGGTGACCGCGCAACCCCAAG
>JBJONT010000052.1:0-15722 GCA_046051705.1 Planctomycetota bacterium | reverse complement strand
AAGGGATCGCGCAGCAAGCACATTAGGGCTTTCGTGCTGCGATTTGCGATCTTGGGAATCGTGGGTTACTTTTTATTTCTAACGCTTCGAAATGCTTGGCGGCAAGTTGTTGGCTCGGGGCTTGAGTTGGACTGGGGGGCTGTGGATTGGTGGACTTTTGCATGGAGCATTCCGTGCGGAATGTTGGCATTGCTTCCAGCTTGTTTCGCTTGGCAACGCATCGTGGCGGACTTTGGACAGAAGGTATCTTGGCCCAATTCGTTCTACGCTTATTTTCTTGGGCATTTCGGCAAGTATGTTCCTGGCAAAGCGATGGCAGTGGTGTTGCGTGTCGGAGAGTTGCACCGTCATGGGGTGGCTGCTCGACCTGCGATTGTCAGTGTGTTTATCGAGACTTTGACGGGTATCGCAACCGGTGCAATTCTCGGGGCATGTCTGATCGTTGTCGTCGACGTTCCAGCTTGGATCAAGTTCGCTGCGTGGGCATGTATCCCATTTGCGATGTTGGCTTTAATGCCCCATACGTTTCGATGGGTTGTAAATCGTGTTGCGAAGAGTCGCATAGGCAAGATGCCTCCGAAGATTGCTGAAGCGATCGATGGAAGGATGATGCTCAGGACCGTCTTTGCGGGGCTTATTGGTTGGTCACTGCAAGGCACAGCGTTGTGGCTCGTATTGCTCGCCTTGGAGAACGCTTGCGCGTCAAGCTTGCAGATGTTGGGAAGTAGTGGGCTGAATCCCGAGTCGCTTCGAGACGGCCCCTGGAGTATTCATGGGTGGACGGTGTGCGTCGCGAGCGTTAGCCTTGGGGGGCTAGCTGGATTCGTATCGATGTTGCCAGGGGGAGCCGTCGCACGAGAGGTGGCTTCTACATGGATACTTGCAACCATCGTTCCACAGCCGATTGCTCTTTTGGCAACCATTGTGATGCGGATTACTTCGATCATCTCAGAGATGAGCATGATCGCAATTGCGAAGTGCATTCAAGTTTGCGTTGCCAACAAGGAAACTATGTAACCGAGCGAACGGCTTGAGCATAGATTGCAACGATGCTTCCGGCAGCTAGCATCGACCATGGAAACCAATCCTTTGGACGGAAGATACGACCTTGGGGTAGGGCAGGCTGGGAGTTGAACCAAGTATTGCCTTCTGGGCCCATGGCTCTGGCATCTTCGAGGACGCCGGGGGAGAGCATCGCGCTATCGATGGCAAGGCATTCAAGGCCGACGATGATCATCACGAGGCCTACTGCGCAAAAGAAAGCGCGATACAGATTGCTCGGTCGCAGAAACATAGTTGGAGACCTTATTCGAATTCGTTGCGTTTAGTGGGTGATTTGTCTGATGATTACCGATTTAGATTGCAGCCCGATCAGCGTTGCGGCATTCCCAGGCAGCGTTGCGGCCCCCCTGAAAGGGTGCGCTTAGGGATGTGTCGGGTGGGTAGGGGAGAGAAAAACAGCCGCGGTTCGTCGGTTTTTCGGGAAAATCGAGGGAAACCCAACGTAAAGCTTCAAATCGGTATCAACCGGACAATCGGGATTTCCTATAAAATTTGTATTCCGTGCACCCTTCGGGTAATCTGTACGGATGGGGTGGCGATCTGAATTGCCATCCGACATTTTTTTACTTCCTCACATCCACTGCACGAGTTGCCATGACCAATAACAATCGTCGCCGTTTTCTCCAGACCACCACCGCCGTATCGGCAGGATATTGGGTTGCTGGGGGGATTGCACCAAAAGAGAGCCGTTCAGCCTTAGAAGAAATCCGTTTCGCATGTATCGGCGTTGGCGGTAAGGGTTCGAGCGATTCGAAAGATGCCGCAAACAATGGAAAGATCGTCGCGATTTGCGATGTCGATGAGAACACTCTCGGCGAACGCAAGAAGGACGAAGACTTTGAAGATGCACAGACATTCCATGACTTCCGCAAGATGCTTGACAAGGTCGGCAAGGACATCGATGCGGTAACCGTCAGCACCCCGGACCATACCCACGCTGTTGCTACTGCGATGGCTCTAAAGATGGGCAAGGCTTGCTACACCCAAAAGCCTTTGACTCGTACGATTTGGGAAGCTCGTCGTATTGCTGAACTTGCAGCAAGCTCGAAGGCTGCAACTCAGATGGGTAATCAAGGTTCGGAGAGCTCTGGTTTGCGATCGGCAGCAGCCAAGCTGAAGAACGGCATTTTGGGTAACGTGAAAGAGATCCATATTTGGACGAATCGTCCTGTATGGCCTCAAGGGATTCCACGTCCTGAAGGGCAACCCGTTCCAGCAAATCTTCACTGGGATGAATTCATCGGCCCAGTTGAAATGCGTCCTTACAATGCTGCTTACCATCCCTTCAAGTGGCGTGGTTTCTGGGCATTCGGCACCGGCGCTCTAGGGGATATGGCTTGCCATACCCTGAACGTCGCTTTCGCTGGTTGCGATCTTATCAATCCTGTCAGTGTTCAAGCCACCACGACCGGTCACAACGGAGAGACCTTCCCAGGCTCATCGAAGATCATTTTTGAATTTGCTGCAACCGACAAGCGACCTCCAATCAAGATGACTTGGTATGACGGAGGTAACAAGGTCGATCCAGAGTTGCTCGATGGACGCAAGCGAAGCGACAGCGGACTGTTGATCCTTGGTGACAAGGGCAAGATGTATTCGCCAAACGATTACGGTGCTGAGTGCTTCTTCACCGGCGTTGAAGACAAAGAAGTCGACTTCGAGCGAAGCCCAGGTCACTTCAAGGAATTTGCGATCGCCATCAAGACCGGCAAGCCGACTTGGTCGAACTTCGCCAACTACGCAGGCAAGATGACCGAAGTCATTCTTCTGGGTAACCTTGCAGTTTGGGCTGCGGGCAAGACCAAGGAGTCTGGCGAGCAAGTCTCGAGTGCGAAGCTCGAATGGGATTCGGCGAATCTCAAGGTCAAGGGAACGAGCGAATTCGATTCCATGATCAAGCCTGCGTATCGCGCTGGTTACGAAGTCTAAGACGTTGCTCTGAGCCTAAAATAGATCGAAAATACAAGACGCACGGGAGCCTCTCCTGTGCGTCTTGCCAATTAGTAGCTGAAAACATCTGGGAAAATTCAGCAAGCTTACTACTATGGAACGCTCCTTTAAGTGACTTTCCAAGAGCGACTCAATTCCATGACATCTCAAAAAACTAATCCACTATTGGGGTGGATTATTGGCCTACTTCTTCCTGTGATGATAGCTTTCGCAGGTGTGGCGGTTTACCAGAAGTTAGGTACGCAGGTGCCCAAGCAGGTATCGGAGGACCCATCGGATCCTCGGATTTATCTGAATCGATTGCCGATTGTAAGCACGGAAAAAGCCGAGGCGTTTCGGGGGCTTGATTCTCTCGATATCAGTTTGTCCGGGACGGTTGTTCCTTATCGGCAGCTTACGATTGCGGCGGAGGTCTCTGGGCGGGTCGTCTATAAGAGCGATCAGTGTCAGATTGGCAAGTACGTGCATGCAGGTGATGTGCTGTTTCGACTTAATCCAAAAGATTACGAATTGGAGGTTGAGCGATTGACGGCACTTAAAGAATCGGAGTACGCACAGCAGAGGGAGCTTGATCAAGAACTTTCGAACATCAAACGTTCCTTGCTTCTGGCGGAAGAGGAGCTTGGATTGCAGGAGAAGGAAATCAAGAGGCTTGAGTCACTTCCCGCTGGCTTTGCGAGTGATACCGAGCAGGATCAAGCCAGGAGGCAGCGGCTTGCTGCAACAAACCAAGTTGTCACCCTTCAGAACCAAATGCAACTCTTGGAGACTCGGCGCAGGCGGATCGAGTTAGCAGAAAGGCTTGCAGATACTCAATTAACCCAAGCGCAGACGAATTTGGATCGATCAGAGATCAAGTCTCCGATATCTGGAGTGATCGTCAGTGAATCGGTGCAGGAAGACTCGTACGTGCAACGAGGTGACAAACTGTTTGTCGTTGAGGATACCGAGCGGGTGGAAGTCAGTTGCAATTTACGAACCGACCAGTTGTTGCTTGTGCTCGATCAGCTTAATACTTCACCGACTGGTGAACCTTCGTCGCAAGTCATGCGGGCTTCGAGTTATGAACTGCCCCCGACACCTGTTGAGATTTCGTATGAAGTAGCTGGCCGTGAGGATTTGACTTATCAGTGGCGAGGTCATTTGAGTCGCTACGAGGGAATCGGTTTAGATGCCCAGAGCCGAACGGTACCAGTGAGGGTGATGGTTGACAATCCTCGAGACGTTAGACGCAATGGGCAGCCCATCAGTGAAGAGGGTAATGGTGGCTTGCCGGCGTTGGTCAGAGGCATGTTCGTCGATGTGAAGATCCAAACGCAGCCCAAGCGGGCGTTAGTTTTGCTTCCGAAGTTAGCGGTACGACCTGGAGGGCAAGTTTGGGCTTTTGAAGCGGACGAGAGCCTGCTGAGTGAGAAGAAAATCAGCGAGTCGATGAGTACAGAAGTTGCGCAGTCGCTACCCAAGGTTGTGGATTGGACGGTTGGGCGGGTGAGAGTTTTCTCTGGAGTTAAGACCATTAGTTTGGTCAAGGTACCCGACGTCGAAAACAGGGACGTTGCAAGCAGGGAGTTTTGGGTTGCTGAGGCACTCGAAGGTGTTACCCCGGGGGTGAGTTTAGTGACAACCCCCTTAGCGAATTTGATCGGGGATGGGACGGATCAAGCGAGAGTGCCGAAGCAAGTTGAGGGGGTTCAGCCATGAATGGAGTAGTGCGTTGGGCGGTCAAGCATATGGCGGGGATTAACTTCCTCGTAGCAGCGATCTTGATAGGTGGTTTGGCAAGTTTCTTCGGTATGCGGAGAGAGACATTTCCAGAGTTTCAACTGGAAGTAATTGTCGTATCGGTTCCTTATCCAGGGGCAACACCCGACGAAGTGGAGAGCGGGATATGTCAGAAGATAGAAGAATCGGTTCAGTCGTTATCTGGGATTAAGAAGCTCACGAGTATTTGTCGAGAGGGATCTGGATTTACTCTCGTTCAATTGGAGCCAAACGTCAGAGACGTGCAAAAGGTGTTATCGGAAGTTCGATCTGCCGTGGATCGAATCTCCGTTTTCTTCCCTGAACGGAGTGAAAAGCCGACGGTAGAGCAAGTCACATTTCGAACTCCTGCAATTCGTGTTGCGGTACTTGGACCTAAAGATGGAGACGGGCAGACCGAGCAACGTTTGCGCAATTTTGCAGAGTCTGTGCGCGATCGTTTGATAGAACTTCCCAACGTTTCTCAAGCACAGGTTGTCAATGTAAAGCCATTTCAGATCGATGTTGAGATCAGCGAAGATACGCTTCGGCAATATGGTCTAACTCTATCGCAGGTCGCAAGTATCCTGCGCAAGGAGAACATGGAGTTGCCTTCTGGGCAGATCCGAAGCGATGGTCAGGAAATTTTGTTGCGAGGAAAGAATAAGCGAGAAATTGGAGAGGAGATTGCCAAGTTACCTTTGGTCACGCAACCCAACGGCGTGATTCTCAGTGTTGGCGATATCGGGATTGTTCGCGATGAGTTCGATGATGTTGCGGCCTTGAATGAGATCAACGGTAGGCCTGCGATGGTAATTATTATTGACCGAACGAGCAGTGAGGATTTGCTGAATATTTCCGATGAGGTTCAGAAAGCAGTTGCCGAGTTTCCAGTACCCGATGGCTATTCGTTGATAGCTTGGGGCGACGAGAGTGTGGATGTGCGCGACCGGATTCGGATGTTGCGGGAAAACGGCCTTCAAGGTGGACTGATCGTCTTTATTTTGTTGGCGTTGTTTCTGAATTTGCGATTGGCGTTTTGGGTAGCGATGGGAATCCCCATCAGTGTGCTTGGGGCTGGAATCGGGCTTTATGCCATGGGTGAAACGTTAAACATGTTGTCTATGTTTGCGTTCTTGATGGCCGTTGGGATTGTAGTGGATGATGCGATTGTCATTGGGGAGAATATCTTTGCGCACCGTGCGATGGGTAAGACAAATTTGCAAGCTGCAATCGATGGTGCAGCGGAGGTTCTACCGAGCGTTTTCTCGAGCGTCGCGACGACGATGATTGCGTTTTTACCTTTGTTTTACGTTTCAGGCGTAATGGGTAAGTTCATTGCCATTATGCCTGTGGCAATCATTTTGATGCTGACAATCTCGCTGATTGAAGCATCGATTGCGTTACCTGGTCACTTATCGCACGAGGAGCATGATGCGAAGTCTTTTGTTGATAAACTGCGTTCCTGGCTGATGTTTCCAGTACTGCGTTTAGAGAAATCGCTGGATCGAGTTTCCGCATTTAACAATGCAATGCTCGATTGGTTTGGAGAGCAGTTTTACGGAAGGTTGTTAAGACTGTTCCTAAGGTATCCATTATTGCCAGTGGCCTTGGGATTCGCCGTCGTGTGTTATGCCGTGGGGCTTGTGCGTTCCGGCGCGGTACCCTTTGAGTTTTTTCCGAGTCTAGACGGCAAGACGATCGTTGGGCAAGTCATTTATCCCGATGGAACTCCGGCGGATATCACTACGAGTGCAGCGAGGCGAATGGAGCAAGCTTTGCGTCGGATTTCGGAACGTATTGACGACGAAGAGCAAAAAGCAGGGACGTCGAAGACCCCTACGCCAATGGATTCAAGTTCTCCTCGCGGCCCAGTTCGACTGACGTTCCTTCGGGTCGGATCGGCAGAAGCTGGCAATCAGGGGGCGGGTGACCGAGTTTCCGGGTCGCACGTCGCTCAGATAGAAGCTGAGATCCATGATGCAACCTTGAGAAACGTTACCAGTGAACAGCTTATTCGTTGGTGGCGAGAGGAAGCGGGAGTGTTTCCAGGTGCCGAGCGTGTGAACTTTCAAGCGGCTGACATCGGTCCCGGAGGAAAGCCATTAGAATTCAAAATTCTTGCACCGAGAGAAAACGTTCGGGAGCTTGAAGCAGCGGTAGAGGAAGCAAAGGCCAAGTTATCGACCTACGCCGGTGTTTACGATATTCGCGACGATTCGAACCCTGGGAAAACAGAGTTTCAGTTTACCATCCGCGACCAAGCCAAGTCGTTAGGGGTAAAACAGGACGAGCTCAGCGAAGCGATTCGAAGCGCTTACTATGGTTCGGAAGTGATGCGGTTGCAACGTGGACGGCACGAAGTCAAGCTAATGGTTCGGCACCCCATGGAAGAACGGCGATCGTTAGCGGATTTCCAAGATTTACGCGTCCGCAGTCCCGATGGAATCGACCGTCCGATTGCTGAATTGGCGGAAATCAAGGTAACTCAGGGGTATTCGGAGATTAACCGTCTGGATCAAATGCGGTCGATTACCGTCTCCTCCGAGCTTGATACAACCAAAGCGAACGCATCGACGATCGCTGCTGATTTGCGCAAGTCACTCGAAGACGAGTTTCGTACGAAATATCCCGCGCTACGATTCCGATGGGAGGGGCAGCAGGAAGAGACACGCGAGTCGTTCATGAGTTTGGCGATAGGATTCTCAGTGGCAATGGCAGCGATGTATTTGCTGTTGGTCTTTGAGTTCCGATCTTATCTGCAACCTTGGATTGTTTTAGCGATTGTTCCATTCGGTATGGTCGGCGCGATTTTTGGACACGCTTTAATGGGTTTGCCTCTGACGCTCTTCAGCATGTTCGGCATGGTTACACTTGCGGGTGTCGTGGTAAACGATTCGATCGTCTTGGTTGACTTCATCAATCAGTGCGTCCGACAAGGAATGCCGCCGGTGGAGGCGATTGTGACGGCAGGTTCGCGGCGACTGCGGGCCGTGTTCTTAACGAGCGTAACGACCGTAGCTGGTCTGCTACCGATGTTGTTGGAGAAATCGTTCCAAGCTCAAGCGTTGATTCCGATGGCTACAAGCTTGGCCTTTGGGCTGATCGCATCGACGTTGCTGGTCTTGCTCATGGTACCATTGCTGTACCGATTCTATGTGGCCCTTACCTTTACGAACGAAGAGATGTTAGGAAAGGGGCAAAAAGAAAACCTCGCCGTTTAACGGGCGAGGTTTCTGTTGCTTGGTCACTTTAGGATCGCGAGTGCCTTTAGTTGTTCTTAAGGCCTTCGATCATCTTGATGAAGCCTTCTCGTTCGCCGGCTACTGTTTTCTTGGGGCCGGTCATTTTGATGAAGACCGTATCGCCGGTATCGAGTTCAAGGATAACGCCGAGCATAGCGTGGTTTTCAATCTTCTTCATCGGGCCGGGGGCGAAAGGTCCACCACCCATCGATTCCTTGTAGGTTCCTTCAAGCTCGACGATGTGTGCGATCGTCTTGCCGATTTCCTTCTTCTCAATCTTCGCATCGGACTTCTTCAACCCATCGAATTGGCCGATCCAACGGGTGATGTTCGCTTCGATTCCGCCCGAAGCGCTCATGATCGTCACGCGCGATGTGTCTTCCCCTTCAGCAGGTGCACGGAATTCGTATTCGATAATGTTCGACTTGGGTGGAACGGTTTTCCAAGAAGCTGGTTTTTCAACCACGACTTTGCCTCCCGCGAGCTTTAACGCTTCGCCCTTGGCTTCAGCCGCTGGTTTCGACGGTGTGTCTTGGGCCAACAAGCATGGGGTGACGAATCCCGCAACAACGGCTGCAAGAAGCAGCGGGCTTGTGCGACGAACTAAGGAACTAAGCTGGAAGCTTGATCGCATAAAACGAATCTCCACGATTAAATGAACTAAATTGGAAAATTGCCAGATTGGTAAATCGCAAAAGCGAGCGTAAGGACACGCTCTGGGGCCATCATCAGAATAGCAACCTATCAAGTCGCCTGCCCGCGTTGAAAAGCAACGTAAGGTCGGTGGGCGAGCGAGTTAGGCTATTGGTGTAGTCGATTCAGGTAATAGACTACCAAAAAAGGTGGATTGGATCAGCCAAGAACCGGTTGCACCGGGGTGAAATTGGTGGGAGAGAGGGAAATTTAGGGTCGGAAACCTGCTCGGAAATCTGTTCGAGGGTACACTGTGGGGTCGAACTAGGATCTTCGCACACGGCGGAGAATTTATCTTTTGGGCCTTTAAAACGTTTGAGTATGCCGATGGATTATCGACCGCAGACGATCGACGCGCCGTTGCTTGAAGACCTCTCCGACATTTTGCGATTGGCCATCCGTGAGGATTTAGATCGCAGCGTGGATCTTACGACGATGGCGATTGTTCCCACAGGGGTTCGCGGATCGGCGGCCCTTATCTCACGCTCTGCCGGAGTTGCAGCGGGGATCGATTTGATCGATGAAATGATCACGGAATTAGACGCTGGGATTCAGTGGGATCAGCGTGTCGGTGATGGAGAGGCGATCGGACCTGGGCAAGTCCTCTCGGTTTTGCATGGCGAAGCGAGGGACTTGTTAACTTGCGAACGGACGATTCTCAATGTGGTCTGTCGTATGTGTGGAATCGCATCATTGACCGATCAATTTGTGCGAGCGGTAGAGGGGACGAAAGCCAGAGTCTACGATACTCGTAAGACCACGCCTGGATGGCGACGCTTAGAAAAGTACGCTGTACGCTGTGGAGGTGGGCATAACCACCGACTTGGACTCTACGATGGCGTTTTGATCAAAGATAATCATTTGGCTAGTCGGGCTGCGAAGGACGGGGAGCTTTTGGATCCCGGTCAAGCGGTCGCGTTGGCGAAGGAGTTCGTCGCTTCAGGGGCAGTGCGCTTCGAGTATCCTCCGATGATCGAAGTCGAGATCGATCGGCTGTGCCAACTTGAGTCAGCTCTGAAAGCCAAACCGAACATCGTGTTGCTCGACAACATGACATGCGCTCAGCTTGAGGAGTGTGTGGCGATTCGCAATCGTGTTGCACCAGAGGTTGAATTAGAAGCCTCGGGTGGAGTTCGGCTTTCGACGATTGGGGCGATCGCTAGAACAGGTGTCGAGAGGATCAGCGTCGGAGCGTTGACACATTCGGCGATCGTTCATGACATCGGTCTCGATTGGCAGCTCGGTAGCAACTAATCCTCGCAAGCAATCACATACTTTTCGAAAGGCAAGCTTGGAATGAGTACACATCGATTTGATCACAAGAAATTCCGCGTGAAGGAAGGGGATTCCGTCAAGCTTTCGAAGATATCGACGAAAGCAGGAGATGAGTTCGGTGGAAAAACGCAGGGAGTCGAATCCTTGGAGCAAGACATTGCGAGCTTGCAGCAAACCCAAGATCGATTGTTTGCGTCGAACTCGCGATCGTTGTTGATCATCCTTCAAGGGATGGACACGTCTGGCAAGGACGGAATTATTCGGCATGTGTTTCGTGGCGTGAATCCCCAGGGATGTCGCGTTCACGGTTTTAAGGCCCCAAATAGCGAAGAACTCGAACACCACTTTCTCTGGCGTCCGATGCGATTTTTGCCTCCTAAGGGGATGATCTCGATTTTCAATCGCTCCTACTACGAAGAAGTCTTGGTGGTGCGGGTTCACCCGAAGTTTCTTGATGCCCAAAATTTGATGCCATACAAGAAACTCTCCGACTTATGGAAGAGGCGATACGAAGAGATTCGGATGTTCGAGAAGACCCTAACCGAAAGTGGCACCTCCGTCCTGAAGTTCTACTTGCACATCTCGCGGGACGAACAACGCAAACGATTGCTCGAACGGCTAGAGACACCTGATAAGCATTGGAAGTTCAATGCGGGTGATTTGGCCGAACGCAAGTTGTGGAAAGAGTATCAAGAGGCTTTTGAAGATGCGATGGAAGCGACGTCGACGAAGGCTTCACCGTGGTATGTGATCCCTGCTGACGATAAGTGGTATGCGAGAGCAGCGGTTGCTGATTTGATTTCCGGGCATCTGGATTCGCTGGAACTCGAGTATCCGAAGGTCAGCCCGGAGGAGCTTGCGAAGTACTCCGGGTACGTTTCCGAACTCAAGCAGGAGTTGACATCAACGACATGAGCGACTTGATCGAGATTGTCGATGGGCCGATCGAAGTAGATCGCATCATCGCGCAATGCCAAGAGGCTCGCAGTGGGGCCATTTGCGTTTTCATTGGCACGACTCGCCAGTTCACTAAAGGTGTGGAAACGGAGTATCTTGAGTACGAGTCCCATCGCGAGATGGCCCTTGCACAAATGAGACTCCTGGTGCAGGAAGCACGAACTCAGTGGCCGTTAAACCGTTGTGCAGCGGTCCATCGTCTCGGTAGAGTCGATATCGCGGAGCCAAGCATCGTTGTTGCCGTGAGCTCTCCGCATCGCAAGGAGGCATTCGAAGCTTGCGAGAGCCTTGTGGATCGAATCAAGAAAGATGTTCCGATTTGGAAGCGGGAGTACTACAAGGACCAGCCCGCTCAGTGGGTTCACCCGACGACGGATGCTTAGCAATTGTAGCGGAGCCGCGCAAGCGGCCCGGTGTTTGGTTTACACGGCTCAAGAACATCCGAACGTCGAGCCAATTAGGCCCTGTGACGTTGTGGGAATTTAATTAACAGCGGAATGGGTAGATATGAATGCATCGAGCGGAGAACACCTGCCGAAAACCGCTGGCTAGCGCCGATGCGGCTAACGGAAAGCGGCAAACACGGAGGAGAACCGCTGGCTAGCGCCGATGCGGCTAACGGAAAGCGGAGAACGCGGAGGAGAACCGCTAGCTAGCGCCGATGCGGCTAACGGAAAGCGGCAAACACGGAGGGGAACCGCTGGCTAGCGCCGATGCGGCTAACGGAAAGCGGAGAACGCGGAGGAGAACCGCTAGCACGTTCTCAAGGGTTATTGCGAGGCTTGCGAGATCTTTCGAGGCGATGATGCTTTTCTGGACGCGTGTGCATTCCCCATCGTAAAGCTTCGTCTTGATCGTAGCGTTTGTTCAGCGTCAGAGCGGTTAATGCTTTGGCAAGCTCGAATCCGAGATAGAACGAGTGTGACACATCCACGTTGCTCGATTCGGGCATTCGAAGCAATTCATCCATCATAAGAAACGGATCGGTGCCTTGGATATGTACCCCCGCGCTCATCAGATGAATTTTTTCCCCATCGTGGCAGATACGATAGTTGTTGTCTTTTATCTGAGCAGCCATGAGCTTGAGGGATTCGGGGGTAGGGGAGACGTTCGAGGGATCACGAAGCATGATCAAGCGTTCTTCGAGATGTTTGGGGGGGAGTCGATGCCGAACGGCGTATTCGACCAACCGGCGGGCCAAATCGCATTCCTTGACCGACGATTGCGCCCAAGTGATAACCTGTGTCGTTAAGACGCTGTGGATTTGAAGTTCGGCGCAGATCCCAAGCAGAACGGTATTGATGGCCGCCGAGTCTCCATCGGTAAGCTCGGTTACGTTTCCTATTCCCATCATCATGGCTGCTTCGGGGAATAGCTCACGGGTCTCCATGTATCGCTTGAGGGATGCTGCGAATCCAAAACCGATCGGTTCGAGGATAGGGTCAAGTCGAATTGCAACTCCACGATCGAGGAGGAACTCAGCGGTACGAACCATCGACCCACGATAATCCTCTGGCGTATCGGGAACGACGACTACTTCTACCCCCCAATCGACGGCTCTCTCGCAATTCGAAGAGTTCACCGATAGGACCAGCGTCGCACCTCCCTTGACTGCGTGTTCGACTTCCCAAGGATCAAACGTATCGATCGATACGGCGATCCCTTCGTCGGTCAGTGCTCTGACATGCTCTGTTACTTCATTCCATCTCATACCTGGTTCGCAACCAAGATCGATACGATTGGCCCCCATTGCCGTGAGCCTTTTCGCTTCGGTAATGAGTTGATCGATCGAGAGTCTTGGAGCGTAGTTGATCTCTGCGATGATCTCAATTTGATACTCGCCGTAGTCGGCTGATCGAAATCTTTTTTTACCGAAGAGAGTGGGCAAATCACGCACATCTTTCGGTCCACATTCAACCGGAATCGCAATAGCCTTGCGTATCTCATCGATATGAGGAAGGAGATATCCAGGGAGTAAGACTTTGGTAGCTTCTGATGGAATTTTCAAATGGCGCATCAACCACTTGGGAGTCATCAATGCGGCGACGGTGATCGGAAGAACGTCGATGCTGTAGAGGAAGCCATGTTGATCAGCGAGTTGATGAACGATCTCTCGAACGGCGCTCTCAGCAAGGCGTCCCGTCACGAAGTGAATCGATTCCGTTGAGTTGGATTGCATCTCTTTAGCGTTGGTTTGCATCGTGTTGCGTTCAAACTTTTTTTAAAACTTCCATGCATCGAGCTTGCTGTGCCCTATTGACCCGTCGGATAGTTTCCGCGAATATGACAGGTGCGAGAAGCACTAATGGAACAAAAGCTTGGATGCGTTTGTTTCGTGGCCGGTGTTTCTCGTTTTTTTTTGCATTGACCGAACCTACATTAGGGTTCGACGTTGCCAAAAAACTTCATCGTTCATAAGCCGCAAACGCTATATGACGTGAAATACATTGTGATCGCCATTGCTCGTTCTAGCAATCCAGCACCATCAACGACGAGCCCGCACCAGACGAATTGATTCATGCACAACGACGAACCAGACCGTAGCGATGAGACTCCTGTGGTCATTCCCGTTTTGCTGGAGGATGCATGGTTCTTGGTCGTTAACAAACCAGTCCACTTGCTCACCCAAGCTCCGGATGGGATTCCAAGCTTGCAAGCTCAACTCCTTGCTCAGTTTTCTCGAGAAGGGGGACCGAAACCATTCATCGGAATACCACATCGACTCGATCGGATGACAAGTGGCGCCGTGGTGATAGCTCGCAACCAAAGAGCATTGCGAAGACTCTGCGATCAATTCGCCGCACGGACTATCGACAAGATCTATCTCGCATGGGTTCATGGAACACCAAAGCCATCCGATACCTTTGTCGATTCGATGCGCAAGGTCGAGAATGAACCTCGCGCGGAGATTGTCGATCCGAGCGAAGAGGGGAGTCGCACTGCCTCCCTATCGTATCGGGTACTCGGTACGCGAACCGGATTGAACGGACAGAGCGAGTCGCTCGTCGAAGTTCAGCTTGGGACAGGTCGCATGCATCAGATACGTTTGCAGTTCGCCAGTCGAGGATATCCGATTCTCGGGGACAGCCTCTATGGAAGCGAGGTTAGCTGGGGGGACAGGCCGGAGTATTTTCGAGAATCGCCGATGGCACTCCACGCTGCTACGTTGTCGTTCGCTCACCCCAAAACGGCAGAGCGGATTCTCGTTCGGGCCCCGGTGCCCGCTGGGTATCCCTGGGGAACGCTAGCCGAAGAATTTTCTTGCGCTCGGGGTGGTGATGAAAATGGAAACTAAGTTTCCGATTGATCGAAAGAAATCCGAGCCGATTAGGGGCGGTTTTCACTTCGAATTCCCATGCTAAGGCTGAACCTTCGGGGATTTTCGTGGTCTTGTATCGTTGGCGTGGCACACTATGACTTGGCTTGGCACACCATGTGCTGTACAGTGTTGACGTGCCAAGGGCATGCCAACTTTACAAGATAGCCATCGGCTTGGATGTTATTCCCTGAAGGAGAAATTGCGACATGGGACATGCAGCAGAGTTTTCGGATACCAGTTTTGACAGCGATGTTTTGAATTCCAAGGAACCAGTCCTCGTGGACTTTTGGGCAACTTGGTGCGGCCCATGTCGCCAAATCGCTCCATTGATCGACGAACTGGCGGTTCAGTACGCAGGGAACGTCAAGATTGGGAAAGTCAACGTGGACGACAATCCAGAGCTTTCGACCAAATACGGGATCAACGCTATCCCAACCTTGCTGTTGTTCAAGGGTGGTGAGATCATCGAGCGATTCCAAGGAATCCCTCCCCGCGCAAAGCTTGAAGCCGCATTGAATTCCGCCGCTGAGTAGTTTTGATCGCTGTGCACGGTTAGAAGCCAATCAATAACACCGAAGGTTGATCCCTTCGGTGTTTTCGTTTTTGCCCTCGGCTTTTGGTTGTAGAGTTGATTAGTTCTACGTAGCCCGGAACCCCTAATGGGTTCGGCCCGCGATCGCTAGTCGTATCTCAGGTCTTAGCTGGCGATCACGCGGTGCAAGACTTCACCAGCCACATCGGTCAGTCTGAAATTTCGACCGTTGTATGGGTAGGTCAATTTCTTGTGATCGATCCCAAGCAGGTGTAGGATCGTAGCGTGCAGATCGTTGAGGTGCACACGATCAACGGCAGCTTTGTAGCCGATTTCGTCAGACTCTCCGTAGGAGATGCCACCTTGCGCGCCGCCTCCGGCAAGCCAAGCGGTGAAGCAATGTGGATTGTGGTCGCGACCAGGTTTGCCACCGAGTTGAGCGATTGGTAAGCGTCCGAATTCGCCGCACCAGATGACAAGGGTATCTTCAAGCATTCCGCGTTGGTGTAGGTCTTCGAGCAACCCTGCAACAGGTCTGTCGGTTTCATCGGCGAATTGCTGGTGATTGCCCGCGATGTCAACGTGACCGTCCCAGGATCGTTCGTTCTCCATTCCACCGGAGTAGATTTGAATGAAGCGAACGCCCCGTTCGAGGAATCTTCTTGCCATCAAGCACTGCCGAGCGACGTGATCGCACTTTGGATCTCCGATCCCATATAGGTTATGGATATGTTCTGGTTCGTCGGAGATATCGATCGTCTCAGGAGCTCGGCTTTGCATTCGGTAAGCCAGTTCAAAGCTTTCGAGTCTAGCCGCAAGCTCCGAATCGGAAGCGTGGGATTCGAGGTGGAGTCGATTGAATTCCGCAAGTGAATCGAGCTGCTGTCGTTGCGTGGATAAAGATAGGTTGGGTGGCAGTTGCAGGGTCTCGATCGCATCTCCGGTGGGT
>JBJONT010000051.1:0-17543 GCA_046051705.1 Planctomycetota bacterium | reverse complement strand
GGTGCCGTCGCGTAACCGATCCAATTCGTCGGCAGTGCTACGAGGGGATCGCCATCGGTGCAACGATGTTTTTGCGACTGAACGACAAGGCTGCTCCAATGCTGTGCACCATGAAGCAGATCGCGAGGTTTGCGGCCATCGAGTTCAGCGCGAGGAGTCATCAACCAATCGCGGTGCAATTCGACGGTAAACCGATAGCGAACTTGCGATAGGTGCGCCGCTTTCTTGTTCTCCCAAGATGCGCTCGAAACGGTCGAGATGATTTTTGAAGCGATTTCATTTAGAAATGGAGCTCCGAAGAGAAATTCTCGGTCGACGTTTGGTTTGACGATCGGTGTTTGTCGGGGATTCAAAACATCAGTTGCTTGGACTGAATTGTGCAACTCCCACCAAGGTGGTAGATGGATACTAAGAAAACCATGCTGTTTCCCTTGGGCGTCCGTTTGCATCGCTAGGGTTGTGTTGCGCTCAATGGGTTGGAATTCGCCACCGTTGAGTACACGTTTGGAGTTAAAGTCGACAACGACCCATGCATTGGCTGCGGAGAGTAGTTCCACAAGGTTTTCTTGAAGGAATGGTTCGAGGGGGAGTTGCTCAGGACGTTCGCAAACGACTTTGGTACGCACGCGAGGCCAAGCCGATTGGGCTTCTTCCCAAGTTGTCGGATCGTCGGAGAGTAAACCTAAGATCGTCACTGCGGTGTCATCTTCCATTCGCTTCGCGATCCAGGATTGTGTTCCGTCTAGGATCGCCAAGAGAGTCCAATCGTTTTTCCGTTCCATAATTCGCCTCATCTCTACTTACAAAGTTGCTAAGCAGTGTGTGCGGATGGATTTTATCGTGGGATGGTTTTTTCCTTTCAAAATGGTCGATAATTTTTATAACGCGTGCGTTTCTCCGTGTCTGACGTGCTTGGTAAACCTAACGCAACAACGCAAGAAAGACATCGATTCAACACGTGGTGCGGTCCATCATGTAGTGCGGTCCATCTTGTAGTGCGAGCTATCACGTGGTGGGGGCATCACGTAGTGCGGTCCTCCCGGGCCGCGAACACGAGCGCAGCGAGGCGTCAGGTATTCGTGGGACGCGCGGACAGAGTCTCACGCAAAGAAGCAAAGGCGCAATGAGTTAGAGGGATTGGTACTGATCTTCTTTGTGGGGTGTCATGTTGTGGAGCGTTGAGATGTAGTGCGGTCCTCCCGGGCCGCGAACGCGAGCGCAGCGAGGCGTCAGGTATGCGTGGGACGCGCGGACAGATTCTCACGCAAAGAAGCCAAGGCGCAAAGAGTTAGAGGGATTGGTACTGATCTTCTTTGTGGTGGGGCATGTTGTGGAGCGTTTAGATGTAGTGCGGTCCTCCCGGGCCGCGAACGCGAGCGCAGCGAGGCGTCAGGTATGCATGGAATGCGCGGACAGAGTCTCACGCAAAGAAGCAAAGGCGCAAAGAGTTAGAGGGATCGATACTGATATTACTTGTGGGGGGCCTCATGGGTTTTTCCCAATCATCGACCGTAAAGCCATCGAATCCAAGCGCGTTCCCCTATCCGTTTGAGGCTCATGGCTACATTCATTACGGGTGGGAATCGGTGTCGTAGGATATGGATCATTTTGGCAACCTCTTTCGCAGTTTGCTCCCCATGTAAACTGCTTGGCATGCTACATTGCGTCTGTGTTGCGAGCCACATGAGGCTTGGTTCTTCAAACCGAAAGTAGTCCTCCTTTGTTCTAATGCAAGGGCTATTATCATGCTTCTCGAAGTCTTCTTGAAACGAGACGCCCAATCGATCTTCAAGCCATGGGATTTGTGTGAGATAAGGATCGATAATTGGATTGGTCATTTCGGAGTGAAGGCGGAAGGGAGTATCTGGCATTTCGGCAAGGGCAAGGGTTAATTGGAAGTGTTGCCAAATCGCTAGTTCCCGGAACCATGTCTCTTCTTGCCCGAACGATTTGTATGCATAGAGCATACGGACCGCATTTAGTCCGATCGAATCATTGCTCCTGCGAATTGAATTAGAGTCAATGGATATTCCAATCTGATTGCAGAAGTCTTGGACGACGCATCCGTCTTGGAAATCCTTAGGGGCAAATTTTCTCAGTATCACATTCTCATTTCCAAAATGTGCGTCTAGAGTTTCAATTGTCTTTTGGTAATCGATTTTCGTTGGGTCATTAGGCTTGATCGGAGGGGGGGAGGTTCCCCGAGTATCGCGCTTAAGGAAAATGGTTCTTCCTTTCATAATCTGTTGGAAATTACTCTCCAGGAATCCTTTCCACGGGCGTATGTAGGCGATGACTTGAGCTTTTGTTTGCTCGGGTGATAGCAGTTCTATAAATTGCTTGATCTGGCCCTCGTCCCAAACCCAACTATCCTCACCCGAGAGAATGAGAGTACGGTGTTGCAGGCTAGCGCGTTTTAATTGGTGGGTTAGAAGTCGTTGATATCGGACTTGTAGTTTACGAGCATACTGGACGTTTTCCACATTCCTTCGCCATAAGTGAAATGGCGGTTTCTCCTTGGAGTACAGGGTCCAAAGCATGCGTGATCCGTTCACTTCACCCGCGCTGAAATACGAAAACCTCGGATCCTTGAGACCGAAGTAGAGGGTGTCTTGAATGGACGAGGTGCCTGTTTTTGGCATCCCTATGTGGAGCACGCAGCGGTTCATGTTCGCTCTGTTCAAATTTTCTTAAAGGACGCCTATCCCCAAGCCCAATTACCAAGTCCAATTACCTAGCAAGCACATCGGTAGAAGCAACAAAGCAAGCGATTTGAATACTTCCAATTTCCGAAGAGCCCGAGTGCGATTCTTGGGAGTATGAGAATAGGTGAAAGGGAAATTAGCAAGGGGAATATATCTAACGAAGGATCGAGGCCTTGGCCCAGCTTTTTAGCTAGTGAGGAAAAACAGTGGCCAATGAGCTTGCGATTCGGGCCTGTTTTCGGGTCCATGCCCGTGCCCGTGCTCGGATGACGCCAACAGTATAGATGCATTCAGAGGTATGTCCTGTACTGAACGAATATAACAGTACTACAGATTGTTTTCGATTACGAGCACGAGCACCGTTTCACTGAGTACGAGCAAGGCGCTGCAAAACCGAGACAAATCAAAACCAGACACTAAAATTCCTGCGGATGCCTCAGGGGTATGTGAATGCATGGTGCTTTTCCATTGTCTTCGTACGTCTTTGTTGCCCCATTGATAATCAGATTGGCTGTTGTTTTCAGCGAAACAAGGTACTCGCAACTAAGCTCAAATGCTAGACGGTGGGGAGAAGAATCAAAGGTTCGGTAACTGTGGCTCACGCAAAGAAGCAGCGATGCAAAGAAAGCTACGATGCAAAGAAAGCTACGATGCAAAGAAGCCACGACGTAAAGAAGATATCGATGGAGAAGGGTCTTTGCATGCGCCGTAGGAGGCGATTTGTGGGGCGACATATTGTGGAGCATTGAATTGTAGGGCGGTCCTCCTGGGCCGCCGCCACGACGAGCGCAGCGAGGCGTCATGTTGCATTATTACGGTGCGTGGAAACTTGCGGGGACATCGCACCCGTAGACTCGCACAAAAACCGACTAGGATGCTTTGATTACCAAGCTGAACGCAGTTCGTAGACTTGAAGATTCTCTACTTTGGCTGCGCCACCTCGCGTCTCAAAAAAGATTCGTCGGTTCTCTGGGTTGGTGTTAAATGGCATCGGTACATAGCAATGTCCGTCGCTGGCGAAGACTTCTAGTCCGGTTCGGTCACAGTAGATGGTCAGTAGGAGTTTGCCATCACGAAGCGGCGCTGCGGCTCGCTGCCCGTTAACGCTGATCTCCTGCTTGCGCGGTTCATAGATGATCATTGCATCTCGGATATTGAAGACGATTTCTTCGGCTTCTCCCGGTTCGATTTCCGCACGCAACTCCAGCAATTCGAAGTTTATCGCATCGAGTGGATTGCGATCTCCCGGTTTGACTTCCAAACGCTCAAAGGTCGCGGTCTTAGCTCGCAGCGATTCGAGTTCTTTGACTGGGGTAAATGTCAAGCGTGGTCCATCGGAGGTGCGCTGAAGTTTGAGTTCTAATGGGATTGTCATCGACTGATTGAAGCTCATGCCTGGTGTGGGTGTCTGGAACCAACCGATCTGAATGCGACGTCCGTCCGTCGTGGGGATGTCGCTAAAAGTCTGCGGAGCGTAGAAGCCTCGACCGCGATGCCCGGGTAACTTCGTTTGCTCCGCCTTAAAGTTCTGTCCATCGAAAGTGCCGATCGCATACTCGGTATTTGCACCTAGCAGTACCCATTTCTTTTCGGATGAGTTGTTGTCGGCCGGGAGTTCAAAGAAGTCAGGGCACTCGAATAAATATCCACTGCCGGGTATTCCTTCAGTGATACTTGCGAGTTTCCAATCGCGAAGGTTCGGGGAGTTAAAGAAGTGAATGGTATGCTTTCCTTGTAATTCGACATACAAGACCATCACCCACTGTTTGGTAGGTTCGTGCCACAAGACTTTTGGATCCCGGTTGCCTCCAGTGATTTGTGGCAAAACTGGATTACCAGAATACTTGGTAAAGTTTCGTCCGTCGGTGCTGTAAGCGATCCCTTGAACGGTCGGGTTCCCGGCTGCGGTGTAGATGAGCACCATGGGAGGTTTACCGTCTTTGCCAAAACCGCTTGTGTTGTCCCAATCGATCACGGCGCTTCCGCTAAACATCGGGCCCATGGCATCGGGGAGTAGTTTGTCTCCTAGTTCTTCCCAGTGAACCAAATCCTTGCTTACTGCATGGCCCCAGTGCATATTCCCCCATCCCCATCCATAAGGATTGTGTTGGAAGAACAAATGGTATTCGCCATTGAAGTACACCATACCGTTAGGATCGTTGTTCCAACCTCGTTGGGGCGAGAAATGGAATTGACCTCGGAGTGGTTCACGGTAAAGGTTTGATGCATCTTTTAATGTATCGCTGAGTTCGATATTGCTGAGGGCTTGGGAGTCTGCCCTGAGTTTGTCGACCCGGAGGGTGAGGGTTTTGTCTTGCCAAGCGGAAAGATCCATCGTTGCCCACCAATCAGGGGTCGCATCCGCTAATTCGATGTCATTGCGCACGAGGACTTGACCGTCGACGAGTAGCGTCACGACTCGCTTCGCTGCGCCGTTCTTGATAGGAATATGGAGGTAGCGAGAGCTGGCTCGTAGCACACGTTCGGCGTCTTTGATCGACCCCGAGGGCTTGGTGTCAGTCTGGACGATATGATCGATGTTGATATGTCCCCAACCCCCTTTCGCATCATCGACGATCCGGATCACACCTGACTTTCCTGCGAACTCGGAGACATCCCAACTATCTATATCGAGCGCTTCGCTACCACCTGCTTTATCATTGGGGCCAGTGGAACTACGCACGACCTTTGAGTCAACGAGCAATTCAATGGAAAGCTTCTCGGGATTCCTTCCTCCTCCGATCAAAAAAGCGATGTGCTTTCGTTCGATGCGAAACCTAGGAGATGTAAGCGAGCCGGTCGAATCGTCTCCTTTGAAAAAGGAGTTTACGAGACCTTTGCCTCTGTAACCCTCGACATTCATTTGCCCTGGTAGAGTCCCTTTTGCGGGTCCTTGGCCAAAGGCCTCGCCGGTGACGATCCACGGTTCGTAGGTGTCCTTTTCGAAATCGGCGATGAGAATGTCATCAGCGGCGAATCCGGCGGGAAGAAGTGACACAGATAGTAAAGCGGTGAATAACGCGATGATGTTGTATTGCATAGTGTCAAGGCTTGTCTTCAGGTCCGGTTTGAAACGGAGCACAGGTAAAACGGGCACGGGCTGATGTGGGTAATTGCAAGTAAACCTAGCCGAAGCGTCAAACTCACGCAACGCAGGGTTGGCTACGAATCGGCGTTGATCTATGGGAATTCAAGGTTGGAGGTTATTACCCCAGAGGTTCCCATTTGCAAATCGCGGAGGCTTCGGTTGGCAAAAGACGATCGCCGTAATTAAAGTGGGGGCGACGAGAGCGTTTCTCGATCTGCTTTTTCCTTTGCAAACTTGAAAACAAATCGAAATACATCATGCGTAAACATTGGATTTTGGCGGCTTGCCTTGCGCTCGTTGTCGGTAATACACCTGCCTTTCCACAGGATACCGATGAGCCGAAGGATGAGGCACCGGGAATCAATTCCGGATTGGTATCCGCGATGAAGTTCCGGGGGCTTGGGCCGGCCTTTATGTCGGGCCGCATCGGAGACATTGCAGTCGATCCGGTGAATCGTTCGATATGGTACGTGGTTGCATCCTCCGGCGGTGTTTGGAAAACCGAGAATGCGGGTGTGACGTTCAAACCAATTTTTGAGGGGCAAGGCTCTTACTCGATCGGTTGTATCACGATATGCCCACACGATCGTCACACCATTTGGGTTGGAACCGGTGAGAATAATTCGCAGCGCAGCGTCGGTTATGGCGATGGGTTGTACAAGTCCACCGATGGTGGGCAGTCGTTCAAGCGGGTGGGATTGGAGAACAGCGAGCACATCGGGATGATCGCCGTGCATCCGCAGGACCCGAATATTGTGTTCGTCGCAGCCCAGGGGCCGTTGTGGAAGGACGGTGGAGACCGCGGGTTGTACAAGACGACCGATGGCGGAAAGACTTGGACGAACATTCTCAACATCAGTCCGATGACAGGGATCAATGAAGTACACATCGATCCGAGCAATCCAGATATTCTCTACGCGAGCTCTTACCAACGTCGTCGTCACGAGTGGGTTTTGATCGACGGTGGACCTGAGTCGACGATTCATAAGTCCACCGACGGCGGAGCGACTTGGAGGAAAATCGGTCGCGGCTTGCCAGATTCCGACAAAGGCAAGATCGGCTTAGACATCTCGCCGGTAAATCCCGAAGTGGTTTTTGCGATCGTCGAAGCTGCCGAGGACAAAGGTGGATTCTTCCGCAGTATCAATCGAGGTGAGACATGGGAGAAGATGAGCAGCTACGTATCGAATGGCCCTCAGTACTACAATGAAATCGTCTGCTGTCCGCATAATGTGAACCGAATTTACTCGCTCGATACGATGATGATGGTCAGCGAAGATGGCGGCAAGACATTCGTGAATCTTGGTGAAGAGGACAAGCACGTCGATAATCATGCATTGGTGATCGATCCTGAGAATGAGCAACACTTGATCATCGGTTGCGATGGTGGTTTGTATGAAACTTGGGATCGCGGTAAGACCTACGATTACAAAGCCAACTTACCGATCACACAGTTCTACAAGGTTGCCGTATCGAACGACAAGCCATTCTACAACGTTTATGGCGGAACTCAGGACAACGCCACGCAGGGTGGCCCTTCGCGCACGAACAACGAGCATGGCATTCGCAATAGCGATTGGTTTGTGACGGTCTTTGGGGATGGATTTGAGCCAGCGGTCGATCCGAATGATCCTGATACCATCTATTCTCAATGGCAATATGGTGGATTGGTCCGTTACAACCGTAAAACGGGAGAGGCGGTTGATATCAAACCGCAGGAATCAAAAGAAGGCCCGGCGTTGCGATGGAACTGGGATTCGCCATTGTTGATTTCTCCACATGATCCGAAACGCCTGTACTACGCTTCGCAGATGCTATTTCGAAGCGACGACCGGGGGGACAATTGGACCGCTATCAGTCCCGATTTGACAAGGCAAATCGATCGAAATCAACTCAAGGTGATGGGGCGAGTATGGGGAGTTGATGCGGTGGCGAAAAACTCGTCGACATCGCTTTACGGCAATATAGTCGCGCTCGATGAATCGACCCGAGCACAGGGGCTGATCTATGTCGGTACCGATGAAGGTCTCGTTCAGATCACCGAAGATGGAGGCGCTACATGGCGCAAGGTTGATCGCTTTGGAACGCTCGATGTGCCTGAATTTGGATACATCAATGACATCGAAGCCGACTTGTTTGACCCCAACATCGTTTATGTTGTTGTGAACAATCACAAGCGAGGGGATTTCAAGCCATACATTCTCAAGTCGAGCGACCGAGGAAAGAATTGGCAAGTCATCACCGGTGACCTTCCTGAGCGAGGGAGTGTGTACACGCTCAAGCAAGATCATGTGAACCCTAACCTCATGTTCTGCGGTACCGAGTTCGGCTGCTATTTTACCGTCGATGGTGGGGAGAAGTGGATTGCACTCAAGTCGGGGCTCCCAACGATTATGGTTCGAGATATTGAGATTCAACGACGCGAGAACGATTTGGTTTTGGCGACATTCGGACGTGGATTTTACGTGCTTGATGATTATTCCCCGTTGAGGAACATCAAGCCTGAGTTGCTCGAGTCGAACACGATGTTCCCGATCAAAAAGGGGCTTATGTTTCAGACCGTCAATCCGATGGGAGTCTCGGGGCGTGGTTTTCAAGGAGCGAACTTCTTTACCGCACCGAATCCTGAGTATGGTGTGACTTTTACTTTCCATTTGAAGGAAGAGCTGAAAAGCAAGAAGTCCAAGCGTGAGAAGAGCGATCGAGAGGGAGCCAAGTCCGGGAAAGATACCCCCTACCCTTCTTGGGACGATTTGAAGAATGAGGATCGAGAAGTTGCACCGTCACGTTGGTTGACGATCCGTGACATGGCTGGAACGGTGGTGCGGAAGATCCCAACATCGACAGAACGCGGGATGGTCCGTGCGAATTGGGATTATCGCCATGCGGGGCCAAGTGGGGGGAGTCGTCGACGCCGAGCCTCAGGAACCGGCCCGGTAGCGGTACCTGGCAAATATACAGTTGAAGTCTCGCAGATGATCGAAGGTGAGATCACCGAGGTGATTCCCAAGACGGAGTTCGAAATTGAACCGTTGACTTTCGGTGATACCACGGAGATCAACCGAACCGCTATTCGCGATTTTGCGAAGCAGGTTTACAAGCTTGCCAATGCCGTCAACGCAGCGACCGAGCTTACCAATGAAGCGATCGAACGATTAGAAGCGATTGAGAGTTTGACCAAGTCGGCGGCGGAAGTGGACCCGAGTTTATGGAAAGAGATTCGCGCCATGCAGCTTCGGCTGATCGACGTGCAGCAAATTTTCACTGGGGATCCAACCCGTGCGAAGCGCAATGAAAGTGCGATGCCAGGGCTGCAAAGCAGGTTGTCGAATGCGATGATGGGCGCTTTGGGGAGTACCACAGGTCCGACGGGAACCCATCGTCGTCAGTATGACATCGCAGGTCAAGAATTTGAAACTGCACTTGTGGAATTGAACAAGTTGCTCGGGACGGAGATTCCCGCGATGCTTGGCCGCTTCGATGCCTTGGGTGCACCTTGGACACCAGGCCGACCGATCCCAAATTGGCGATGATCGATTGAAATTGCTCCATTGCGTTGTGTACCGGAAAAAGCGATGATTGCCGTTATGGGGATAGTCCTTCGTAACGCATCGTCGGTAACCCTGCACAATCTTGGAGAAGCCGCGGATGGCCCTTTTACCACATCCATCAATGACCCTTGTTAGGTGGGTGCTATTGTCCTTGGCGGTTCGTTTGGTTCTTTCCGTCACGGTTGTTGCGGCTCCCCCAGCCGGGGTAGCCCCCTTCTTGGCGGAAAATTGCAAACAGTGCCACAACGCCACGGACATGGCTGGCGGATTAGATATTGATGCATTGGATTGGGCGGTCGACTTGCAAGAGAACCGACAGCGTTGGATTCGGATCCATGATAGGGTGGTTCGAGGAGAGATGCCGCCGGAGTCTGCGCTCAAGGATACGGAAATTGGACCCATCGCACAGACGCTGAAAAACGCGCTGCATGCTGAAATCTCGGAGCTACAGGATCGCGATGGTAGGACATCGTTCCGGCGGTTGAATCGCCGCGAATTCGAGAATAGCCTTCATGATCTGCTTGGGATCGATACTCCGCTTCAACACCTATTGCCCGAGGATGGCAGGGCAAGTGGCTACGATACCGTAGCGGAAGGACTTCGTATCTCTGGTTTACAATTGGAGAAGTACCTTGAGGTCATCGAGGTTGCGCTCGACGATTGCGTTCGGTTAACCGACGCTCCCGAGGTGTTTCAAAAGCGTTTGCGATACCACGATGAAAAAGGAGTGCGAGAGAATCTCGGTAAAGCCGAGGGGTTTGTTGACCCTGTTTCGGGGGAGAAGCATCGGCAGTTGTTTCGCGAAACCGATGATGCAATCGTCTTTATCAGCCATGGATATTCGCCGGACGACCTGAGACAATTTAGCCCATCGGCGAATGGACTCTATCGGATTCGAGCATCGGCGTATGCAGTGGATACTCGCCAGGAAACCGTCGCGCTGAAGGTGTACTCTAGCGATTGGAAGACCAGTCGCATGCTAGGTTATTTTGAGCTTCGGGAGGGAGTGCCGCGCGTCGTGGAATTCACCACACGGTTAACCTCCAACGATCATCTTCGATTCGCCGGGTATGGGATCGGTATCGATTCGCAAGGCAAGAGTGTGTGGAACGTCGAGACCGTCAAGGATTGGAAAGTTCCTGGAATGGCACTCCAATGGGTCGAGATTGAAGGGCCACTGGTGGAACAGTGGCCACCTGAAAGCGTGTCGCGTGTGTTCGGTGATTCATCGGTGCGCAAACTCAAGCAGCGGGGTCCTTGGACGAAGAACGGTCATGTCGCTTACGAATTAGTACCGGAGAATCCAAAGTCCGAATCCAAAGATGCGCTTTATCGATTCGCGCAGCGGGCTTTTCGCAGACCGATCCAGGATGGAGAAGCCGATCGCTTTATCGCATTGGCGCACTCCGAATTGGATGCGGGGCGTACGTATGAGCAAGCGATGCGAGTGGCTATACGAAGCATCCTGATTTCACCCAAATTCTTGATGCTCGAGGAGACCCCTGGCAAGCTTGACGATTATGCGCTGGCTTCTCGGCTTTCGTACTGCTTTTGGAGCAGTCCCCCGGACGATGAACTCTTGAGTCTGGCCAAGAGCGGTAAGCTCTCCGAGGCCGATGTTTTGCGGGCTCAGGTGGATCGAATT
Organism: Planctomycetota bacterium; assembly: GCA_046051705.1. Taxonomy (GTDB): domain Bacteria; phylum Planctomycetota; class Planctomycetia; order Pirellulales; family Pirellulaceae; genus JBKCUI01. Next base: position 6,554 of record JBJONT010000051.1, on the reverse strand, counting down.
TTAGATTCCCCACGCAGTCAAGAATTTATTGCTTCGTTTGCAGGACAGTGGCTCGACCTATTTCAAATCGATGCAACCACACCTGATGCGAAACTTTATCCCGAGTATGACGATCTGCTAAGGGATTCCATGGTTGCAGAGACTCAAGCGTTTTTGCGGGAGCTATTGCAGAAGAATCTGCCTATTAGTGCAATTATCGATTCGGACTTCGTTATGATCGATCGCCGACTAGCCGAGCATTATGGGTTGCTCGATGAGTTTCATCAAAGCGATTCTAATCTCTATGGCGAAGAGATACGCCGGGTGCAACTGCCACAAGACTCTCCACGCGGGGGGATCATGACCCATGCATCGGTTCTCAAAGTTACAGCCAATGGTACGGTAACCTCTCCGGTACTTCGCGGTGCTTGGATACTAAGGCGATTGATAGGTCGTCCGCCCTCTCCCCCTCCACCGGTCAATGCGATCGAACCAGATACGCGCGGAGCGACTACGATTCGCGAGCAGTTGTCCAAGCATCGCGATTCGGAGACTTGCAATCGTTGCCATCGAGAAATCGACCCTCCTGGATTTGCGTTGGAAAGTTTCGATGTGATCGGTGGGTTCCGGGAGAAATATCGATCGGTTGGCGAAGGCACACCGCCTACTTCTAAACTGCACGGTAGAGATATTTGGGAATACAAGCTTGGGAAGCCGGTCGATTCAAGTGGCCAGACTTCCGATGGAATGGCGTTTTCGAACATTCAGAGCTACCGAAGCATCCTGTTGCGCGATCAAACCCAGATTTCTAGGTCGCTAGTCGAGCAGTTTGCTACCTATGCTACTGGGGCGGCTATCAGCTTTGCAGATCGAGAGCAAGTGGATCGAATCGTTGCCGATGTTCAGGCAAACGGAGGGGGGATCCGCACTCTGGTTCATTCAGTAGTTGCGAGCAAGCTATTTACCAACAAGTAGTCCCTTCGATCCAAACTGCCGATTGATTTGAAATGCCCATTGAACCGAACTGCTCATCGAACCGATAGTCCCTAAGAAACACATTGAAAGAGTAATGATGAACTATCCCAAAGGTGTATTTAGGGCCGATCGGCGAACGTTCTTGCGAGCCAGTGGAGTAGGGTTGGCGTTGCCCATCCTCGATGCGTTTCTGCCTAATGGTGTTCGTGCAGCACAGGAGAAAATTCCGCAGCGTTTAGTTTGTATTTGCACGACACTTGGATTGCATGCACCGTTTCTATTTCCGGAATCTAGTGGTACTGACTTCGAGTCGACACCTTATTTGAAGATACTCGATTCTCATCGTGGTGATTTAACGTTAATCAATGGGATATCCCATCCGGATCAGTCGGGGGCGGATGGTCATTCATCCGCGATGACATGGTTAACCGCAGCGCGTCATCCTGGTCTTGCGGGCTTCAAAAACTCGATCTCCATCGACCAATTGCTCGCTTCGAAAATCGGATTAGAGACACGTTTTCCATCGCTGCAACTGAGCACGGATGGATCGAGTCAATCGTATACATCTAGTGGTATCATGATTCCGGGTGAGCAATCACCGTCACGAATGTTCACCAAGCTCTTTCTTGAAGGAACCGCTGAAGCGAAAGACGCTCAGATTCAGAAGCTGCGTGAAGGCAAGAGTATCATGGATACGGTCCGAGATGAAACACGGCAATTCCGGAACCAGATCGGCAAAGAGGACCGCAAGAAGCTTGAAGAGTACTTGCATTCTGTTCGTGAAATGGAGCAGAGGTTGTCATCAGCAGAAGCTTGGGTGCATAAGCCAAAACCCAAGGTCGACGCTGAAGTCCCTCAGGACATTAAGGAAAACAAGGACTTGATCGGCCAAATGCAATTGCTGTTCGAGTTGATCCCACTGGCCTTGCAAACCGATTCCACACGATTGATCACAGTCATGGTCCAAGGCCGAAATGATGTACCGCCGATTCCTGGAGTCAGTATCGATCACCACAACTTGTCGCACCATGGTCAAGATTCGCAGAAAATTCAGCAATTGCGGTTGATCGAAGAGGCTCAAATGCACGCCTTTAGCAAGTTGCTGTCCGCATTGAGTCGTAAGCAGGAGGGGGCATCACGACTTTTAGACAGTACCTCCGTGGTCTTCGGAAGCAATTTAGGAAATGCCAATTCGCACGATACGAAAAACATCCCACTGCTGCTTGCAGGTGGTAAATTTCGACACGGTCAGCATTTGATTTTGGATCGTGAAAAGAACACCCCATTTTGCAATCTGTTTGTGCAGGTCGCACAGCAGATGGGGCACGAGATCGAGCAATTCGGTAGCAGTTCCGGTAGCGGTGTCCAAGGACTCGAGTATCGTTCAACCTGATATTCAGGACTCGATGCTCGATTTGCTTCCACGCAACACCATGTTGCGGATCTATAAGGTACTGATGTTTCAGACGGTCAAACCTATTGGTGTTTCAGTCGGTCAGACCGATGGTTCGCTTAGGTTGTCTCGCTCAATATGCGAATGAACGTCCGAGGAGACGCTCGCATTGGATTAAGCAAGGATTTCATTGACGAGTTTGCCGTGGACATCGGTCAATCGGAAGTCGCGACCTTGGGCTCGGAATGTGAGTCGTTCGTGGTCGAAGCCCAGGCAATGAAGCAACGTTGCTTGGATGTCATGCACATGCACTGGCTTGTCGATGATGTTGTATCCCAGTTCATCGGTAGCTCCGTGGGTGATTCCGGGTTTGATGCCGCCACCTGCAAGCCACATGCTGTAGGCCTTTGGATGGTGGTCGCGACCGCGCGAGCGACCGAGGGCTGCGTTGCTTTCAACCATGGGAGTTCGTCCGAATTCGCCACCCCAGACTACTAGGGTCTCGTCGAGCAAGCCTCGTTCTTTGAGGTCGGTAACCAACGCTGCGCTCGCTTGATCGGTTGTTTTGCAGTTGCCACGGTGGTTTCCAGCGACATCGCTATGAGCATCCCAACCTTCATGGAAGATATTCACGAAACGTACCCCTCGTTCGATCATGCGACGTGCAAGCAGGCAAGCTCGTGCGAAGGAAGGGGTGGCGGGATCGCATCCGTAGAGATCTAGCGTTGCCTTCGATTCGCTGCGCAGGTCCATCAGCTCCGGTGCAGAGGATTGCATTCGGAACGCCATTTCGTAGTTTGCTAGTCTCGTAGTGATTTCAGGGTCCCCTGATTCTTCGAGTTGCATACGGCTGAGGTTGTTAACAAGGTCGATCGTCTCTCGTTGGAGAGTTTGGTCAATCCCTACAGGGTTGGTAACGTTCAGGATCGGATCACCTTGGTTGCGAAATCTCACTCCGGTGTAAATGCTTGGTAAGAAGCCGCTAGACCATAGGCCGGTACCTCCACTGATACCACTACCGGTGCTAAGAACAACAAAGGCAGGAAGATCTTTTGTTTCGCACCCCAGTCCATACGTGACCCACGATCCGAAACTTGGACGCCCTGGTACAGCAAAACCTGTTTGAAAGAAGGTTTGAGCTGGGGCGTGATTGAATTGATCGGTGTGGCAAGAGCGAATCAAGCAAATGTCATCGGTGATTTTGGAAAGGTAGGGTAAGGCCTCTGAAATTTCCATCCCCGATTGTCCGTGTCGAGCGAACTTGAACTGCGGACCCATCACAGCCGCATCGGAGCGAATAAACGCGAGACGTTGGCCTTCGGTGACCGAAGCTGGAAGGGGTTTGCCGTCCATTTCTGTCAGTGCTGGCTTGTTGTCAAAGAGCTCTAGGTGGCTTGGAGCACCCGCCATGAACAAGTGGATGACAGCTTTGGCTTTGCCGGGAAAATGTGGAGGCCGAGGAGCTAACGGATCAACGTAGCTACTCGCTTGAGGTGTAGGAGGTGCGGCTTGAAGTTCGTTGGCGAGCAAACCCGCGAGGGCTAGCTTTCCGGTACCAATTCCGCAATCGCGAAAGAAATGGCGGCGGGTGACTTCGAGGCACGAGCGTTCAATAGGTTTCATACCGTGGTTTGCCTTGTTTATCGTTTTGTGACGAATTCGTCCATGTTCATCAAAGCGCGTCCTACGAGGGTCCAAGCTGCACAAGAGATACTTGTTTCAGACGGTTCCCCAACCGCGAGCGCTTTTGCAGATTCGGGAGCAGCGGTAAACCGCTGGACTTGTTTTTGATAGAAGTCGAGTACTGCGGTGATTTCATTGTTGGTTGCGGGGCGCGAGAAGCATCGGATGAACGCTTGATTGATCCTCTGTTCAGGGGATCCTTCATAGTGCATTAGATGTTTGCCGAGTGCTTGGGCCGCCTCCATGATGATTACATCGTTAAGCATGGTCAACGCTTGCAGAGGTGTATTGGATTTGTCGCGACGAACGATACATGCTTCGCCCGAAGGTGCATCGAAGGTGTTCGCAAAAGCGAATGGAGCTGTTCGTTTTGTAAAAGTGTATAGGCTTCGGCGATACCGATCGGGCCCTTGGCTCGTTGCCCAGTTCATCGCTCCATAGGTCCCTTCGGTAGTAACGCTCGGCGGTTGAGGTGGGAACACACTCGGTCCGAACATTTTCTCGGACAAGATTCCCGCAGATTTCAATGCCGCATCGCGTACTTCTTCGGCATCGAGTCTCATTCGAGGTCCTCGCCAAAGCAGAATGTTCTCGGGATCTTTCTCTTCGCCAATCGCATTGGAATGGCTTGATTGCTTATAGGTTTGGCTAGTGACGATGAATCGGTGAAACTTTTTCAGTGACCAGCCGTCTTCCATGAATCGGACCGCTAGGTAATCGAGGAGTTGCGGGTGGGATGGCGGGGTTCCTTGGAAACCGAAGTCGTCTTGTGTTTTGACAATGCCACGTCCGAAGAAGGATGCCCAAGTTCGATTTACCACGACGCGGGCAGTCAGTGGGTTGTCTCGACTGACGAGCCAGCGAGCAAAGCTAAGGCGGTTTTTCGGGGCATCGGCTGGGAGCGGGTTGAGGACCGATAGCACACTTGGATCAACAGGATCGGTGGGTTGAGTCCACTCCCCGCGATTGTGGATGAAAGTTTTTCGAGGGTTCTCGACTGGACGCTCTTGGAGAACGAGGGAAGTCAAAAAGGATTGTGGCCGGCGAAGGTCATTGATCTCTTTGTTTAACGAAGCGAGTTGTGGAGCACGGAGCAAGAACTCCGTTTTGAGTTTCTGTGTTTCCGCTTCGGAGCGATCATTCTTGTGAATTAGTGATTGAAGTTCGGAGCTGACGGTGCTCGCGAGAATGTCGCCAGATTGCGTGGTGATAGAAATTCTAAATTTCCCGAGCGAGCAAGCGTAATGTCGCCCGAACATCATGGTGAGTTGAAGGTTGGTAGTGGCCAGTGGTTTTTCGAGTTGGAAGACAGCTTCATGAGCCCTCCCCTGCCCTTCTGCGCAACTCCAGCCCGTCTCTGGGTTTCCATCGATTGCGTATTGAGCTTCAGCTTGAGAACCGAAGGTGTTCTTTGCGTAGCTTTGGCTGGCTTTTGCCAGTTTGACCGGTTGGCCATCGGCGAAGAGTTGGAACTCGCCTAACAAGAAGTCCCCTTTAGGGCCTTCGTAGTACGCCATACCGGGTCCACGAGCAGGTAACCTTGGATCAGGAAGGGCTTCCAGGCGGATCGCTGTGATGCCTTGTGGCGGCGTTCCAAGATTCAATTGATAGGTATCTGCTTTGGTGATGTCACCGGTAACGAAGACAGTTGAGTCGGGCTGAATACTCAGCAGTGGCAGATTCGAGGTTGCTTCGAGAGGTTTGACCACTTGCCAGTTTGCAGTGGTCGCTTTTTGTTGCTCGCACCAATCGGCGAATGCTTTATCGAGAGCCTCTTGTCGACGGGTTTCGAGCGCTAGGGAGCTTTCGACTGCTTTACCGAAACTGATTTTCAATCGCCCGATGGTATGGTGAGTACCAAAGAGTTGTTTGATGATTACTTTGGTATCACCATCTGTTTCTATCGGCGTATCAAAGCGAAGCGTAATCGATTTGTTCGTGCGAAGATCTTGGCCATCGACTTGGACTGCCCAACCTGAGTTGTTGTTGTCATCGATCGCATTGATCGCAGGGTAATTAGGCTGTTCAGCCGTTGCGGTCGGATCGGTGAGTTTGATTCGCTTGCCTGCGATGTAGATCTCAAGTTCGCTGAGAACGAAGTTACCGTGTGCCGTGCGGCCCGGTCCTTTCCCTGGCAGAGAGTCGTCGGTCAATGCGTCGATGCGAATATGTGTGAAGGAGCCATTGAGTTCAGCGAAATCGACGCTTGCGGTGGATCGTTCGGGGCCGGGAGCGGGGAACAGCATCGAGTGATCATCGAGGACGTTGATGCGTTCGGTTGGTTCAGCCGAGATCGTTGGAGTTGAGGTGACCCAGATAATGGTAGGGTCTGCGATAGGCCATTTCTGCGGTAACGAAGCGACCAGTGCATCGGCTCTCGCCAATCGGGTAGCGGCTTCGCGTTCTTGGTCCGGATTCTGAATTTCAAGTTCCGGTTCGTCGGCGTTGTTGAGGAAGGCCATCATCGAAAAGTATTCTCGATGTTGGATCGGATCGTATTTGTGGGTGTGGCACTGGCAGCACT
>JBJONT010000050.1:0-10033 GCA_046051705.1 Planctomycetota bacterium | reverse complement strand
GGCAAACCTTATAAGTACCAGTATGACGGCGCACCGACTTGTAATGACCATTTGTTGATCGCGCGTCGGCTTATCGAAGCCGGGGTGCGAGTGGTGAGCCTTAGCTATGGACGTTGGGATTCTCACGGCCAAAACTTTGATCTCGTACGTGACCATGGTTCGAAACTCGATCAATGCCTTAGCGCGTTGATGGACGACCTTCAACAGCGTGATATGCTCGATAATGTCACGATCATTGTTTGGGGCGAGTTTGGTCGGACACCTAAAATTAATAACGGGGCAGGACGCGATCACTGGTCTCAAGTTAGCTCCGCGTGGCTTGCCGGGGGGGGGATGCGTACAGGCCAAGCGATCGGTGCTACGAACCGACTTGGTGAATATGCGAAAGAACGTCCTGTTCACATGCAAGAGATTATTGCCACCCTCTACCATAACCTTGGGATCAGCGTATCGACTTCGACGATCGTAGACCCGACGGGTCGTCCGCAGTTTCTGGTCGATCACGAACCCATCCGCGAATTGATTTAGATTCGCTACACCTACCAAGATCGCAGTAACTACCATGCACCAATCCTGCCTGCATCCTAAACTCCTGCGCTCTGTCGCTAGCTTATTTGCCGCTGCTCTAGCGTTTAGTTTCTTTTGTGTTTCAAGCATTGCGCAAGAAGCTAATCCAGCGCAAGGGAATGCGCCGGCTCAAGAAGCCAGTGCAGCTACGCAAGCGATTTCAGCGGTGCCACAGTTGGAGTTCGACGTCCCTACGATCAGTCTCAAGGGGAGCGATGCTCGCGCACAACTTCTCGTGCGATGCAAGTCTTCAAGTTCCAATTCATCGGCGATCGAGGATTTGACTCGATCCGTCCGCTTTACACTTTCAAATCCGAGTCTGATTTCAATCGATGCAAACGGATTGGTAACGCCGCTTGCTAGTGGCAAGCTTATGGTTACGGCAATTGCAGATGGGTATGCTCCCGCTTCTGCAGAAGTTTTGATTGAGCTTTCGAGCCAAGAAGAACTGGTGAACTTTCCTAATCAAGTTGTTCCGATCTTTACCAAGTTCGGTTGCAATGGAGGTGGTTGCCACGGAAAGATCGCTGGGCAAAATGGTTTCCGATTATCGCTCCTCGGATCCGAGGCGGCTGAGGACTACGAGCATCTCGTTCGTGAATCTCGTGGTCGCCGTTTATTCCCAGCGGCTCCTGATACCAGTTTGTTGCTAACGAAGTCTGTTGGGTCTGTTCCTCATGGAGGGGGACAACGCATGGACGTCGATTCTCATGAGTACCGAGTGCTGCGTCGATGGATTGCGCAAGCGATGCCATACGGTGATCCGAACGGACGCAAGGTGACTTCGATTTCAGTAACACCGTCTAACAGGCAGATGTTGCGAAACTCTGCGCAGCAACTTTGCGTGGTCGCGTCGTACTCCGATGGGTCGACCGAAGACATCACACGTACGGTTCAGTACGAATCGAACAATCTGGACATGGCTGAAGTTGACGCCAATGGATTGGTAAGGATCCGCGACTATGCGGGCGAAGTTTCGATTATGGCTAGGTATCAAGGCCAAGTGACCGTCTTCCGTGCGAGTGTGCCGATCGGAGTATTGACCCAGAGTCTGCCAATTGCGAGAGGGAAGATCGACGAAGCCGTTTTTGCGAAACTTACAGCGCTTGGTATTCCTCCTTCGGATTTGTGCGATGACCAGACTTTTTTACGTCGGGTGACGCTCGATATCGCAGGACGACTTCCCACTCTTGCTGAAATCGAGAGCCTGCAAATAGCTCAATCCTCGGGTGGTTCGCCGGATGCGGTTCAATCTCGTCGATCTGAAATCGTCGATAGGCTTTTAGCATCACAGGACTACGCGTCGAATTTCGCAAGCAAGTGGTCAGCGATTCTCAGAAACAATCACACCAGCGAAGACACCCGGTATGGTGCATATGCGTTCCATGATTGGCTTCGCTCGAGCTTCTTTGAGAACAAGCCAATCAACATCCTTGTTCGCGAACTATTGACCGCGACTGGAGATGTCGAAAGCAATCCGGCTGTTGTTTGGTTCCGTCAGGTTAACAATACCGAATCCAGGATTGAAGACATTGCGCAGCTTTTCCTGGGGCAACGACTTCAGTGCGCGCGTTGCCATCATCATCCATACGAGAAATGGGCGCAGCAAGACTATTACCAAATGGCCGCTTTCTTTTCGACGGTTGAGCGAAGGGAAGGGACGTTGCCAAACGAACCGAAATTCGTTTCTCGCATAGCGAATGCTTCTGCGAATCACCCTAAAACGGGGCAGGCACTTCCACCAACGGGGCTGGATGCACCCAAGACGGAGCTTGCGAATTTCCAAGATCCGAGAGCGGCACTTGCTGATTGGATGACCGCTTCCACAAATCCTTTCTTTGCAAAGTCGATCGCGAATCGATATTGGAAACATTTTCTCGGCAAAGGTCTTGTTGAACCAGAGGATGACATGCGTATTTCCAATCCGCCATCGAATCCAGAGCTTCTCGATAATCTTACCTTTGAACTTATTCAGTCGGGTTTTGATCTCAAGCATTTGATTCGTTCCATTTGTACGTCGACTACCTATCAGCTCAGTGCGAATGCCAACGAATTGAACATCCGTGACACTAACTGTTTCTCGCGTTACTATCCGAAGCGACTTCAAGCGGAGATGTTGTTGGATGCCATTGATGCTGTTAGTGGTAGTACATCTCAGTTCGATGGTATGCCACTTGGTACACGTGCGGTGGAACTCCCAGATACTTCGTTCGCTTCGTATTTCCTGACGGTCTTTGGTCGACCGGATTCTTCGACGGCTTGCGAATGCGAGCGGACGATTTCCTCGACCCTAGCGCAAAGCCTTCATTTGCTGAACTCGAAGGAAATGCAATCCAAGCTTGGGGCGGATGCTAGCTACGCTTCGACGTGGTCCGCTACCGCTGTGGTAGATGCATCGTTGAGTCCATCGGAAAATATTCGGAAGACAGCACCACTGCGGATTCGCGAACTTTATTTGCGAGCACTTAGCAGGCCACCTACTGATTCGGAGCAATCCGTCGCGCTCGAGTATCTCATGCAGCGTTCTGATAAGTTGCGTGAAGCGTACGAAGATCTACTTTGGAGCGTGATCAACAGTAAAGAATTCCTATTTAACCACTAATCGCTTACCGTGAATTAGCTGACATCATGAGATCGTTCAAGCATGCGACGCGAGGGATCGGGTTGCTCCTCCTTTGCATCTTTGCAATCCCTGCGCGCGCTGAGCTTCCTGTTCTCGCAATTGATGCTGTCTTTCCTCCCGTGTTGTCCACCAATCATCCCAATGCCCTCAAGGTCACGGGGGGACGCTTTACTCAAGACATCGAGCAGATTGTTTTTTCAGATCCTCGTATCGTTGCGAAATTGGATGAGTCAGCGAGCCTTCCGCTTGATCCGCTTGCGACGGCGCAGAAGGTTTACGGAAGTTTCTCAGTGACTGTCGATCCGAGTGTTCCACCTGGAATTTACGAGTTGTGGGCTACCGGACGTTATGGTGTTTCCAATTCGCGTTTCATCGCGGTGGTAAACACGCCCGTTGAAAATCTTCCACCATCGATTGACCCGAAGAATCCACCTGAAGTTTTGCCGGGGGTGTGTTACGTTGGGCTAACAAAACGCAATGATCGAGTTTTGCTTCGCACTAAGAAAGCAGAGCGGTGGCCCAGGATACTTCTCGCATCGCAATCGATTGATGCTACGACGCTTGCTGCATTGCAAGTCTCGGATAGCGAGGGGAATGTTTTAAGCCAATTGCGTAGCGTTAATCGGGAGCCAATTGTGTTTATGACTCCCACATCCGTGCCCACCAAGCAGATTGAAGAGCTGAGACTTGGGATTCATGATTTTCTATACCGATCGTCCGAGAGCATGTCTTTTGCCCTCGTGATCGATCCGCCAGATAATCACCCACTTCTTAGCGCTAATTCTTGGAAATCACCTTTTAGCGTTTTTGCTAATGCAGTTAGCGAATGGCCTGGTGTCGATGCTAATGCGCAGCCTTCGGCATTGCAGGATGGTTCATCGTCGCAAGCGATCTTGCCGCAAATGGTTCCTTCGCCACCATGGCAAGTGAAATTCAGGCTTAGTGCGAAAGAGCCGACGCGTGAGATTGAGTTTACTCCTAGTGAGGGTGCAGCCTACGAATGCGAGGTGCTTTCAGAAACCATGGGGCAATTGTCGGATATCCGCGTTATCGCGGACCGGGTTGTGCCGCCACCGACTCCGGAGCAACTTGTTGAAATACGGAACGTGTTAGCGCAGAATCCGAGTGGATTCGTTGCAGATAATCCCGGCTTGCAACAACGTATCCAAGACTTTTTGGCCAGGGGCCGTTTTACAGGACGTGACGTAATATCGATTGCCGAAGATGGTTCTGCCGTTGGAACGCGCGCTGTACGACTCGTAACCACTGATCCTATTTTCTCGATCCCGCCAGGGCCGGCGAACAAAAACATTCGATTGAGTGTTAGTGATCTGAATCTGCAGCCATCGAGTAAGCATTCAACGGAAGTCGTGCTGAGGTTAGGGCCGGCAGTTCCTCGGGTTCATGCTGTGGGGCATTGGTTACCGGATACAAACAATTCAGCGCAAGCGAAGACGACAGGAGTGTCACTACCAAAGGGTGGTCAGGTGGCGATGCATGTGAGCGTGCGTCGGGCTGGAAATCATAATTTGCCGATTGAGCTTTCTTGCGACAATCTGCCTGCGGGAGTCACCGTTGCTCCGAGTGTTCTTGCGCCGGGGCAGAGTGAAGGGATTTTGGTGTTCTTTGCAGATGAGAATGCAGTTGGTTCGTTAGGGGCGATTAAGCCTGTCGCAAAGACGAAGTTGAATCCGGCTGATCCGGAAACGGTGATACCGATACAAGCAGCGGCGATTGTTGTTTCTGCTTCAGGTGATCGAGGCTTACCGCAAGCTCGAATATCTGGACAGTGGCTTTTGAAAGTAGTTGATCAGGATCTTGCACCGATTCAAATACGTGCTGGAGAATCACCTGGACTGGTTCTTGAAATCCCACAAGGGGGAGCAGGTAAGCTTCCCGTTCGCGCAGTTCGGCGTGCTGGTGGTGAAGCGAAGGGCATCATGCGCCCACAGAACCTCCCGCCTAAGGTCACCCTTGGTGAGTTTGAACTTCCGGAGAAAGCACTTGAAGCCAATCCGGAAATCAAGGTTGCAGCGGATGCACCGGTCGGTGAGTACACGGTTTGGTTTGCCACCGAGATTGTGCTTAAGCAATCTTTGCATCCCGAGTCACACAGTCGGCTTTTGGCATATCGGGACCGCATACAAGGATTGTTAGCAGATCCGAATTGGGCTGGTGATCGTCCAGCGGCCGAAAAGATCATTGCTGAAACAAATCCGAAGCTTGAAGCGCTTGCGAAAGAAATTGCTCCAAGGGATTTTCAGACATTTCTGCCTTCGGCTCCTTTCCGTCTAAAAGTTGTTCCTGCGGCAGAGCCACCGAAGTAAAATTTTTATATTTCAACGCAAATCACATTACTTGCCCATAAGTAACCCTGAAACATGAATATCGCATTGCAAAATAAACTTTCAATAACGTTACATCGCACGCTTTTCCTTGCCGTTTTCTTGGCTATAGGCGTTCGAAGTGACGCGCAGGATGCTGCGGTTGGTGCAGGTCAGCCCAAGGATTTTGCTAACCACATTCTTCCTCTGTTACGAGCAAATTGCATCGCTTGCCACAATGCACAGAAGGCTGAAGGTGGATTGAATCTTGAGTCTTATGAGCAGCTTGGCAAGGGAGGGGATAGTGGTCCAACGATGCTTGTGGGGAAAGGGAGCGAGAGCGAGTTGGTGCGGCGAGTTAGGGCGACGGATGACTCCGTGATGCCACCTGATAAAAATGCTGTGGGTGCCAAACGCTTCAGTGCTTCTGATATGGATTTGCTGCAAGCTTGGATCGATGCGGGAGCACCCGCTGGTATTGCAAAGCCTAATCAGAACATGCAATGGAAGCAGGTCCCGGAGAGTGTGCGTCCCATGTACTCCATGGATGCGAGTTCTGATGGTCAATGGGTGGTAGCAGGTCGAGGGAATCAAGCGATGGTTTATCGCTGGCCGTCATTGGATGCTGCAGGCGATGTTGCTCAGTTGATTGATCCCCAGAGTCAAGGTCAGTTGCAAACCACTGCACCGGTAAGTCATTTGGATATGATTCAGTCGATTGCGATCAGTCCTGATAGTTCTAGGATTGCTACAGGTGGTTTTAGAGACATCAAGATTTGGAAGAGGAGTGTTGGGGTAACAGATCAAGGTGTAGCGATTTCGTTGCGAGGAGCTCATTTGCTGCGAGTTTCTCCTCAGGGTACAGCTATTGCGAAAGCAACGAGGACGCCGAGTCTTGAAATTGTCCGTGCGGACTCCGGCGTAGTCACACATCAGCTCGAAGCCCCTGTACCAGTCGTATCGTTGGCATGGAGTGCTGACGGTACTGTTTTATGGACGGTTGGTGAAGATGCATCAATCGCGCAATATACGTTACCTGCGAATGACACACCCAGCCCGGTTGCGGTCAAACCTAGTCTGTTTGGAAAGCTTGAGCAACCTTTGCGAATGTTGGTCGTACAAGATGCGCAAACGCTTGTAGGAATCACTCCGGAGAAAAAAGTGCAGTGGATTACAGTGACGCCAGCAACGGCCGAGTCACCTGCGGTATTCGCCAAGATTGACCGCTTGGGAGATGCTGCGGATGTGATTGGGTTAGCGAGGTACGAGGAAGCAAGTGTGCCACGCGTGTTGGTTGCAACGGCGGACGGTACAGTTCGGGTAGTTCAAGGGACGGACGGAGCGGTATTACGAACCGTTGCGCACGGTGCGCCGATTCAACACGTACTCGCTGCGACCGATGCGTCAAAGTTTGCAACGATTGGGAACGATGGTTTGACCAAGGCGTGGAAGTGTGCTGATGGCGCGATGCTTTGGGAGCAGAAAATCGACTTCGAAGGGCAGCGACGATTGGATTTGGCGGATTTGTCCCTTGCGAGGCAGAAATCAAAAGTTGAGCGAACGACTGCGAGGGTTCCAGAGTTGGAGAAGGCCAAGCAGGCTGAAGTCGAGGCACATGGAAAGTTGGTGCAAGCCAAAACAGCCGTTATGGAAGAGTTAGGAAAAAAGCAGACAGAACTCGATGCGCAAACCAAGGCTGTAGCGGATAGCGAAGCAGCGATGCAAGCGGCAAAAGTTGCAGTTGAAGAAGCGATGAAGAAGGTGGAAGCTGCGGCGAAGGATGTTGAAGCGAAGAAGCAGCAACAGATGGTAGCAATGAAGGCGAAGATGGAAGTAGAGACCAAGTTGACGACGATGGATAAGACCATTGCAACGGCGATGCAAGCCATTGAGAAAGCAGGTGCGACAATTGCTCAGTTTCAAGCGAGCATCGAACAGGAGAAACAAAAAGTAGCCCAGTTTGAGCAAGGGCTTGCACAAACGCAAGCGGCTGTTGTACCGGTGCCTGTGCTCCAGAGTGCCTTTACGCCGGATAATCGCAGTATTGTTACGGCGAGGGTGGATGGAACGATATCTGTCGTGAGAGGAGATAAGGGGGTTCAGCAATCGGTGTTACCTGGGGGTGCTCCTAACTTCAATTCTTTGCTTGTTACGGCAGGTGGTTGGGTGGTAGAGGCGCTGGATGACGGGAGAGCGTTGGCGTGGGATTGGGGGAATCGCTGGAGTTTGGAGCGAGTGATTGGAACGGCTCAGGAATCGCCATTTTCCGATCGGGTAACAGCGATGGATTGGAGTGAAGATGGCCAGTTGTTGGTGGTAGGAAGTGGTGCTCCGAGCCGATTCGGGGAGTTAAAGTTGCTACGAGTTTCCGATGGTGTGGTGATTAAAGATTTTGGGCAAGTTCATAGCGACTCCATCTTGGTTGCGAAATTTTCACCGGATGGAAATTGGGTAGCGACAGGGGCAGCGGACAAAGTTTTGCGGCTTCACCAAGTCCATGTACCGGAGGGGGTAGCGCAACCAGCCCCGCGGACGCTTGAGGGGCATACACACCATGTGCTTGGAGTAGCATGGCATGATGATGGTCATTGGATTGCGAGTTCTTCTGCGGACAACACCATCAAGGTTTGGGATGTAGAGAGTGGTACGGCGATCCGAACGATCCAAGGTTTTGGCAAGGAGGTAACATCGATCGCGTTTGTGGGGCGAAGCAACCAGGTGGTAACATCATCTGCGGATCAGCAAGTCCGGGTGCATGATGCAAGCAATGGTGGACAAGTAAGAGCGATAGGGGGGCCAGCGGAAGCGGTATATTGCAGTGTTGTGGCAGGGAAGACGCCGATGGCGTTTGCTGGAGGTCAGGATGGCGTGCTTTGGATTTGGCAGCTTGATAACGGGCAGGTTCTCCAGCAGTTGAAGTAATCCTTTTTTAAAGGGTTAGAAAGCGGTCGATCGTTTGCGTTGGCCGCTAGAGTCCAAAAAGTCCAGCATTTTAAAACAGTCTGGTTTGGGGATAGCCCCTGAACTGTGCGGACTGTGATATTACATCGGTTGTGTCGAGCGACTGATTTCATAGAGTGGCTTGCAAGACATCATATTCCGTATTCGCACTGACTTCGCAGAAACGCGACTCCATCTTCCTCGTTCTCAAAGCGACCATCTAATTGGGCATCGAAACATACTTTGAGAATCTTACCGAACCATGGGGATGGCTTGTATCCAAGTTCTATTAAATGTCTTCCCTGTACGATCGGCTTTGGGGCGTTGAGATCGATCCGCATCACTGATGCAAATTCCAAAATCTGTTTTGCATTGTCCGGCAATCTCGGCGGCGATGGGGGACGGCCCGACACATCTGCTTCGATGAGATGGACCAAGTGTTTTACGGAGGCTTCTCCAAGTCGATAGGCTAGTCGGCGAACCAATCTTGGAGTTACTTTATCGACCAAATGGATGAGATGGTCCGCTACAAGCGGCACCACCCGCTGCTGTATTGCGATGGGGCATCCGATCCGATCTAAGAACTTTTTCGTTGGATCGACACCTCCACTTTCGTGTCCATATGCGTGCCATCGACCATTTTCGAACCGGGTATGAGTTGCTTTTCCTAGGTCATGGCACAACGCAGCCAGCAGTACGGTGATGCGGTCATTGCCTTCGAGTTGTTCTCGCTCAGCGACTTTAGCTGCGACATTGCAAACGTGTAATGTGTGCGTCCAGACATCCCCTTCGGGATGCCACTCTGGATCTTGCTGGATACCAACCAACGCCTGCAATTCAGGATATAGACTCAGCCAGTTTGTTTGTTTCAGAAACACAAGTCCTAAGCTAGGGTGAGCGGAGCGCAAGGCCCATTTCTCCCACTCATGCCAAATTAGTTCCTTTGCCAGATCTGTCGCTTCAGGTAGGAGGTTTCGCGACATTTGTATTGTTTGGTCTGTAGCAGACAATCCAAATCGGGCTGCGAACTGCATTCCTCTCAGGACACGCAATGGATCTTCACCAAAGTGGTCGCTAGTTGCATGTAATAATTTGTTTTCCAGGTGGTTTACCCCGTGAAACGGATCATATAACTGGTCGGCGAGCGGGCAGCGATAAATAGCATTGATAGTAAAATCGCGACGCGCGGCTGCTTCTTGGATAGTCATCGAATGATCGATTTCAACAAGAAATCCTCGATGTCCGGAACCTAACTTTGATTCACGACGCGGAAGCGTGAAATCGTATTCCATGCCATCGCTTGTGTTGAGTTTGATAATGCCAAACGAAACGCCAACGCAGTCTACTTTTCCGAACCGGCGTAAAATGGAGACGAGATCGTCAGAATTCATCTGGAAGACTTCGATGTCGATATCTTTGCAAGTCGTTCCGACAAGTCGATCGCGAACACAGCCACCGACTTCGTATGGGCGACCACCCGCTGCAACAATGTTTTCTAGGATCGCGATGAGCATGCAACTCTTTCCAATAACGAATGCGTAGGTTATCGATTAAAAGGCATGAACAATGAAAGACAAGA